>JBBDWX010000276.1:0-12801 GCA_040902665.1 Dongiaceae bacterium
TTCGCGCTTGGCGCCGGTCGATTCCACCATGGCATCGGTCAGCGCCTTGACCATCGTGCGCTTCTGCTCGCGCGTGCGGCCCTTGAACATTTCGACACGGACGATCGGCATGTTTTCTTTCCCCCTGATTTACCTGACAGCGCCTGTTCAGCGGCCTCTACTCGGCGGCGATGGCCCGGCGGCGGGCCGAGAAATGCGGCATCACCTCTTCGGCAATCGCACGCATATTGTCCAGCGTTTCCTCGTTCGACGTCCCCACATTCTGGTTGAGGATGATCTCGTCGACGCCGGCCTCGTGATAGATGGCGAGCTTGTCGATCATCTCGTCGCGGGTGCAGACGACCAGATTCTCTTCGAGCTCCTCGATCGTCTGCTTGCGCGGGAGCGGCTGGATATCGCCGCCCGAGACGAGGCCGGGGCCGGTGTAGACATTGTCGAACCGCGAATAGTAATCGAAAGCCATCTGGACCATGCGCCGCTTCTCGGCCTCGTTCCGGGCGAGCCAGGTGACACGCGACAAGGAGAGCGTCAGATGGGCACCCGCCTCGCCCATCTCGGATTTGGCGCGATGAAACGAATTTACTTGGCCGAGCATCATCTCGCGGCTGCCCGATAGCGGCGTCGTCTGGATATGGAAGCCGCGCTTCGTGCAGGCATAGATGCCCTCGGGCACCATCACCGCCATCATCAGCTGGATGTCGCGGACGGGTCGCGGCATCACGGTGAGCGCTTCGAAACTATAGTATTTGCCCGACCAGCTCACGTCCTTCTCGGCGAACAGTTTCTGCAGCAGGTCGAGCGACTCGTCGAACTTCTCGCGCGATTCTGAAATCGGCGAACCGAGACGTTCCATCTCGACGGCGAAGGCGCCGCGTCCGACACCGAGGATCAGGCGACCGTTCGTGAGAATGTCGGCCATGACCACTTCGCCGGCATAGGTGCGCATGTCGTGCAGCGGTAGCACGACGACCGACGTCATCAGTTTCACATGTTTGGTGACGGAGGCGAGATGCACCGCCATCAGCAGCGGCGCCGGCGTCAGCAGCACGTTGATCAGGTGATGCTCCGGGATCGACACCGACGCATAGCCAAGCGCATCGGCGAGCTTTGCCTGCTCGATCATGTCGGCATAGAGACGATCGCCGCCGTAGTTCGTGTCGGGGTAATAGGCGGAGATGAAGTGGTTGAATTCCATAACCGGCTCCTCGGCGTTCCGAAAACCAGAGTGACGCCAAAACGACAATCTGTAAAACGAATTTAAATTGACATTTAATTCATAATATCCGATTTATTGTCCATGAACATCGCGGCGATCCAGACCTTTCTGGCCGTGGTCCGGGCCGGCAACCTGAACAAGGCAGCCGAGCAGCTCAATGTCACCCAGTCGACGGTGACCGCGCGGCTCGATGCGCTGGACGAGACGCTCGGCCAGCGGCTGCTGGTGCGCTCGCGCAAGGGCGCGCAGCTGACCAAGGCGGGATTCGCCTTCGAGCGCCATGCCGAACTGTTGCTCCAGACCTGGGATCAGGGCCGCAAGGCGGTCGGACTGCCGAAAGAGTTTCTCGGCATCGTCTCGCTCGCCTGTCATCCCGAGCTCTGGACCGGCATCGGCGAGCGATGGATCGATGCGGTAGAACGCGATCATCCCGAGATGGCGCTGGAAGTCTGGCCCGGCGAGCCGGCCGAGATGCGACGCTGGCTTTCGGGCGGCCTCGTGGATGTGGCTTTCTCGCTCGAGCCCGTCACCGGCGATGGCGTGGCGAGCCGCGAGACGATGCGCGATGCGCTGGTGCAGGTCGCGACAATCGATCGCGACGTGCAGGCTTGGGATCCAGCCTACATCTATGTCGATCTGGGGCCGGCGTTCCGGCGCGATCACCGGCTGGCCTGGCCCGGCGACGACACGCCGCGCATCACCTATGCATCCAGCGGCTGGGCGCTCGAGCATCTGCTGCGCAAGGGCGGTTCTGCCTATCTGCCGTGGCGGCTCGCGGCGGCGCATGTCGCGGCCGGACGCCTTTATCCGGTGCGCGGCGCGGACGAATTCTCCCGTCCGGTCTATTTCAACTGGCGCGAGGCGAGTGCGGCGGTTCATCCGTGGCTGCTGAGCGCGAGCAGCCCCGCTGTGAACGACAGACCCGATCCCGGAATGGCAAAGACGACGCGCGGGCGACGGTCCGGCCCGCACACCAGACAGCGACGCCCGACCTGACCGATCGCGAGGACGAAACATGGTGCAGCCCTGCCCCGCCGCCGCCGGTATGACCGTCGACACGATCGAAACGCCGGCGCTGGTCGTAGATCTCGATACCTATGAGCGCAATCTCGATCGCATGGCGGCGATCCTGCACGACAAGCCGGTGCGACTGCGGCCGCATGCGAAGACGCATAAATCGCCGGCGATCGCGCTCGACCAGATCGCGCGCGGCGCCGTCGGCGCCTGCTCGCAGAAGATTTCCGAGGCCGAGATCCTGGTGGCGGGCGGCATCAAGGACGTTCTGATTTCGAACCAGGTGGTCGGTGCCGCGAAGATCGCGCGGGTCGCAGCGCTGGCATCGCGCGCGCGGATCGGCATCTGCGTCGACGATGCCGGCAATGCGCGCGATCTCGGTGCAGCCGCCGTCGCCGCCGGCAACCGAATCGACGTGCTGGTCGAAATCGAGGTCGGCGGCCAACGCTGCGGCGTCGCACCCGGCGCGGCGGCGGTCGAGCTCGCGCGCATCGTGGCATCCACGTCGGGCCTGCGCTTTCGCGGCCTGCAGGCCTATCACGGCGGCGCACAGCATATCCGCGACCACGCCGAACGGCGCGATGCGATCGAGCGCGCGGCCGAAAGCACGCGTACGACCATTGCCGCGCTCAAGGAGGCCGGTCTCGAATGTCCGATCGTCGCGGGCGGCGGGACCGGCTCGCTGATGATCGATCTCGAATTGGGCGTGCTCAACGAGTTGCAGGCCGGCTCGTACATCTTCATGGATGCCGATTACGGTGCAGCCGGCACGACCGGCCTCGCACCGGGTTTCGAGAACAGCCTCTTTGTGCTGGCGACCGTGATGAGCGCGCCGCGACCGGGCATCGCCATCGCCGATGCGGGCCTCAAGGCGATGACCTTCGAATCGGGCCCGCCGCGGGTCGAGAAGCCAGCCGGCATCCGCTATGCTGGCCCGTCCGACGAGCATGGCAATCTCGAACTCGCGCCCGGCCTGTCGCTCAGTCTCGGCGATCGGCTGTGGCTGATACCCGGCCATTGCGACCCGACCGTCAATCTCTACGACTGGTATGTCGGCGTGCGCGGCGATCGTGTGGAACGGATCTGGCCGGTCGCGGCGCGCGGCGCCGGCGCGTGAGCCTTTCGCCGACCGATTGACGTTCAATCCCGCCGTCAGCGTGGCGGCGGATAGCCACCGTCCTTGTCGTGATTCTCCGTCCCGGCGAGCGGCGGGTTGAAGATGCTGATGACGCGCATCGATTTCGTGGACAGGACGCGGTGCCGGTCCTGCGGGTACACGACATAGATCGTGCCGGGCGTCAGGCGATGTGTCTTGCCGGTTGCGAGGTCTTCGACCGTCCCCTCGCCTTCTAGAACCAGATTGGCTTCGATATGGTGCTTGTAGTGCAGGACATTGTCGGTGCCGGCCGGAACCGTCACATCCGACACGCTGAAACCTGCGTCGTCGTCGCGCAGCAGGTAGCGCACGACGCTCACCGTTCCGTTCGCGACCTTCGTCGCCTTGTCGGTTCCTTCGAGCTCGTCCAGCCGTCTGACGATCATGACCGCATCCTCCCGGATTGAATTGCAGGCGCGAACTCTAGTCGCAGGACCGCGCCCCTGCCCAGCCACATCGCGGCCATTGCGATCCAGGCCGCGACAGGTAGGATCGGCGCGGCAGTGGTCGGTGCCGGGCAACGGGGGATCCGGGTTTTGGCGGAGACAGCGGAATTCATCGTCATCGGGGCCGGCGTTTCCGGTGCAGCAGCGGCAGCCCATCTGGCGCCGCACGGCCGTGTCCTGCTGCTCGAGGCGGAAGATCAGCCGGGCTATCACGCTACGGGGCGCTCGGCTGCGCTCTGGACCCCGCATTACGGCAACAAGCTGGTGCGCACGCTGATCGCCGGCAGCCGCGATTTTTTCCTCGAGCCGCCGGAGGGTTTCTGCGAGAACCCGTTGCTCGAACCGCGCGGCCTGCTGACCTTCGCGGCGGAAGAGAATGTCGATGCGCTGGATCGGCAGCTCGCAGAGATGGGGCCCGGCCATCGCGTGCAGCCGATCGATCCGGCCATTGCCTGCAAGCGCGTCCCGATCCTGCGACAGGACGGTATTGCCGCCGCACTCTACGATCCTGACGTGCTGGCGATGGATGTGAACGCGATCCATCGCGGCTTTCTGCGCATGGCGTCGCGCGTCGGCGGCGCGCCACATTGCGAGGTGCGCATCGTCTCGATCGCGCGAAAGGGCAATGTCTGGCATGTCGCGAGCGACGCCGAAGCGTTCGAGGCACCGGTGATCGTCAACGCGGCCGGCGCCTGGGCCGACGAGATCGCGACAATGGCCGGCGTAAAGCCGGTCGGGCTGCAGCCGATGCGCCGCACCGCCGTGATCGTCGACGGGCCCGAAGGTATCGACGTGCAAGGCTGGCCGGCGGTCGATGCGGCGAGCGACGAGGGCGAGCGTTATTTCAAACCGGAAGCCGGCAAACTGATGCTCTCGCCCGGCGACGAGACGCCGGTCGAACCGCAGGACGCGCAACCCGAGGAACTCGATGTCGCGATCGTCGTCGACTGGTTCGAAACCGTGACCACGTTGAAGGTGCGCCAGGTGCGCCATCGCTGGGCCGGCCTGCGCAGCTTCGTTTCCGACCGCGCGCCGGTGGTCGGGTTCGATCCGGCGGTCGAGGGTTTCTTCTGGCTCGCCGGCCAGGGTGGTTACGGGATTATGCTGGCCCCCGTTCTGGGCCGGATCACCGCGGGGCTCATCGCCGAGGACGCGCTGCCGGCGGACTTGCGCGAGGCCGGGCTCGACGAGGCCGCCATCGCGCCGGGGCGATTGCGCTAACCGTTAACGCCACCCCCTTTCCTGCCCGTTTCTTGCCGCCGGGGGGCGGCCGCTTCTATCATCCGCCGCGACAACCGGGAGCACCGCATGACCATCCGCGCCAACGAACGTGTCAGCTATTTCAACGGCAAGATCGTGCCCGAGAGCGAGGTTCTGATCCCGTTCCGCGATCGCGGATTCATTCTCGGCGATGCCGTTTACGACACCGAGCGCACGTTCGGGCACAGGATTTTCCGGCTGAAGGAACATATCGACCGTCTTTACCGCTCGTTGCGCTATCTGCAGATCGATCCGGGCCTCAACCCGGCAGAAATGACGGCGATCACCGAAGAGGTGGTCGAGCGCAACCTGCATCTGATCGACCGCGACGAGGATTACTGGATCTCGCAACGCATTTCGCGCGGCTACAACAAGGAAGGACGGTGGGCCGGCGGTACGTTCGTGCCAACGGTCATCGTCGAATGCGAAAACCTGCCGTTCACGGCGCGCGCACCGATGTTCCGCGACGGCATCGACGTGATCGTCGCATCCGGCCGACGCACCGCGCCGGACATGCTGAGCCCGCGCGCGAAGACGCATAACTATCTCAACTTCGTGATGGCCGATCTCGAAATGCAGGGCCAGCCGGGTCATCCCTGGGCGGTGCTGCTCGATGCCGACGGCAATATCTCGGAAGGCATGGGCTGTAACTTCTTCATGGTACGCGATGGCATCCTGATGACGCCGCGCGAGCGCAACGTGCTGCCCGGCATCAGCCGCGCCGTGACGATGGAGCTCGCCGACAAAATCGGCGTCCCGCTGCAGGAGCGCGACATCGACATGTTCGATGCCTATACCGCCGAGGAGGCGTTTCTTACATCGACCTCGCTCTGCATCTGCCCGGTCGGGACCATCAACCGAAACCCGGTTGCGAATAAAGCGATTCCCGGCCCGGTGACGAAGCGACTGATGGAAGCCTATAGCGAATTGCTGGGTTTCGATTTTCACGCCCAGTATATGCGCCGGCTGGAGCGGCCGGCGGCCGCGGCACGGTGACCGATCCGGCGCCGCACATTGTTTCGATCGAGAACGCGCTCTCGTTGCATCGGGCCGGGCGCCGCGATCAAGCAGAGACCGCCTATCGCGCCGCGCTGGCAGCGATGCCCGATCACGCCGATGGATGGCACTGGCTCGCGCTGCTTCTACAGGAAACCGGCCGGCGCGACGAAGCGGCCGCCGCCGTCGCCGAAGCGATCGCGCGCAATGCGACCGACCCCTTCTATCGCCTGACCGACGGCGCCCTGGCGCTCGGTCAGGGACGGCTCGACGATGCCATCGCGTCATTCCGGACGGCGCTGGCGCTGAAACCCGATTTCGCCAGTGCCGCGACCAATCTCGGTCTCGCTTTGCAGCGTACCGGCAAAACCGACGAAGCCGAAGCCGCGCAGCGACTTGCGCTGTCGATCGAACCTGGCAGCACGCTCGCGCGCTACAATCTCGGTCAATTGCAGCATCAGAGCGGACGTCTTGCCGATGCGATCGCGACCTATGACATCGTACTGCAATCCGATCCGCGCCATCTCGCGACGCACCTCAATCGGGCATTGGCGCTGCGCCAGAGCGGCCGCATCGACGACGCCGTCGAAGCCTATCGCGCCGCGATCGGTCTAGCACCAACCGAAGCCGACGGCTGGCTCGGTCTTGGCCTGGCGCTTAAGGACAACGGCGATCTCGACGGTGCGATCGAAGTCTTCCGTGCCACCATCGCGCGCGCACCGGAGCGCGCCGAGGCACATCTCAATCTCGGGCTTGCGCTTCTGACGCGCGGGCGCTTCGCCGAGGCCTGGCCGCATTACGCAAGACGATGGCAAACGCCGCCGCTGCTGCAGCATCGGCGCGATTTCGCCGCACCGGAATGGGATGGCACGCCGCTCGGCCATCGACGATTGCTGGTTCATGCCGAACAGGGTCTCGGCGATACGATCCAGTTCGCACAGCTTCTGCCGAAGCTCGGCGTCGCGGCGGAACAGCTCGTACTCGAAGTACCGGGCCTGCTGGTTTCGTTGCTGCAACCGCTGACGCGCTATGCGACGCTGGTCGCCACGGGCGTTACGTTGCCACCGTTCGATTGCCATCTGCCGCTGATGGATCTGCCGCAGCGCCTCGGCATTGCCGAAACGACGATCCCGCCATTGATCGGGCTGCTTGCCGCCGAACCGGCGCGAATTGCGCGTTGGCGCCCATGGATATCTTCCCTGCCCGCAAGGCGGCGCATCGCGCTCTGCTGGCGCGGCGGCGACGATAATCCCGAGAACGAACGACGCTCGGTGCCGGTTACCGCGCTCGCGCCGTTGTTCGCGTTGCCGGACACGGTTTTTGTCGGATTGCAGAAAGGCGCCGCATCGCCGCATCCGGCGGTCGTCATGCCCGATGCGCCGTTCGACGCAAAGGGCGACGCGTTCCTCGACAGCGCCGCGATCCTCTCGCTGGTCGATCGTGCAATAACGGTCGACACCTCGATCGCGCATCTCGCCGGCGCGCTCGGTTCGCGGACCTACACATTGCTGCCGTACGTCGCCGACTGGCGCTGGCTTGCCAACCGACCGGATTCTTCCTGGTATCCGACCATGCGACTGGTACGCCAGAAGGCACCAGGCGACTGGGATTCGGTCATTCGAGCGCTGGTCGCGGAGCTTAACGCATGAACAGCGAAGCGATCCAGAGCGCCCGGGCACATTTCCAGGCCGGCCGCCACGCCGAAGCGCGCGCAGCGCTGCACGCGGCGATGGACGAGGATCCCGGCAGCTTCGAGGCGAATTACCTGATGGGCATCGTGCTCGCGACGCTCGGCGACGCACGCGCGGCGATCGATGCGATGCGGCAGGCGGCCGCGATCGACGATGCCCATGGCGAACTGCAACGCAATCTCGGCGCGCTGCTGGCGGGCCAGGGAAAACCGGAGAGCGCGCTGCCTTGTTTCCAGCGTGCTGTCGAACTCGATCCGGACAATGCCGGCAACCAGCTTTTCCTCGGCCAGGCCCTGCAGCAGCTCGGCCGCAACGACGAAGCGGTCGCCGCGTTCGAGGCGGCGCTCGCACTCGCACCCGAACGCCAGGACGCACGTTTTCGCCTGGCGGTCAGCGAGGATCGGCGCGGCAACCAGGATGCCGCAATCGCCGCGTTGCACCAAATTATCGCGCAACAGCCCGATCATATCGATGCCGCGCTGCGGCTTGCGGAACTGACGTCGCGACGCGGCGGTTTCGAAGAGGCCGCCCGCATCCTGCAGACGGCGTTGACGCGCAAACCCGATCATGCCGAGGCGCGGCGACAGCTCGGCAGGATTTTGCGCCTGGCCGGGCGCAAGATCGAGGCGAACCGCGAGTATCGCCGCGCGATCGAACTGCGGCCCGATCATGTCGACACCCAGATGGAGTTGGGCGAATTGCTGCTCGAGCAGCGCGATCCGGCCGGCGCCGTTGCCGCCTTCCGGCGCGCGCTCGCGACCCAGCCCGATCATGCCGCGGCGTTGCACCGGCTCTATTTCGGACTGGCCAGCTTCTGCGCCTGGGCCGAGATGGCACCGATCCAAACCGCGATCGATGGCATGACCGCCGCCGCGCTGGCCGCCGGCGAGACCCCGATCGAGCCGCCCTTTCTCAACCTCATTCATTGCGAGGATCCGGCACGCCATCGCGCGATCGCAGCCGCCTGGGGTCGGGCGCTTGCCTTGCCGACAAGCCAGACACCGGTTGCAAAGCCTGCCGCCGGCGTTGCGCAGAAACGGCGTCTGCGCATCGGCTATCTCTCCTACGATTTCCGCAATCATGCGGTGGCGCAGCTCACCTGCCGTCTTTTCGAGCTGCACAACCGGCAGGATTTCGAGATCGTCGCTTACAGTTACGGGCCGGACGATGGCAGCGCGTTGCGCAAGCGGATCGCCGCCGGCGTCGATCGCTTCGTCGATATCGGCAATGACGATTATGCAAGGGCTGCCGCGCGCATCGCGGCCGACGGGATCGACGTGCTGGTCGATCTGGGCGGCCATACGATGAACAGCCGGCTCAAGATCATGGCCTTCCGGCCGGCACCCGTTCAGGCGACGTTCCTCGGTTTTCCCGGCACCAGCGGTTGTCCGTTCATCGACTATCTGATCAGCGACGCGATCGTCACGCCGCCCGATCAAGCCGCGCATTACAGCGAGGCGCTCTGCCTGTTGCCCGATACGTTCCAGCCGAACGACGACCGGCAGCCGATCGCCGGCCTGCCGGTAACGCGCCGCGATTACGGGTTGCCGCTCGATGCGCCGGTTTTCTGCTCGTTCAACCGGCCGTACAAGATCGAGCCCATCATGTTCGAGTGCTGGATGCGCATTCTTGCGGCGCTGCCGGGATCGGTCCTTTGGCTGCACGATGGGCCCGATGCGCTGAAAGATAATCTGCGGCGCGAAGCGACCGCATGCGGTGTGGCGGGCGAACGGATCGTGTTCGCCGACCGGCCGGACAAGGCGATGCATCTGCGCCGGCTCGGGCTTGCCGATCTCGCGCTCGATACCCGCATCTATAACGGCCACACGACGACGAGCGATGCGCTCTGGGCGGGCGTGCCGGTTGTCACGATGCTGGGCGGGCATTTCGCCAGCCGCGTGTCGGCGAGCGCGCTGCATGCGCTGGGGCTGGATGAGCTGGTCGCGCACGATCTCGCACAGTACGAAGAACTGGCGATCCGCTTCGGCGGCGATGGCGATGCCAATCTCGCCTTGCGCCGCCGGTTGCAAGACCGTCGGCGGACGGCGTCTCTGTTCGACACTGCGCGCTACACCCGTCATATCGAAGACGCCTATCGCCAGATGTGGTCACGACATCGAGCGGGCGAGAGGCTTGCCGGCTTCGCGGTCGCGCCATGAGCGCCGCCCCCGGCACGACGAATTCCGCGGCGGCCAGCGCCCGGCTCGCGCAGGCTCGGCTCGCGCATGCGGCGACGTTGCTGCAGCAGGGCGACCCCCGTGCCGCGATTGCCCAATGCGAAGCGCTGATCGAAATGGCGCCCGACACCGCGCAGGCCTGGGAGCTGCTCGGCGTCGCGGCGGCGGCGGTCGGTGACAATGCGAAAGCGATCGACGCGTTCCGCCGCACGATCGAATTGCGGCCGGATCATGCGCCAGCCCTGCTCAATCTCGGTGCGATGCTGGCCGGCGGCGGCGATGCGTGGCGGGCCATCGACTGTTTCCGGCGCGCCCGCGCGGCAGCACCCGAAAACAGGACGGCGCCACTTTTCCTCGCACGCGCCCTCGTCCAGGCCGGCGAAGCAGATGCCGCCGCCGCCGAGGCCGAGGCGGCGCTGGGGACACAACCCGACAATGCACCGCTCTGGACGGTACTCGCACAGGCACGGCTGGCGCGCAACGAGACCGATGCGGCCATCGAAGCCTTGCAGCGCGGCGCCGCGATCGAGCCTGCGGAGATTGGCGCACTGCTGTTGCTCGCGCGGCTGCTGCATCGCGGCCTGCGATTCGAGGCGGCGTACGCCATCGTCGAGCGCGCACTCGCCATCCAACCGGTGCCGTCCGCCGTCTATGCGCTCGCGGCGGAAATCGAGATCGAGCGGCGCCAGGTCGGTACGGCGATGCGCCACGCGCGAAGCGCCGTCGATGCCGATCCGAACCTGCCCGATGCACATCGTGCGCTTGGCCTCGCCTTGCTCGCGACCAACGATCTTGCCGCGGCGGCGTCTGCGTTCGACGCAGCCCTGCGCCTCGCGCCGAAGCGGGCCGATCTTGCGGCCGCGCTCGGTGACATCGAAAGCCGTCGCGGCAATCCGGCGGGCGCCATCGACGCCTTTCGCAAGGCGCTGACGATCGAGCCGGAACAGCGCGACGCGCTGACACGACTCTATGTGGTGCTGCGCGATACCTGTCGCTGGGACGAGGCGGCGGCGCTGCGCCCGACGATCGACCGGCTGGTCGATCGCGCGCTCGCCGAAGGAACATGCCCACCGGAAACTCCGTTCGTCGATTTGACGATCCACGAGGATATGGCGCGCAATCTTGCCGTCGCACGCGGCTGGGCCGAGATGGTTGTGCGTCGCAGCGACGGGCTGAAGCGGCCCGCGGTCGCGGCGCGACCGGCCGCGGACGAACGGCTGCGGATCGGCTATCTCTCCGACGATCTGCGCGATCATGCCGTCGGCCATCAATTGGCCGGGCTGTTCGACCGGCACGATCGGCGGAGCTTTGCCGTCCATCTCTATTCCTACAGCCGCGAAGATGGCAGCGACTGGCGCCGCCGCGCGATCGATGGAGCGGAAAGTTGCGTCGATATCGCCGCGCTCGACGATGCAACGGCCGCGCAGCGCATTGCCGACGACGGTATCTCGATCCTGGTCGACCTCAAGGGTTTCACGCGCCAGGCACGGCTCGGAATCGCCGCGTTGCGTCCCGCCCCGGTCCAGGCGACATGGCTCGGCTTTCCGGGCAGCTGCGGCGGTGCGTTCTTCGACTATATGCTGTCCGATCGCATCGTGACGCCGCCGACCGCGCAAACCTGGTTCGCGGAGCGACTCTGTTGCCTGCCCAACACTTATCAGGTGAACGACGACCGGCTCGACATTCCCACATCGGCGATGACCCGCGCCGAGGCCGGCCTGCCGGAGAGCGACTTCGTCTTCTGCTGCTTCAACAAGCCATTCAAGATCGATGCGCCGCTGTTCGATCTGTGGCTGTCGATCCTCGATGCCGTGCCGCGATCCGTGCTCTGGCTTTGGAGCCGCAATGCGCTAGCCGAAGCGGCGATGCGCGAGCGGGCGGCGACACGCGGCATTGATCCGAAACGCCTGCTGTTCGCCGGCAAGGTCGTACTGCCGCGACATCTGCAGCGCCTGCATCTGGCCGATCTCGCCCTCGACAGCATGCCCTATAACGGCCATGCGACCACCAGTAATGCGCTCTGGGCCGGCGTACCGGTCGTGACGGTACTCGGCGGGCATTTTGCCAGCCGCGTGTCGGCCAGCCTGCTCACGGCCGCAGACATCCCGGAACTGATTGCAGCCGATCGCGACACCTATCGCGCGCGCGCCATCGAGCTTGCCCACGATCCGGCGACACTTGGCGTACTGCGGGCGAAGCTTGCGGCGGCGCGACACACCGCGCCGTTCTTCGATACCGGCCGTTTCGTGCGCAATCTCGAATGCGCCTACGAAGCCATGTGGGCGCGTCATCGGCGCGGCGAGCTGCCGGCGACGATCGAGATCGGGGAGCCGTCGTGAACGAGCTTACGGGCGCCGCCCTGCAGGCCGAAGCCATCGCGCACCTGCAACGCGGCGAGCATGCCGCATGTTGGGCGCTGTGCCGTCCCGCCGTCGAGGATGGCTCGGCCGATGCGATGCTGGTCAACCTCGCCGGTATGGCGCGATTTCACACCGGCGAGAAGAAGGCCGGGCTCGCGCTGATCGAGAAGGCCGCGACGATGGCACCGGACAATCCGGACATTCTCGGCAATCTCGGCAACGCGCGGCTCGGCCAGAACGACGTCGACGGCGCGATCGATGCGTATCGCCGCGCCATTGATCGGCGCGGCAACGAACCTTCGGCCTGGCGCAACCTTGCCGCAGCGTTGATCCGGACCGATCGGCAGGGTGAGCTTCGGACCTGCCTCGAGCGCCTGTCCAAGCTGGCACCGAAGGACCCGTGGCCGCTGGTGCGGCTCGCGATCGTTGCCGAGGCGCAGGATCGTGCCGCCGAAGCTATCGTCCTCTATCGGTCGGCAATCGCC
>JBBDWX010000277.1:0-12796 GCA_040902665.1 Dongiaceae bacterium
CAGGTGTCGGAATGCGCATCGAAATGGATCAGCGAGAGCGGCCCGTATTTGGCGTGATGTGCCTGCAGCAACGGATAGGCTACGAAATGATCGCCACCCAAAGTCAGTACCGAGGCGCCGGCATCCAGAATGCCCGCCGCGTGCCCGCGAATCGCATCGATCCAGGTCGAGGCAACGCCATGATCGAAGAAGCAATCGCCATAATCGACGACGGAAAGCCGCTCGAACGGATCGAAGCCCCAGGGAAACGGTCCGCCGATCCAGGCGAGATTGGCCGAGGCGGCGCGGATCGCAGCCGGACCGAAGCGCGCGCCCGGGCGGTTGGTGGTCGCGAGGTCGAAGGGCACACCGGTGACCGCGACATCGACACCGGCCAGATCCTTGCTGTAGCGCCGGCGCATGAAGCTGAGCGCGCCGGCGAAGGTGTATTCGCCACCGATGCCCCGATTATCCTTGGCCGTAAAGGCGCGATCCGTCGTTGCCTCTGCCATTGTCCGAGCCTTTCTGTGCGAAGCGAGGTCCGGCCCGCAATCTAGGGACCGCCTGGAGGCGGAGCAACCTTCAGACCGTGACGCCTATTCGACGAATGGCAGCGCACAAACTTCGGCCGGCACGGTTCCCAGCGGATGCGTCACCTGCATGGTCTCGCCGATCTCCACCGCCGCATCGACCAAAGCGATTCCGATACTGCGATCGAGCGCGAAAGAATGAACGGCCCAGCGCACCTCGCCGGTGCCGCCGCGTTTGTCGGCGACCGGCCAGTACCATTCGAGGCGCGGCAAATCTCCTTCGATCAAGAGCCCGACCGTTCGTCGGCGCGGGCCTTCGGCGCGGACGCGCTCAAGGGCTTCGCGGCCCACGAACGGTCCCGAATCGAGATCGACCAACCGCTCGCCGCCGGCCTCGTAGGGATTCATCCCGGAGCTCATGTGATAGGCCGTGTCGGTCACATTGCGTTCGACCGCCCGATGCACGATCGGACCGGTCACCAGCATGTCGTAGGGCTTACCCGCCTCGCGCAGTGCGTTCCACAGTTCCATCGCGCGCGCGCTCGAAAGCGGGAATATCTCGAAGCCGAACGCGCCGCTCCAGCCGGTGCGCGAGACCACCGCTTCGATACCCGCCACCCGCGTTGCGATGCAGCGATAGAATTTGAGATCGTCGATCGGTGCCGCAACGATATCGCGCAGTACATCCGCGGAGAGCGGTCCCTGAATCTGGATCGGCGCGACATCCGGTTCGGAAACTTTCACATCGAAATCGCTGTGCAGGGCGATGCCTTGCGCCCAGAGCGTCAGATCGGCCGAACCGTGCGAAAACCACACGACATCGTCCCATGGCCGCAACACGACCGGATCGCAGATGATCGCCCCGCTTGCATCGCAGCAATATGTATAGCGGCAGGCACCGGTTTTCATCGTCAGCAGATTGCGCGAAGCCAGATAGTCCGCGAATTTGAGCGCATCGGGCCCGCGGATCTCGGTCTGCCGCTCGCAGCCGACATCCCACATGGTGACGCGCTCGGTCAGCGCCACATATTCTTCCGCCGGCGTGCGCGAATAGATGATCGGAAAGAACATGCCGTTATAGGTCATGAATTCCGTGACGCCGGCCTCGACCGTGCCCTGGAAATAGGGCGAGATGCGCGCGATCGGATAAAGACGCTGACGCTCCCAGGGCTTGACCCGCTTGGTATCGAGATACTCGGCCAGTCGTGCGATCTTGCCGTCCTTCATCTCGACAATCATCGTGAATCGAAAATCGGCGCGCACCGGCGTCAGATCGACATGCGTTCCGGCGCCCACCATCTCGCTGCGGAAAATGCCCTCGGCAAAGACCTCGTTACCGCTTTCGATCATCGGGCCGAATTCGACGCTCATGTCGCGCAAACCGCGCACGGCCGTGCCGACTTCGCGCAGAATCTCATCGCGCCCCTGCAACGGTCGATCGAGCAGCGGCAATTCGCAGCGACCGTCTTCAGCGAACAGCGTGCCGATGCGCGCGATATCGCCTTTCACAAAGGCAGCGCAGTAAGTTTCGAGGGCGCGGGTCGGTGTCATTGGAGTCTCCGGAAGGCAGCCCGATGTTCGGGAATTATTGCGGCACCGTGTCGAAGGCCATGACGGGCCCGTCGGTCCACAGCCTGAAAGGGTGGGCGTCGCAGTAGATCGAGAGACGCCCGAGTTTGCCCTCGCGCATCTCTGCGACGACGGCAAACGGGACCGACATCGAGCGGCCGTCGCGGGCGACATGGGCCTGCATCGATCCCTCGCCGATGGCGAAACGGGCACTCGCCTTTACCTCGCGCAGGCGCATGTCGATGCGGTCGGCAATCGCAAACGCGCGATCGAGCCCGGCCCTGATCTCGGCCGTGCCGACCAGGCGGGGTTGCAGCAGCGGAAACTCGAAGAGGCCGTGCGGATCGAACAGCGCCTCCAGATCGGCGGGTTTCCGGGCGGCAAACCCCTCGCAAAAGCGGCGGATCAACTGGTCCGGGGTGGCGGGCATCGGCCTTCTCCTGCGGGGCTTGGCATAAGATAAGTATTCGCTTATATTTAACCTGTCAAGCGACGCACCGTCCATGGGACCGACCGATGCGTGCCAGGCTGGAGATCGAACCGAGAAAATCGCCGCGCCAGGCCCGCGCGCAGAAGACGGTCGAGCGCATCCTTGCAACGACCGCCGATCTGCTCGACGAAATCGGCTTCGATCGGGTCACGACCAACATGGTGGCCGAGCGTGCCGGCGTGAACATCGCCTCGCTCTATGCCTATTTCCCGAACAAATACTCTTTGCTGCACAGCCTCGCTTTAAGGCTTGCCGAGCGGCAGGTTGCGCAGATCCGCAGCTATATCGACCGGATCGGCCCTGACATGCCCTGGCAGATCGCGAGCGACGGCATCGTCGATGCAATGCTGACGGCAAGCCGCAACGAGCCGGGCTTTGCCGCCCTGCAGCACGCACTCATGGCCGTGCCGGAATTGCGCACCGTGTACCGCCAGTCGAACGACGAACTGGTCGATGCGATGGAACGGTTTCTGAAGCGTTATGGCGTCACGCTGCCGCGCGAGCAGGTCGCTCTGATCCAGATGAGCCTCGGGGAAACATCGGCGATCCTGTTCGATCTCGCCGTGTCGCAAGGCGGCGGTGTCGATCATCGCGTCATCGACGAGCTCAAGCGCCTGCATCGCGGCTATCTCGGCACCTATATCGGAACCGGCAACGCCCGCTAGGGCCGATCAGCCGACTTTAAGGTCCGTTTCGACCTTGAAATGCCGCTTCTCGAGCTCCGCGAAGAAGGCTGCCACGTCGAAATACTCTTCCGGACCCCAGACGCCGGGCATCAGCGGCCGACGCAACATCAGTTGCGCGCCGATCGATACGCCCATCGACGTTGCGGCGTCGATATAGCCGTCATAGAGCGGATCGGGCGCGTCGGTGACGAAACAGCGCGCAATCGCCGGCTTTCCGTCTTTCGTTCCCTGCCCTATGGCGAAATGGATCTGATAGGTCTGCTGTGCCGGCAGGCGCGATCTGTTCCGCTCGATATTGCGGAAGATGACGGCGTTCAGCACGTCGATCGGTTTCACGGTGCCGCCGGGCACGGTCACGGGATCGTTGAAGTCGCCGAACCCGGCTTTGACCAGGCCGACCCAGGCCTCGTGCTCGGCACGCGGCAGCGAAAGCTTCCAGGTGAACTCGCGTATGCCTTTGTCGGCGATGCCTTTCGCGAAGGGCACGGTCAGCGGCTCCGAATGCAGCGTATGCATGAACTCGGTGCGTCCGAACGGTTCCGGCAGGTCGATCGCCTCTCGCCCGGCCTGCGGCGCGACTTCCACGAGGCGACCATCGAGAAACTGCTTCGAGGGATGGCCATATTCTCCGAGCACGGTCGCGACCGAATAAGGCGGCACCAGAACCGGGTTCTCGTCGCCTTTGGTGGCGGCCGCCCAATAGAGATTGATCCGGTCGATGGTGTCGAGTTTCTCGGCGACCGCCTTGCAGGTGAGGTTCGACACGCCCGGATCCGCGCCGAGCCCGAGCACCGCGGTCACGCCCGCCTTTTCCCATGCTTCGTGTTCGGCCTTTTGCCGCACGGTGAAGATCCCGAGCCCGCCGTAATCGACATAGGGGCGGCGCGCCTCGAGGCAGGCATGGAAGATCGCCATCTGATGCCCGGCAAATGTGGGCACCGCATTGATGCAGAGGTCGGCATGCCCGATCAGGGCCCGCATCGACGGTGTGTCCGTCACATCGATCGCCGCCGGCTCGAGACGGTCGTCGCCGATCGATGCGCAAACATGACGGGCACGCTCGAGTGTCGTATCCGCAACGACCACCCGCTCGACGCCATCGGACTGCGCCGACACGAGATCGCGCGCGGTTCCCGAGCCCATCATGCCGGCGCCGCCCAGGATCAGTATTTTCATCGCGGCTCCCCGGCCCAGGCGTTACATGACATGGCAGAGGCGCAGCGCGTCGTATATCGCCGCATGAATATTGCGGCTCTGCACCGCGTCGCCGATCCGGAACAGTCGATAGCGGCCGGCCGGATTGGAGTCCAGCGTCTGCTGACGGTTCGCCACGAACGCGCCATGATCCAGTTCGCCGAGATTCCTCGACCCCGGCTTGAGCGCGAAATACAGATCGTCGACCGGCAGCGTACCGTGCTCGACCACGATCTGATCGTACTGCCGCTCTTCGGTCGTGCCCGCATACTCGTTGTGAAAAACCGCCGCGAGCTTGTTGCCGTCGCGTCGCACCGCGATCAGCTGCTCGTTGAGCACGATCGAAACACCGTATTTCTTGAATGCCCGCAGATAGACAGGATGGTTCATGCCACCGAGCAGGGGAGCCACGATCCGCTCCGGCGTCACGAATTCGACCCGCGCACCCGCCTGCGCCATTGCCTCGGCCGCCATCATGCCGGGATGAGCGCCATTATCGTCGTAGAGCAGGACATGCTCGGCCGGTTTCACCGCACCGGTCAGAATATCCCAGCTCGTCGCGACCAATGACCCACCCTCGTCGAGAAAATCGACGTTCGGCAATCCACCCGTCGCGACAATCACGATATCAGGCACTTCAGCCAGCACGTCCGGCGCCTCGGCGAAATTGTTGTAGCGCAGGACGGCACCCGCCCGCTCCGCCTCCGATGCGCGCCAGTCGACGATGCCGATGATCTCCCTGCGGCGCTGCAACTCCGCGGCGATCCGGATCTGTCCGCCCGGCTCGTTGGCTGCCTCGAACAGCACAACCTCGTGGCCGCGCTCGGCACTGACCCGCGCCGCCTCGAGGCCGGCCGGGCCGCCGCCGACGATCACGATCTTGCGCCGCGGGCCCTCGCTACGGGCGATCACATGCGGCATCGTCGCTTCGCGGCCGGTGGCGGGATTATGGATGCAGAGCGCGCCGCCGCCCTCGTACAGCCGGTCGAGACAATAGCTCGCCCCGACACAGGGCCGGATGCGGTCCTCCTCGCCGCGCATCACCTTGGCGGCGATATGCGGATCGGCCAGATGCGGCCGCGTCATCCCAACCATATCGAGAATACCCGAGGCCACGGCATGCCGCGCGGTCGCCACATCACCAATGCGTGCTGCATGCAGGATCGGAATATCGGTCGCGCCGCGCACTTCCTTCGCGAGTTCGAGATGCGGCGCCGAGGGCGTGCCCATGCCGGGAATGACATGCGAGAGCGAACCGTCGCTGTCGATATGACCCTTGATGACGTTCACGAAGTCGATCGTGCCGGTGGCCACCAGACGGCGCGCAATCTCGATTCCTTCCTCGCGCGAAAGTCCACGGTCCCAATCCTCGTCGCAGACCATGCGCACACCGACGATGTAATCCGGCCCGACCCGGACGCGGATTGCCTGCAGCACTTCGAGCGAGAAGCGCATGCGGTTCTCGAGACTGCCGCCATACTCGTCGTTGCGCTTGTTCGTGGCCGGCGACCAGAAACCGTCGAGAAAATGCCCGTAACATTCGATTTCGACACCGTCGAGGCCTGCCGCGCGGCAGCGCTCGGCGGCAACCCCGTAATCCGCAACGATGCGACGGATGTCGAAATCCTCGGCTTCCTTGGGAAAAAAGCGATGCGCCGGCTCGCGCACCGACGAAGGCGCCACCACCGGCAGCCATTCGCCGGTATTCCATCCCGTGCGACGGCCGAGATGGGTGATCTGACACATGATCGCCGCGCCATGTTCGTGCACCGCGTCGGCAATCTCGCGCAGCCACGGCACGGCCTCGTCGCGATAGAGCTCGATATTGCCGAACGCCTGCGGCGAATCCATCGACACAACCGAAGAACCGCCGATCATCGTGAGCGCAATACCGCCTTTGGCCTTTTCGGCATGATAGAGCCGGTACCGCTCCTTCGGCAGGCCGCCTTCGGTGTAAGCCGGCTCGTGGCTCGTGCTCATGAACCGATTGCGCAGCGTGAGATGCTTCAGCTGAAAGGGTTGCAGCAGCGGATCGTTCGCGGCCATACGGCGTAGGACCTTTCTTGCGTCGGGATCGCAGACCGGTCGATGCTATCGAAGCCGCCTCACCCGGTCGAGGCAGGGCGTTTCGGCGTTTCGGCTGCGGCCAGGGCAATGATGGCTTCCGCTGCGCGGCCGGCACCATTGGCTGGCACCAGATTGCGCGCGGCGTCTGCCATGGATGCCCGGCGCTTGGGATCGGCCAGCGCCGCAAGGCCGCGGACCAGCTTTTCGGTTTCGTCCGGCCGCATGGCAAGACCCGCCCCCGCCGCCTCGATCCGGCCGGCACGACCGCCCTGATCGTCGTCCGGCATGGCGAGCTCGATGAACAGGCTGGGCACGCCGTGATGCAGAAGTTCCGATGTCGTATTGAATCCCAAAGCGGAGATTGCGGCATCGAAGGCCGGCCAGCATTCGGCCAGCGGAAAATAGCTGAACTCGACCAGGTTGCCGCCGGCTTGCGGCGAGGGTCCACGAAACAGAGGCGGCCGCGCCACGGCGAAGAGCCAGTCCGGGTACCGCGCCGTTTCGGCGAGCACCCAATCGCGCAGGTCCTTGTACTGTTTGTCGCCACCGTCGCCGAACCCGACATAGACGATGAAGCCGTCCGCCGGCAGCCCAAGCCGCGCCCGCGCCTCCTGTCGTTCGATCGAATCGGTCCGGCCGCGGATCATGATGGCGTCCGTGTACACCACGGGCAGTCGCTTCGGGATCACCATAGAAAATTCTTCCTGGCGATGCGGCACCAGAACTAGGTCGTAGTATTTGTCGAGAATCGTCAGGAGCGTCTCGTTGGCGCGCGCCTCATGGTTCTTCTCCCGATAGATGAACACGCGTCGACATTTCTCGTGGCGCAGCATCGGCGTCAGTTCGCGCATGCCGCCGCGCGGATAGCTGTCGACGACAATGACGTCGGGATCGAAGGACTGCAGTGTCGCTGCGACAATCGCGCGATTGACCTCGCGCAATCGCTCGTGCTCCGGCCGGCCACGCGCCGGCACAAAGCGCGACATCAATTTGATCGTGGCAAATCCCTCTTCCCAAGCCAGATGCGAGGCTTCCGAGTTGGTCAGAAAGACGAACTCCGCATTGGCGACGCGCTTTCGCACCTGACGTGCGATCGCAAGCGTGCGCATCAGATGGCCAAGACCGAACCCGTTTGAAGCGTAGAAGATGATTCGCATGCAAGGATTTTCCAGCCGATGCCCCGCCACAGGGCGGCAGTCTTGCCGTCGCGGCCGATACTGTCAAAGCGATTTGTCTCGAAGGGTCGCCTCAGGCGTCGGCGCTCTTTACGCCCGTGATCGGCTTGGCCGCCCGCTTGGCCAGAAGATTGTTGAGCCAGTCGGGATCCATCTCCGGCACTGACGACAGCAGCAGTTCGGTGTAGGCCGGATGAGGCGGCTGCAGCACCTCGGTCTTGAGCCCCTGCTGCACGACCTTGCCTTGATACATAACCACGATCTCGTCGGCGATGGCGCGAACCGTGGCGATATCGTGCGTGATGAACAGATAGGAGACGTTGAGCTCGCTCTGCAAGCGCAGCAGCAGCTTAAGAATCCCTTCCTGCACGATCTGATCGAGCGCCGAGGTGACTTCGTCGCAGATGATCAGATCGGGTTCGGCCGCAAGCGCGCGGGCGATGCAGATACGCTGCTTCTGTCCGCCGGAAAGCTCGCCCGGCAACCGGTCGTAGAAACTCTCGTCGAGCTCAATCAGCTCCAACAGCTCGATCACCCGCTTCTCTCGCGCGCGCCCTTTGAGGCCAAGATACAGTTCCGCCGGTCGGCCGATCAGATCGCTGACGCGGTGCCGCGGATTCATCGCCGTATCGGCCATCTGATAGATCATCTGAATGCGGCGCAGACTGTCCTTGGTGCGCTGCTTGAGCGCGGGCGGCAACGGTTTGCCCTCGAAGATCACCTGGCCCTTGCTCGGCGGTAGCAGTCCGGTAATCACCCGAGCGAGCGTCGACTTGCCCGATCCCGATTCGCCGACTACGGCGACGGTCCGACCGCGCGGGACCTTGACCGTCACGTCGTCGAGCACGGTGACCGAGTTGCCGTAGCTCGCTGTCACATGATCGATCGAGAGAACGACTTCCTCGCCGGCCCGCTCCGGATTCTGCAATTCGCGCACTGCCCAGAGCGTCTTGGTGTAGTCCTCTTTCGGGCTCGTCAGCATCTCGCGAGTCGGAGCCTGCTCGACTTCCTTGCCGTAACGCAACACCATGATGCGGTCCGCCATCTGGGCGACAACGGCCAGATCGTGCGTGATGTAAATTGCAGCGGTATGAAACTGCTCAACGATATCGCGGATTGCCGCCAGAACCTCGACCTGGGTCGTCACATCGAGGGCCGTTGTCGGTTCGTCGAAAATGATCAGATCAGGCCTGCTGGCCATCGCCATCGCGGTCATCGCGCGCTGCAACTGCCCGCCCGAAACCTGATGCGGATAGCGATAGCCGATCCTGTCGGGATCGGGAAGCCGGAGCCGCCCATAGAGCTCCTTGGCGTCCGCGATCGCCTCCGCGCGGCTGCGCGACCCTTCGCGCACACCGGTCTCGATCGTCTGCTCAAGTATCGGATGCGCCGGATTGAACGCCGCTGCCGCACTCTGCGCGACATAGGCGATACGCGTCCCCCAGAGCTTTCGACTCGTCTCAAGCGATGCCGACACCAGTTCGACACCGTCGAAGACGATCGATCCGCCGCTGATGCGACAACCCGGTCGCGCATAGCCCATTGCAGCGAGCCCAAGGGTCGATTTGCCCGCGCCGGATTCCCCGATCAGGCCCAGCACTTCGCCGCGATGCAGTGTCAGGTCGACGCCCTTGACGATCGGGTGCCAGACATCGTCGCTCTGGCCTTCGATCTTGAGCCCCCGGATCTCGAGCAGGATATCGCCCTTGGCGCGCGTCGGCGCAGTCCTCTGATCAGCCGTCATCGCGCAACCCGCTTGTCTTATGCAGAAACCAGTCGACCACGAAGTTCACGGCCACTGTGAGCAATGCAATCGCGCCGGCTGGCAGCAGCGGTGTGATGTCGCCGTAAGAAATGAGCGTGGCGTTCTCACGCACCATCGAACCCCAGTCGGCCGTTGGCGGCTGGATGCCGAGGCCGAGAAACGATAGCGAGCTGATGGTCAGAAACACAAAGCAAAAGCGCAGCCCGAACTCGGCGACCAGCGGCGGCAGGATGTTGGGCAGGATTTCGCGGCCCATGATCCAGCCGAGTCCCTCGCCGCGCAACCGCGCCGATTCGACATAATCCATGACCACGACATTCATGGCGACGGAGCGCGTCAGACGATAGACGCGGGTCGAGTCGAGTATCGCGATGATAAGGATAATGTTGATCGTCGACGGGCCGACAATCGACAGGAGCATCAAAGCAAAGATCAATGCCGGAATTGCCATCAGCACATCGACCGCGCGACTGACAAACTGGTCCATCGGCCCGCGCATGATCGAAACGAGAATGCCGAGCACGCCGCCGATGACAAACGCCAGGATTGTCGTGATGAACGCAATTCCGATCGTGTTGCGCGCGCCGTAGATCATGCGGGTCAGCATGTCGCGCCCGAGCTGATCGGTACCGAGAAGATGCGCGCTGCCCCACGGCTCGAAGGCGCGGCCGGTCGTGTCGGATTCGCCAAATGGCGCGAGCCAGGGCGCAAACACCGCGACAAAAACGTAGAGCGCGATGATGATCATTCCGAACCAGGCGGTCGGCGGCGCCTTCTTCAGCGCGCGCCAGGCGCGGCCGCGAAAGCCGCGACGGCGATGAACGACGGGCGGTTCGACCGCCATGCCGGGGTTCTCGATGCTCATCGCGGATGCAACAATCTGGGGTTGGTCACGATCGAGATGATATCGGCTGCCAGATTAAGCAGGATATAAGTTGCCGCAAAGATCAGTGCGCAAGCCTGCACCACAGGGATATCGCGCGCCGACACGGAATCGACCATGAGCTGACCGATACCCGGATAGACATAAACGACTTCGACAACCACGACGCCGACCACCAGATAGGCGAGATTGAAGGCTATTACCGTCGCAATCGGCGCCCAGGCGTTCGGCAGGGCATGACGCAGGATTACCGTCATGCGCGGCGTGCCCTTGAGATACGCCATCTCGATATAGGGACTGGCCAGCAGATTGATAATCGCCGCGCGCGTCATGCGCATCATGTGGGCTACGATGACCAGCGTCAGTGTCATGGCCGGAAGCGTGGTCCGGGCGAAGCGCTCGAGCAGCGGCGTGTCCGCGCCGACATTCGCCAGCGAGTAGAAGATCGGGAGCTGGATGGCCAGGAAGTACATCAGCACATAGGCGACGAAGAATTCGGGAAAGGAGATCGTGGTCAGTGTGACCGAGTTCACCACCCGGTCGAAAATGCTGTTGCGATAGAAGGCGGCCAGGATGCCGAGTGCCAGGGCCAGCGGCACTGCAATGGCTGCGGAAAAGCTGGCAAGAAACAGGGTGTTGTAGAGCCGCGGCGCGATCAGGCTGGCGACGGAGCGTTCCTGGCCGCCGCCGAGCGCGCCGATCCCGGCGAACGACGTCCCGAAATCGCCCCGCAGGACGCCGCCGATCCAGTCGAAATATCGTTCGACCGGCGGCTTGTCGAGGCCGATCGCCCGCTGGAACGCGGCGACCGTGTCCGGCGTCGCCGATTGCCCAAGAATCGACTTCGCGAAGTCGCCCGGCAACAGCTCGACGCCGATGAAGATGATGACGGACACCACGAATAGCGTCACGAAGCCGAGTCCGAGACGCTGCAATATGGTGCGAAGAACGGGGTTCACCCGATTTGCTCCCTGCCGACCCCACCGGAGCCGACATCGGAAGCGGAATATTGTTGCGGACAACGCGTCACGTCTGTTCCCCTCCGGTGTTCCGGGCGGGGCACCACCTTCAACGGCAGCACCCCGCCCGGTATCCGCGATTCAGACGCTTATGCAAACCACCAGCGTTCGGCGACCTTCAGACCATCGGCTTCCCAGTTGGCCGCGATGTCGCCGTGCGCCAATTCCGTCGAGTGTGCATCGACGAAATTGTTGAACACGAGAACCACGGTGCCGCCATCGTCATGGCAGAGCTGTTGCATCTCGGCATACATCTCGCCGCGCAGGTTCTCATCGGTTTCCGCCCGCGCCGCAACCAGCAGTTCGTTGAAGCGGCCATTGTTCCAGAACGACTCGTTCCATGCCGCATCGGCCGCATAGGCCGTCGAGAACATCCAGTCGCAGGTCGGCCGGCCGCTCCAGTAGGAACCGCACCAGCCCTTCTTCAGCCAGACGTTGTCCCAGTAACCGTCGTTCGGCTCGCGAACGACGTTCACATTGATGCCCATCTTCGCCGCATCTTCCTGGATCAGAACGCCCGCATCCACGGCTCCAGTGAACGCCGCATCGGCCACCGACAGATCGACCGTCAGCGACGAGAGCCCCGACTGCTGCAACCAGTATTTGGCCTGGTCCGGATCGTAGTTATGCACCGGCTCCGGATTGATCGCATATTTCACGGTCGGCGCGATCGGGTTGTCGTTGCCGACTGCAGCATGGCCGAGGAAGATCTTGTCGACGATTTCCTGGCGGTTGAAAGCGTATTTCAATGCCCGCCGAACATTAGCATCGTCGAACGGTGCCATCGTGCAGTTCATCGGCAGCACATAGTGACCATAGCCGGTCACCTCGGTAATGGCGAGGTTCGGGTTGCGCTCGAGCAGATGCAGCGTCTTCAGGTCGGCGCGCCCCATCCAGTGTATTTCGCCGGTCGTCAGCGCATTGGTCCGCGCCGCGATGTCGGTAATGGCGAGGAATTCCACCTCGTCGAAATACGGCTTGCCTTCTTTGAAATAGTTCGGATTGCGGTTCAGCTTCGCGTTGACACCGGGTGTGAAGCTTTCGAACACAAACGGACCAGTACCCACCGCCGACTGCCAGTCTGCGGTACCGTCTTCGTTCGCCTGCATGATAACCTGGTGATAGTCGCTGGTGATGTAAGGAAAGTCCGCATTACCCGACGAGAGCGTGAAGATGACAGTGTTCTTGCCGTCCGCCTGGATGTCGCTGACCGCTTCGAGCAGCGACTTGGCCGCCGACTGCGAATCCTCACCCATGTGATAGCGGATCGAGGCGACGACGTCGTTCGCGGTTACGTCGCGGCCGTTGTGGAAGGTCACGCCCTCGTGCAGCTTGAAGATCCAGCGCGTGGCACCGTCGGCCGATTCAAAGCTTTCGGCCAAATCGCCGACCACGTTGCCGGAAGCGTCGATCTCGGTCAGGCCGTTGCTCATCGCACC
>JBBDWX010000278.1:0-1844 GCA_040902665.1 Dongiaceae bacterium
GTCGACGCGCTCCAGCGCGCCGCCGGCAGTGGCACTCCGGCCAGCGTCGGCGTCGGCACGCCCGGCGCGATTTCGCCGGCGACGGGCCTGATCAAGAACGCCAACTCGACCTGGCTGAACGGCCGGCCGTTCGACCGCGATCTTGCGGCACGGATGGGACGGGCGGTACGGGTCGCGAACGATGCCAACTGCTTTGCCGTATCGGAAGCGCGCGACGGCGCGGCGGCAGGCCTGCACACCGTATTCGGCGTCATCCTCGGCACCGGCGTCGGCGGCGGCATTGCGATCGATGGTCATGCCCTGACCGGCGCCAACGCGATCGCCGGCGAATGGGGCCACAATCCCCTGCCCGCCCCACTCGACGACGAGCGGCCCGGCCCGCTTTGTTATTGCGGCCGCCATGGCTGCATCGAGACCTGGGTTTCCGGTGCCGCCCTCAGCCGCGATCACCGCGCGTCGACCGGCAAGAATCTCGACGGATCGAGCATCGTTGCCCGGACCGAAGCCGGCGACAAGGCGGCTGCGGCAACGCTGGAGCGCTATATGGACCGGCTCGCCCGGTCCCTCGCACTGGTCATCAACATCCTCGATCCCGATGCGATCGTGCTCGGCGGCGGACTTTCCGCCATCCCGGCGCTGTACGAGCGCGTGCCCGAGCTATGGGTGCGTCATGTCTTTTCCGACCGCTGCACGACCCGCCTGCTCCCACCCAAGCACGGTGCGGCGAGCGGTGTGCGCGGCGCCGCCTGGCTCTGGCCGGCAGAAGACTGACCGTACGGCCCGACCGCACGGCCCGACCGCACGGCCTGAACGCGCGGCCCGACCATACGGCCCGACGCACGGGCGGTCTTTCGCTCCCCCATCGGTGCTAGGATGGTGCCACCCGGACGACGGCACCCGCATGACCGCTTCCCCGATTGCCACACCGATGTCTGCATCGCCACGAGCGCTCCCATCAGAGCGCCCATGAGCGTGCTTATGAGCGCTCCCATGCGCGCCCTGTGCCGCGAATGCCTGACGACGACCGAGACGGCACCGGCCGATGCGCGCTGCGCCGCTTGCGGCTCGCCGCGCCTCAAGATCCACGACGAACTCGACCGGCTGTCGATCGCGCATATCGATTGCGATGCGTTCTATGCCGCGGTCGAGAAGCGCGACGACCCGAGCCTGCGCGACAAGCCGGTGATCGTCGGCGGCGGCCATCGCGGCGTCGTTTCGACCTGCTGTTATGTCGCACGGCTTTACGGCGTGCGTTCGGCGATGCCGATGTTCAAGGCGCTCAAGGCCTGTCCCGATGCTGTCGTGATTCGCCCCAACATGGCGAAATATGCAAGCGTCGGTCGCGAGGTGAAGCGAATGATGCTCGAGACGACGCCGCTGGTGGAGTCGCTGTCGGTTGACGAGGCATTCCTCGATCTCTCCGGCACCGAAAAATTGCATCACGGCGCGCCGGCCCGCACGCTGGCGGCGCTCGCCCGCCGCATCGAGGAACAGATCGGCATCACGGTTTCGATCGGGCTCAGCTACAACAAGTTCCTCGCCAAGATCGCCTCCGATCTCGACAAGCCGCGCGGCTTCGCGATCATCGGCCGCGGCGATGCGCTGGCGTTTCTGGCCGAACGGCCGGTCAGCCTGATCTGGGGTGTCGGCCCGGCTTTGCAGCGGCGGCTCGCGCGCGACGGCATCGCGCGCATCGGCCAGCTTCAGACCATCAGCGAGGCCGAACTCTCCAAGCGTTACGGCGCGATCGGGCGCCGGCTCGCAAACTTTTCGCGCGGGCTGGACGACCGGACGGTCGAGCCGGAGAGCGAGACCAAGAGCATTTCCTGCGAGACCACGTTCGA
>JBBDWX010000279.1:0-12633 GCA_040902665.1 Dongiaceae bacterium
TGACCGCATCGGCCAGCCCCTTGAGGCAGCCGGCCTTGCGCAGCACCGCGTCGGCGCCCGCCGCATCCGGCGGCGTCGTTTCCGCGGTCAGCGCGAAATGCCCGGCGCGCAGCACCGCTTCGAGCCGACCGGCCGATTTAAGCTCGGTCATTCCCGATCCCCTTTGGCGGCGTCGTCATTGGCGGCGTCCCCGGCGGCGTCCAGCTTGCCGCCGGCCATCACCAGTTTCTTCAGCCGGTCCTCGTCGAATTCGGCGACGAGTTTTTCAGACAGCGCGGTCGCTGCCGCCTCGAGATCGTCGCCGCATTCCTGCGGAGCGGAGCGGCGCCATTCGCCGAGATAGGCATCGGTGTCGCGCAGCTGCGCGCGCATCGCGGCGCGGTCGATCGCCTGTTCGAAGCGTTCGCCGAGATGGCGCTTCGCCGACTCGCGGCCCTTCTTGGCGATGACCTGGGCTGGAATATCGCGCCAGTAGACGATCGTAATCTGCCCCATCAGCCATTCCCCTCGTTTCGCCCGCGCGGCGCCGGATCGCCGGATGCGCGGCCCGCCTGCGCAATGAAATCGCCGAGCTCGCCATAGCCGGAGCGGCGATGTTCGTATTCGAGACCGAGGCGGGCCGCCGCGCGTTCGGCGGCCGCTTCGAGCGCTTTGTCTTCGATCTGCGAGAGATAGACCAGTTTCGTGTAATTGCCGAAATAATCGTCGCGCAGCTCCGGATGGCGATCGAGCCCGAGCCCTTCGATAATCAGCCGGTCGAAATGGCGCGCGAGATAATCGGTCAGAAAGAAGCAGCCCGGTTCCGCCTCGGCCAGCGCCGTGAAATCGGCCGTGCCCATATAGAACTGGTAGCAATGCGGGCCGTCGATCCGATCGACGCCCTCCTCCTCCAGCACGCGATCGAGCAGACCGCCGGTGCCGCAATCGCCATAGGCGACGAGGATGCGGCCGTACTGGCCGCGCGCCGCGCGGATTTTCGCGCGCACGCCCTCGGGAATCTTGTCCGGCGTGTTGTGCCAGATCGCCGGCAGGCAGGTGACCGCGAGCCGGTCGAAACCGTGCGCGGCAATCAGGTCGACGATCTCGCGCGCCAGCGCGCCGCAGGCGATGACCAGCGTGCCGGCATCGGACCCGATCTTCGGTTCCGCCGGTTTGCTGGTTCTGTCCGCGCTCATGGTCGCAAATGCCAAAATCGGACCCTCCCGGCCCGCGCCACCGCAGGCTTGGGCATATCGCCGCAAACCCTAGGAAATGCAAGCAGATTGTGGCGCCCGCGGGGTGGGGTCGGGCTCCCTTGGCGGCGACCTGCGCAATCTCAAATGCGACAGGCGATCGGGCGGACGGTGGGTTGTCCCGGCCGGCATGTATCGGGTCAGCCGGGGTGCGGCGGTTCGGAGCTCCCCGTCGCAGTCATCCCGGTGGCTACCCGATCGATGGCCAATCCGGCTGCAACCGCCGGTCCGGTCGCATCGGTCGCGCGCGATAGCATCGCCATTGTGCGCAACGCCTGGCGGATCGGCCGTGCCATCAGCCCGGCAAAGACGCCCCAGCCGGTCGCGAGCGCGAGCCCGCCGAGGATCGGGTCGCGGATCGTCCAGGGCGCATCCCAGGTCGTAAACGCGAACCCGATCGCAACCGCCGTGGCGGCGATCGCCGCAACCAGGGCCGCAAAAGGCGCGCTGCGGAACCAGAGCGGCCGCAGCGGATGCGGCATCGACCAGCCCTGCAGCCAGCCGGCGAACAAAGCGCCGACCGTCAGCGCAATGCCCACGAGCGCGATGCCGATATCGATTTCCTCGAACCGGTCGAGCCGGCCGATTCGCTCGAGGCGGCCGAAGGCGAGGATCGGCAGATTCCACGCGATCCAGCCGCCGAGCATCGTCGCGATGAAATAGCCACGGCAGTCGATCCCGCAGCCGCGCAGCATCCGGCGCTGGCCCAAAGCGGGCAGCGACAGCAGCGCGACGCCCGCGATCAGCGCAAGCTCGTGGCGCAGCGCGAACTCGTAACGCAGCGACAAAGCTGGCATCGGCATCAGGGCGATCGCGAGCGCGGTCCAGACCAGAACCGCGAACAGCGCGCCGGCAAGACCGCCAAGCGCAGCCGAACCCGCGATCCAGGTTGCACTGTTGAAGGGCCGGACGATTACGGCAGTCGGTTGCACCATTGCGCCAGAAATGCCGCGATGATGGCAATACCGGGCCGATCTAAAGGCTTTGTTGGGACACGCGCTGCGCCGGGATACGCTCTCGAAAGAACGACGCCGCCGGCGTGCCGGATTGGCGCGAACGCGATCCGCTCGGACGGGCGCCGACGTTTCGCTGCTTCGGGAACCGCAGTAGAATGCCGGTGCGATCCGGCGCCGCGGCAACGGGTCCGAGCGCAAACAATCGTCGCGGAGGAATTCATGGCGCTTTCCGTCATCGGCTCCGGCTTCGGCCGCACCGGCACCTACTCGCTCAAGCATGCGCTCGAGACGCTCGGCTTCGGGCCGTGCCATCACATGGAAGAAGTGTTCGAAAATCCGGATCAGGTGCCGTATTGGCAGGCCGTCGCCGCTGGCCGGCCGGTCGACTGGAACCAGGTGTTCGCCGGCTATCGCGCCCAGGTCGACTGGCCCGGCGCGCATGTCTGGCGCGAGCTGGCCGCCGCCTTCCCCGAGGCGAAAATCGTGCACAGTGTTCGGCCCGAAGAGAGCTGGTGGAAGAGCTATTCGCAGACCATCGGCAAGTTCTGCGAAACCTATAAGGAACTCGAACTGCCACCGCATATCCGCGACATGTCGGAGGCCGCCTGCGAAATCATCGTCGACAAGACGCTGGGCGGCAACGCGCTCGACAAGGATGCCGCTTTGGCGGCCTACCGCAAACGCACCGAAGACGTGCGTGCGGCGATCCCGGCGGACCGATTGCTGGTGTTCGATGTCGCCGAAGGCTGGGCGCCGCTCTGCCGATTTCTGGACGTGAGCGTGCCAGCGGAACCGTTCCCGCGCCTCAATAACACCGAACAGTTCTGGGAGCTGGTGAAAGGCGGGCCGCAGTAATCCGTCGAAATTCGTTGCGCGTCGCCAACGACGGAGGCGCCGTCTCTACGCCGCCCGCTCCCGCCGCCCAAGTTGCACCAGGCAGCGATCGATCCATTGCGCGGTCAGCTTTTCCTGCACGCCGTTCTGCGAGAGCCGCTTCCTGAGGCCCTTGAAATCGACGCGGTCGAGCGGCTGGTCCTGGTTGAAGCAGGAGAACACCACCGTCTCCTGCCCGGTCTTCGGGTCGATCCAGGTCTGCAGGCACTGTGCGCAGACTTCCTTCATCATGCATTGCATCGGCGAATTGATCGAACCGATCGCGCGGTGCGAGGGCTTGAGATGTTTCGCGAGCATGCCGTGCCGCGCCTGCTGCACCGCCGCCATCATCCCGTCCGACCCGATCGCGACGATATGATCGACATCGTGGAGCGAGATCGGCGTCGGGCCAAGCTTGCCCTCCGCGTAATCGCGCATCGCCTCGACGATATTGCCGACATGGGAAAGATCGCCCGGCCGCGACGGCACAAAGCCCGGCGCCTCGTCCGTGGTCCAGATCACCACATCGGCTGCCGCCTCGATGTCGGCAACCTTGTAGCGATCGATCAGCTTCTTGTAGCCCGCGAAATAGAGCACGCGGCTGCCGGCCTCTTTGAGTGCCTTGCCGATCGAAAACAGGACGGCGTTGCCGAGCCCGCCGCCGGCGAGCAGAACGGTCTCGCCTTCGGGAATCTCCGTGGGATGGCCGGTCGGTCCCATCAGGATGACCGGCTCGCCCGGTTCGAGCAGCGCGCAGAGATCGGACGAGCCGCCCATCTCGAGCGCGATGATCGAGACCAGGCCCGCATTTGGATCGACCCAGGCCCCCGTCATCGCGAGCCCTTCCATGCCGAGCACGGTATCGGTCGTGCGCGGCGCCAGCGTCTCGAAATTCTGCAGCCGGTAGAACTCGCCCGGCCGGAAATTGCGCGCGGCCGCCGGCGCCTCGACGACGACTTCGACGATGCCGGGCGTGAGGCGGTTCACCTGATGCACGCGCGCGCGGAAATCGCGATTGCAGGCGGCGATGAAATCGTTGCCCGCCGCATCGGTAACATCGTTCGCCGGTGCTGCCGGCAGTCTGTCGAGCATCGCCTGCACCACCGGCCAGCCCTGCTTGGCCGAGGCCATCGCCTTCACCACATTGCCGGCAAAAGAGGGATGGAGATCGCCGAAGAACGACAAGGCGCGGCCGTCCTCGCGCAGCGCATGCAGCACGCGCACCTGCTCGGGTTTGGCGATCCATTCCGGTTCGACGCGCGCGCCCGCCTCGTCGAGCAGGCGGAAATATTTGCCGTCGATCGCATAATGCAGCGCATCCTCGCGCGCGAGCACGGTGTTCGGCCGCGTGCCCGCCGCAACCAGCACCGCGCGCGCCGGCAATGTCACGGAAACATCCTGGCCCTTGCGGAAGCGGACCGCCTTCGCGACGCCGGCCGCATCGACTTCGATCTCTTCCGGCGTCAGCTCCTCGGCGAAGCGGATGCCTTCCTCGAGCGCCTTCTGCACTTCCTCGTGGTTCAGCGTGTAGGAGGGCGAATCGATCAGGCGGCGGCGATAGGCGAGCGTGATGCCGCCCCATTTGTCGATCAGCGCGCGGATGTCCGGCATCTCGCCGGCCGCTTCGGCGCGCGCGCGTTCCCGGCGGATCGCCCGCGCATGATCGAGAAACTCGGCCGCGATCTCCGCCTCGACCGGCAGCCAGCGCGTGCGCACCGCCTGCTCGCCGCGCTCGGCGACCAGGGTCTCGTAGCGCTTCAGGAATTTCTCGACCTGGACCGGGTAATAGGCCATCGCCTCGGTCGCGGTGTCGATTGCGGTCAGCCCGCCGCCGATCACCACGACCGGCAGGCGGATCTGCAGATTGGCGATCGAATCGCGTCGCGCCGCCCCGGTGAGCTGCAATGCCATCAGGAAATCCGACGCCGCACGCACGCCGGGTGCGAGCCCGTTCGGCAGTTCGAGGATCGTCGGCTTGCCGGCGCCGAGTGCGAGCGCGACATGGTCGAAACCCCGCTGGAACGCCTGTTCGGTGGTGATCGTGCCGCCGAAGCGCACGCCCCCGAACATCGCGAAGCTCGCGCGCCGCTCCAGCAGCAGCCGGATCAGTTTCAGGAAATTCTTGTTCCAGCGCACCGTGATGCCGTATTCGGCAACGCCGCCGAACCCCGCCATCACCCGCGCATCGAGATTTTCGTAAAGTTCGTTCACGTCGCGGATCGGCCGGAACGGCACGCGGCTGCCATCGGGTTTCACCCCCGAGATGTCGGCAGGCAGCGGCTCGATCTTGAGCCCGTCGACCGCGATCACGATATGGCCCTGGTTCAGCAGATAATGCGAGAGCGTGAAGCCGGCGGGCCCCAGCCCCGCGACCAGCACGCGGCGCCCCGATGCCGGCTTCGCGACCGGCTCGCGCAGATTGAGCGGGTTCCAGCGCGTCAGCAGCGAATAGATCTCGAAGCCCCAGGGCAGATCCAGAATGTCCTTGAGCATCCGGGTCTCGACCTGCGGAATATCGACCGGCTCCTGCTTCTGATAGATGCAGGCCTTCATGCAGTCGTTGCAGATGCGATGGCCGGTGCCGGCGATCATCGGATTGTCGACGATCGCGACCGCAAGCGCGCCGAGCGCGACGCCATCGGTCTTCAGCACATGCATCTCGGAGACTTTCTCCTCGAGCGGGCAGCCGGCCAGCGTCACGCCGAACATCGTCTTGCGGAAACTGCCGTCCTTCTCGCGATAGCCCTTCGAGCAGCTGTCCTTGCCCTGGTTGTGGCAGAAGATGCAGTAATGCGCCTGGTCGAGCGCGCCGATCAGATCGGTGCCCGGATCGGTCAGCGCGAAACCTTCGCGATGACGCAGCATCGCCGCCGGCAGTTCGAGCGCCTTCGCGGGATGCGCCGGCGCCGGCTTCGCCGGTACCAGATGTTCGAGATCGATCTTGTGCGGCGCCTTGAAGAGCACGCCTTTGCGATGTTTCGCGCGGCCTTCGTCCGCATGCAGCGCCCAGGCGGCATAGCGGGCCGCGAGATCGAGTTGCGCCTCGTTCGCCTTCTCGTCCGCCGACCAGGCCATGACATGGCGGGCGAAACTCTGCTCGGTCAGCGCCTCGCCAAACAGGGCTTCGAGTTCGGTTGCGATCGCCGGCCCGTCGAGCGTGCGCGCCACATCTTCCTTGTAGGCGCGCATCGCGCGGCGCTGCACGAAGAGCCGCTTGCAGGCGAACAAGGGCGCGAGTTCGGTATGTGTCGCCGCGAGCGCGCGCAATTCCGTTTCGATGCCGAACAGCCGGCCGATGAAATCCTCGAGATGCGGTGCCGCCGCAATCAGCAGGTCGGATTCGGCCTTGCTCTCGAGCGCATCGGGATTGCCGCGCGCTGCCGCGAGTGCCGCCGCCAGTTCGGGATTGGCCGCTTCGAAATGCTCGCGAAACAGCGCATCGATCCGCGCCAGACCGGCGGGGTCGTAGAGATCGGCAAAACCGAGCGCATGTGCGAGCTGCAATTGTTCGGTCACGGCAGGTTCCAGGTTCGGCAGTTGATGCGCCGTCGACCGCGCGCCGCGTTTGCCCGGCGTCCGGCTAACAGGCACCCGGCGCGGCGGGTGTAACAGGCCGCTTGCCGGCGCGATAGGGCCATCCTGCCATATTTCACGGCAGGAGGCACTTAAATTATTATAAACACATTTTTATAATGTTATTACGCAACAGCAGAGATCGAACCGCCCGCTCTTTGCGCCGACAGCCGATTTGTGTTGACATTATTTGCGTATCATGCGTTAATCCGGTTGTGAAGCGATCGGGAAACGGACCACCATGGAAGCCCCGCCCTCTTTCGCTCCCCCACCCGGATCCGCTGCATCGTTGAGCCGCGCCATCCAGCAGAAAAAGTCCCGGTGCGAGTAATGTCCCACCGGGCCGGCGCCCCCCGATACCGGGCCCCTGTCGCGGCACCGATGAAGATAGAGATGCCGCGAAAGCCGTGGCGAAAGCCGCGCAAGACCAGCAAGCCGCGACACCCGCCTCAGAACGGTTGCCGCGCAACCCGGATGGCGCGGCTCTGCCATGCAGCGGTTCGGAAACCAAAAGGCGACGAATCAGGTAGACAGATCATGATCGACGCAATGCCGTAATCACACTCGTTTCGTCATCGCCGGACTTGATCCGGCACACACTCATTTGTCTTCGCCGGGCCCCCGGGTCCGGCAATGACGATCTTTGATGCCGGGAGATGCATTGAGCGAGACAATGCATCGACACCTCATCCTGAGCTTGTCGAAGGATGAGGCGGCAAGCCGCGGGTGTGGCCGCACGATGTTCGCCATCTATCGCAACGGCCCGCCACCGGGCGTCAGCTCATCATGCCGCCATCGACCAGGATGGTCTGCGCGTTGATATAGGAACCGCCGGCCAGCAGGAAAAAGATCGCCTCGGCATATTCGGTGATATGGCCGGGCCGGCCGAGCGGGATCAGCTTGCTGGTGTCGCTGCGCTCGTCCTCGGTCCATTTGCATTCCCAGTTCGAGCCTTCGACCCAGCCCGGTGCCACCGCATTGACCCGCACGTCGGGGGCGAGCGCGCGCGCCCATTCGCGGGTCAGCGTCACGATCGCGGCCTTGGTTGCGCAATAGGGCGAGGACGAACCGCCGCCATAGAACGCGCTGTTCGACGCCGTCGAGACGATCGCGCCCTTCGATTTTCTGAGATGCGGCGCTGCGATTTCGACCGCGCGAAACGCACCGAGCACGTTCACGTTGAGCAGCCGGTTCCAGAACGCCTCGTCCTGCTTCGCAAAATCCGCCGGCGGGATCGGTTCCTTGGTGCCGGGCGTCGCACCGTTATTGACCAGGTAATCGAGCCCGCCGAGCGCGGCGATCGCATCGCGCGTCATGCGGCGCGCATCGTCGGCATCGCCGATATTGCCCGGTGCCGCCATCACCTTGAGACCGTCGCCCTTGAGCCGCGCGACGGTCTCCTCGAGCCGCGGATTGCCGGCAAGATCGTTGATCGCGACGCTCGCCCCTGCCCGCGCCAGTTTTTCCGCCGCCGCCATGCCGATGCCCGAGGCCGCCCCGGTCACGAGGGCGCGCTTGCCCGAAAGATCCGCGGTGATCATTGCCCGTTCTCCCGTTAGATTGGCGGCCGGACTCTGGCGGATAGAGGCGCATCCGCGCAAGCGGCTCGAACGGACAGGACATGGCATCGATCACGATCAGAAAGGCGCACGCCGCCGACGCGGCCGAGATCGCACGTCTCGCCAATCTCTTCGGCGCATTGGAGGGTGAGCCCGACGATATTTTCAGCGCGGCGATCGTGTTGCGCGACGGGTTCGGCCCGAAGCCGGCCTTCGAGGTGCTGCTGGCCGAATGCGATGGCCGCGCCGTCGGCTATGCCCTCTTCGACGAGTTTTACAATTCCGAGATACCCGGCCGCGGCCTCTGGCTGAGCGATCTGTTTGTCGATCCGGATTGGCGCGGCAAGGGTCTCGGAAAACGCTTGATGGCCGCCGTCGCAAGCGCGGCAGTCGAACGCGGCTGCGTCTCGCTCTGGTGGGGCGTGCGCAACCGCAATGCGAAGGCGCGCGCGTTCTATGAAACGCTCGGTGTCAGGGACGACGATGCACGCATTCTCGAACTCAACGGCGATGCGCTCGTACGGGTCGCGGCGCAGGCGGGGTGAGTGGCGCAGGCGGCATCATTCGGCGCACAGTCAACAGAATCGTCATCGCCGGGCCCCCGGGTCCGGCCGAAGGCCGGCCCGAGGACAAGCTTGACCCGGCGATCCACCAGGCCGCTGCACCGGGCCCCTCAAGGCGAGGCGGAATCTGGACGTTCCATGGATGCCCGGGTCAAGCCCGGGCATGACGAGCTTTTAAATTGCGCGATCGAAGGTGAATGACGTCCGCGCGCGTTGGTCAGCACTCACACCCACGGCGAATGCGAGTTGGATTTTCCGAACGTCCGGCCCGCGGCGTAGCGCGAGAAACGGAACGGCTCGAGCTCGGCTACTTTCTGCCCGCTCGCGATATGTTTCGCGACCAGTTTGCCGACGCCGGTGAATTTATAGCCGTGGTTCGAATCCGCGATCATCATCACGTTATCGCGCACCCAGTCGATCACCGGCAGATTGTCCGGCGTGAACGCGCCGATGCCGCCGGACGGCCGTTCGATGTAGCTCGCGCGGATGTTGCGGAAACGCCCGACGCGGCTCGCCGCGCAGGCGCAGAAATAATCGCGGAAATCGTCGCCTGACTGATAAAGCGGGTTCGCGGTGCCATAGGGTTCGAGCTGCGCCTTCGGTCCGATCCGGACCGGCACGCTGCCGCCCTGGATGCCGGGCTTGCGCGTCCGCTCCGCCGCGTATTTGAGATAAAAATAGGTGTAATCGCCCATCTGCTTTTTGGTGATCGGATCGATGACCGGCGTGTTCATCAGTTCCATCTTGAGGATCGGCGGATCGCGTCTGTCGGCCGTCAGATAGGGCTCATCGACATAAGCCTCGCCTTCGACCAGCCGCCAGTAGATCCACATGTCGGCCCGATCGCGCGTCGAACCGTCGGGATATGTGAGATCGAGTTTCTCCGGCAGGCCGAGCATCTCCCAATGCTGCGCCGCCCAGGGGCCGACGCCGAGCACGATGCAATCGGCTTCGACATCGCCCTTGTTGGTGCGCACCTTCGTGACCCGGCCGTTGGTGGTCTCGTATCCCAGCACCTCGACGCCGCCGCGGATATCGACGCCCCATTCGGTGCATTTCTCGGCGAAGCCGCGCATCGCCTGTTTCGTGCCGGAATAGCCCGAGAGCTTTTCGTGCAGCACGACGTCGATGCCGGTCGTGTCGACATCCGGCCAGATCGAGCGCAGGAATTGATGCGCCTCCTTGCCGGTATAGAGATCGGAGAGATAGCCGATTTCGTTCTGGCTCTTGTGGATGCGTTCGTAATCGGGAAGCTGGTTCGCCTCGCCGCAGGAGACATAGCCGACCTGCTGGAAACCGAACGTCACGCGATCGTAGGTCCAGACGTCGAGCGAATGCTTGATCAGCGGATGCATCGCCGGGTTCATGTAGAAGCCGCGCAGGAGACCGCAGGCGATGCCCGACGCGCCGGCGCCGATGCCCGATTTGTCGATCAGCAGGATGTCGCTGCCTTTGCCGGTGCCGCGTGCCTCGAGTTCCATCGCGAGATGCCAGGCGGTCGAGAGCCCGTTCACCCCGGCACCGATCACCAGATAGGGCATTTTCGCCGGCAGTTTGCCCCTACCATTCGTGCCTGCGCCATTCGCACCAGCACCATTCGCACCGTTGCCGTTCTTGCCACCATTCGTCCCGGCCATGGATTTGTCCTCTCCGGCGTTTGTTCGAGATCGGCCGGTTCTTCGGCCCGATCCGCCGCGCTTTTGCGCGAGATTTGTCGGGCGAATTGAAGGCCGGCGCGACCCGTTACAGCGCACGGCCATTCGACCGGCATTGTCGCGGGTGCGACGTCCCCTCACCCTACCCTCTCCCCCACGTCGCGGTCGGCCGCGACTGATCGCGGCGTGGGGGAGAGGGATGCGAAGGGTTGGCGCAGCGTCAGCGGCGCCTTACCCGAAGCTGGGTGAGGGGGTGCCGTCGCCGCTTATAGGCTATAAGGTTGCTTCGGTTGTTGTCGGCTTTCCTCACCTCGGAGTGGTCAAGTATCTGCAAGCGCCATGGTTCGACGAAAGAAGAGACCCGCCCCGGTTCACCCCGGTGAGATTCTGATCGAGGAATTCCTGAAGCCGCTCGGTATCACGCAATACCGGCTGGCCAAGACGATCGGCGTACCGCAGCGCCGGATCGGCGAAATCGTGCAGGGCAATCGCGGCATCACGGCGGATACCGCGCTCAGGCTCGCCCGAGCCTTGCGCACGTCGCCGCAGTTCTGGATGAACCTGCAGAGCCGTTACGATCTCGAATGTCTCGGCGACGCCCTCAACGACGATCTCGACAAATCGATCAAGCCGCTGGTGGCGTAGCGCGTCGTCACTCCCTCTTGACATTGTCATGCCCGGACTTGATCCGGGCATCCAGGGTTGCCGTGTCGGGAGCGAGATGTTGGCCCCTGGATCGCCGGGTCAGGCCCGGCGATGACAACAAAAGAGAAACCGGCGACGACTAATAAAGAGAAAAACGCCCCTAACCCCCGCCCGCCACCTTTGCCAGCATGCCCGCCTCGACGAGCTTGCGCGCGGCTTCGATATCGGCGGCCATCTCGCGATCCTCGCGCCACATCTTCACCTTCGCGCGCAGCGCCTTCATCGCCTTCGTCAGTACGGGGCTGGTCTTCAGGGGCGCGCGCAGATCGATGCCCTGGGCTGCCGCGAGATATTCGATCGCGACGATGCCGGCGAGGTTCGCATTCATCTCATGCAGGCGGCGCGCGGCATGCGTCGCCATCGAGACATGATCTTCCTGGTTCGCCGATGTCGGCAGGCTGTCGATCGAGGCGGGTGCCGCGCGCTGCTTGTTTTCGGAGGCGAGTGCTGCCGCCGTTACCTGCGCGATCATAAAACCGGAATTGAGGCCCGGCTCCGGCACGAGGAAGGGCGGCAGCTCGCTCATGCGGCTGTCGGTCAGAAGCGCGATGCGCCGCTCCGCGAGCGAACCGATCTCGGCAATCGCGAGCGCGATCGTGTCTGCGGCGAGTGCCACCGGCTCGGCATGAAAATTGCCGCCGGAGAGAATCTGGCCTTCCTTCGTGAACACCAGCGGATTGTCGGAGACGCCGTTCGCCTCGGCGATCAGGACGGAGGCCGCCTGTTCGAGCAGCGTATGGCACGCGCCCATCACCTGCGGCTGGCAGCGCAGCGAATAGGGATCCTGCACCCGGTCGCAATCGAGATGGCTCTCGCGAATACCGCTGCCCTTCAGCAGGCGCCGATAGATCGCGGCGACCGCAACCTGCCCCTTCTGCCCGCGCACCGCCTGAATGCGCGGATCGAACGGCACGTCGGAACCGGCGGCCGCATCGACGCTCATCGTGCCGGTGACGATCGCGCTGGCGAGCAACATCTGCGCATCGATGAGGGCAGTCAGCGCGAGTGCGGTCGAAACCTGCGTGCCGTTGAGCAGCGCGAGGCCTTCCTTCGCGCCGAGCACGATCGGTTCGAGCCCCGCGGCGGCGAGCGCCTTTTTCGCCGTGACGATCCTGCCCCCAGCCTTCGTGCCGAGCTTTGCCTTGCCATGCCCGATCAGCAGCGCCGACATATGCGCGAGCGGTGCCAGATCGCCCGACGCACCGACGGAACCCTGCGCCGGCACGATCGGCAGCACATCCGCATTGTAGAGCGCGATCAGCATCTCAACGATGCGGCGCCTGACGCCCGAGAAACCCTGCGCCAGCGACGCCGCCTTGAGCGCGAGCACGAGCCGCACCACACGATCGTCGAGTGCTGCGCCCGTGCCCGCCATATGCGAGAGCACGAGGCGGCGCTGCAGTTCGGCGAGATCGCCATCGGCGATGCGCTGGCGGGCGAGACTGCCGAAGCCGGTATTGATGCCATAGACCGGCTTGCCGGCCTTGACCAGTTTCGCGACGGTCGCGGCCGAGGCC
>JBBDWX010000280.1:0-1812 GCA_040902665.1 Dongiaceae bacterium
CAACACCGCCATCTCCGGCCCCGCGTCTCGACCGGTCAACGCGAGACGCAGCGGCCGGAACAGGTTACGTCCCTTGCGGCCGGTCTTTTCCTTGAGCGCATCGGTCCAGCGCGACCAGGTGTCGCGATCCCAGGGTTCCGGCGGCAGTAGCTCAGCCGCCTCGGCCAGAAATTCCGGCTCTTCGCGCGGCGGCTCGATCTGGCCGTAACAGACCGCAACCCAGTCCGCCGCGTCCGAAAGTCGCCCGACATTGCCGCGCACCGCCTGCCACAACGCCGCATCGCAGCCGAGCGGTTCGAGGCGATCGGCGACCGGTTCGTACTCGTAACCGTGCAGCACACGGGCATTGATCGCCTCGAGCGAAGCCGGATCGTAGCGCGGCGCACCACGCCCGAAATGTCCGATATCGAACTGCGCAGCGAGTGCATCGAGCGAGGTTGCGAGGGCGCCCTTTTCGCCGCCGGCACTGCCGATGCCGGCAAGATAGGCCGCCAGCGCCAACGGTTCGATGCCGGCCTCACGCAGGCTTGCGGTTGTCAGGCTGTCGAGCCGCTTCGAGAGCAACGCACCCGACGCGTCGGCGAGCAGCGGCAGATGGCCGAAGGACGGCGTCATGCCGCTGAGCGCCAGGAAGATCTGGATCTGCGCCGCCGTATTGGTCACATGGTCGCGGCCGCGGATAACCTGCGCGATGTCGAGGTCGATATCGTCCACGACCGACGGCAGGGTGTAGAGAAACGAACCGTCGTCGCGTACCAGAACCGGATCGCTCTGGCTCGATGCGTCGATCCGTTCCGGCCCGCGCACCAGATCGTCCCATTCGACCGGCTCGCGATCGAGCCTGAAGCGCCAATGCGGCCGGCGACCCTCCGCTTCGAGCTTGCGTCGATCGCTCTCGTCGAGCGTCAACCCAGCGCGATCGTAAATCGGCGGTTTGCCGGCCTGGAGCTGCACCTTGCGTTTCAGTGACAGCTCTTCCGGCGTTTCGTAACACGCATAAAGCCGCCCCGACGCTTTCAGCCGGTCGGCCGCGGCCTCATAAAGCGCGGAACGCGCCGACTGCCGCGCCTCCTCCGACCAGTCGAGGCCGAGCCAGCGCAGATCTTCGCGGATCGACCGTTCGAATTCGGGCCGCGAGCGCTCCTGGTCGGTATCGTCGAGCCGCAGCACGAAATCGCCGCCATGGCGGCGTGCCTGCAGCCAGTTCGCGAGGGCAACATAGAGATTGCCGACATGGAGCCGACCGGTCGGGCTCGGTGCAAAGCGTACGCGCAGGTTTCCGGCGGGGGGCATCGCATCACCCCGTGCGGGGCCGGAAGCGATTGGTGATCGGGTAGCGCCGGTCACGGCCAAAAGAACGGCGCGTGATCTTGACGCCGGGCGGCGCCTGGCGCCGCTTGTACTCGGCCGCATCGAGCATGTTCCAGACGCGGACCACGGTAGCAGCCTGGTGGCCGCGTGCGACGATGTCTTCGATCCCGAGATCGCGCTCGATCAGACATTCGAGAATGTCGTCGAGCTCCGCATAGGGCGGCAGCGAATCCTGGTCGGTCTGGTCGGGTTTGAGCTCGGCGGTGGGCGGACGGGTGATCGTCCGCTCGGGAATGACGCGGCCCTCGGGGCCCAGCGCACCATGCGGCCGCGCCTTGTTGCGCCAGCGCGAGAGCGCAAAGACGCTGGTCTTGTACACGTCTTTCAGAACGGAATAGCCACCGCACATATCGCCGTAGAGTGTCGCATAGCCGACCGACATTTCGGACTTGTTGCCGGTCGAGAGCACCATATGGCCGAACTTGTTCGAGATCGCCATCA
>JBBDWX010000281.1:0-12417 GCA_040902665.1 Dongiaceae bacterium
CTGCCGGCGGCGCGCTCGAGCGCGTCGACCATCTCCGCGACCGCATCCAGCGTCGCGTCGTAATTGCCGGCCGGTGTCGGCATCCTCTGGCGCGCCAGCATGGTGCCGTCGCTGCCGATCAGGATGCCCTCGATCTTGGTGCCGCCAAGATCGATGCCAATTCTCGGGCGCGCTTGTTTCATGGGTCAGCCGGTATGTCTCAAGGTGCGAATCGTCGTGGCATGTCGCCTAATTGGATACTCGGCAAGCCGGTTTGCAAGGGCGCCGAGCGAGGGCCAAGCCGTCCCGCCACAAAAAAGGCCGCCGGATAACGGCGGCCGATGGTTTAAACGCTAAACCATATTTGGCTATTTAATCTTCGATTCCTTGAAGATGACGTGCTTGCGCGCGACCGGGTCGTACTTCTTGAGCTGGATCTTCTCGGTCGACGTCCGCGGGTTCTTGCGCGTGACGTAATAGAACCCGGTATCGGCCGAGCTCACGAGTTTGATCAGGATGGATGCCGCCTTCGCCATGGTCGCCTCGATTAGGGGAATGGGGGTCGCCGAAGCGGCCAGTGAAAGCCCCAGCGGGCGCCCCTGCGGGTGCCCTTTGCGTCAGGGCGCGGAACATAGCCGCACCGGCCGTGAAGTCAAGCGCGCGGCGGTCCGCCGGCATCGGCTGGCTGCCGCGCGCCGCGACCGAGAACCCGCGCGGTCTCGCCCACATAGCAGAACAGGGAAGCCGGCCGGGAGCCGATGGAAACCCTTTCGGTCCAGCGCTTTAGCGCCTCGCGCAGGACATATTCGGTGACGTCGACCAGGGCCATGTCCCACATCGCCTCGACCGGACGCCAGGCGAGGTCGACCAGCTCGCCGTCGCCCGCGAGGAAGCCCGCCATTTCAGTGTCGCGAGCGAGGAAGAATCGGGTGTTGAACCGCTTCGGCGAGGCCGTCGGCGTGATCGCCCGGCAGATATAGTCCATGCCCTCGAAGGCGGGCCGGCGGCCGGCCGTGGCAAAGGCGCGCCAGACCGGCTGCGCCGGCGTTCCGGCCGGTGCGGGATGATCGGGGCCGGTCAGCAGGAGGCCGGTCTCCTCGAAGGTTTCCCGGATGGCGGCACGCAGCAGCGGCATCGGGTCGCGGCGGCGATGGCCGATCGCAAGCTGGCAGGCGAGTCCGCTGCCGATCCGCTCCGGATAGCCCGATGGCGCCAGATCGCCGGCATCGACGCGGCCGCCGGGGAACACATAGATGTCGGGCAGAAAGCTGGCGCGGCGGTGGCGGCGCCCCATCAACACTTCGGGTTTGTCGGGCGCCCCGCGCATCAGCACGAGCCCGGCCGCATCCACGGGGCGTACCGGCTTCATGCGCATCGAACTATTAGGGCTGGGACGCTTCGGGAAGTAGCGGTTCGCTCGACACGGTCAGCGTCGGGGTACCGGTGAGCTGGATGGCGCGGCGATACAAAGCCGGTTCGTGCAGCAGGTCGATCGCGAGTTCAAGATCGGCCGGCTGGTCGCCGCGCTGCAAGGGGCAGGTTGCGCGCAGGGCCTTGAGACTCGCCGCGTCGTTTGGTGCAACCGAATTGCGCCAGACCGTCGGCAGCGGCGGCAGTTTGTCGCTGCCCAGCAGCGCGATCAACTCCGCGGGGTCGAGCGTTTCGTCGGCCGTGCAGATGGTGGGCAAGACCCCGAGATCGTTGAGCGTGTACCCGGACGGCGCGTGAAAGCGCGCCCAGGTCAAAGTCAGCTCGCCGTCATTCGGCAGGCGAAGCACGGTTTGTACAGTGCCCTTGCCGTAGGAGTTGCTGCCGATGACGACAGCGCGGCCGGTATCCTGCAGGGCCGCGGCCACGATCTCCGATGCCGACGCGGAGTTGCCGTTGATCAGCACGACGATCGGCTTGCCATAGGTTTCGTCGCCACGCGTGGCCTCGAAATATTGATGGCTGTCCGGATGGCGGCCGTGCGTCGACACGATACGGCCTTCCTCGAGCAACAGATCGGCAACTTCGACGGCCTGATCCAGCAGGCCGCCAGGGTTATTGCGCAGATCCAGGACATAGCCGCTCACTTCGGGACCGATCTCTGCGCGCGCCCGAACCAGCTCGCGCTCCAGCGTATCGGCCGTGTCGGCATTGAATCCGTAAACGCGAATGATTGCGATATCGCCCGCCCGCTCATATACCACGGTTTCCGGAACGACATGGTCGCGCTTGAGGGCAACCGTCAGCGGCGTTGTCGTTTCGCCGCGCATCAGCGTCAGCGTCACGCGGCTGTCGACGGGTCCGCGCAGTTTCTGCACGATCTGATCGAGCGTAAGCCCGGCGACGGATACACCATCGATGTAAGTAATAATATCGTCGGCGATGACGCCTGCGCGCTCGGCCGGCGTGTAATGCATCACGGAGATGACGCGGACCTTCTCTTCCTCGACGGCAATGCGCACGCCAACGCCACCGAAACCCTCGCGCGAAGCCCGGTTCTCCGATGCGCGCTGGGCGCCGGCATAGCGCGAGAATGGATCGAGCTGCGTGATGATCCCCTGGAAGAGCGTTTCGTAAAGCTTCTCGTCCTCGATTTCGCTCAAGGTGTTTGACGACTGGACGGCGACGTCGATATAGCCGGCGCTGAGTACGCCCCATTCGGTAGGCGCGTTTGCTTCGGGAGCTTCGAAGATCGCCTTCACTTCGCCATCGACCAGCAGCAAGACCTGCGTGCCATTGCGCTTGAGCGCGACCGAGGGATCGAGTGTGGAAAGCTGCTCAAGGCTGGCGAAGGCCAGGTCGCTCATATCCTTGCGATCGATGTAGACGGAATCGATGTCGCTGTAACCCGCGACCATCATATCGCGAATTTTTCGATCGGTCTCTTCGGCCACGCTCGGGTTCGGCGTGCCCGTACAGGCCGCCGTCATGAGCGCAAACACGATGAGGCTCGCGAGACGGATCATCCTGCGCCGTTCTCTCATCTCGATCGTCTGCTGTGTTCCCCGGCGCCTTTCGGTCCCCCCGAGCGCCACCGGCAGCAATTTTTATCCGTTAATCCCGCAGGAAACAATGATTCTGCGGCCATCCGGGCTCAGCGGGCCCGCTTCTTTCGCATAGGGGGCCGCCGGCGCGACGGGCCGGAACGGCCGCGCCCCGCCTTTTGCCCGGCCGGCGGTTTTCCGGGCCCGCCCTGCGATGCGTCTTTGCCGGAGTGCGATACGCCTTTTGTGCCACGCCGCGGGGCCGATCGGGCATCCGCATCGGTTTCGCTGTCGTCGACGACCAGATGCAGGATCAGGCCGCCGGTTACCGGGTCCGCCTCGACGATCTTGGCCCAGACCGGCTCGCCCAGCGTGAATTCACGTCCCCAGCGCTGGCCGCGGAGCCGGTGAGCCCGCTCGTCATGCTCGTAGAAGTCGGCCGGGAGTGTCGAGATCGGTACCAGACCGGAGCCGCCACTCTCCAGGAGGGTGACGAACAGGCCGAAGCGGGTAACGCCGTTGATGCGGCCGGCCAGCGTCTGGCCGCGCTGGGCCGACAGATAGGCGGCCGTATAGCGATCGACCGCATCGCGCTCGGCCGCCGCCGCCCGTCTTTCGGTCGCCGAAATATTTTCCGCGATCCGGGCGAAGGCGCCCTCGGCACCGGGGGGCAGCCCGTCGCGGCCCATCCGGAATGCATCGATCAGGGCACGATGCACCAGCAGATCCGAGTACCGTCGGATCGGCGAGGTGAAATGGGCATAGCGCGGTAAGGCAAGGCCGAAATGGCCGACATTGTGCGGGCTGTACACCGCCTGCATCTGGGTGCGCAGAACCAGTTCGTTGACGACCACGCTATAGGGTGTGTCTTTCGCGCGATCGAGAATCTGATTGAAGGTCTTGGGCCTGATGACCTGGCCCTTGGCAAGACCGATGCCAAGCGGTTCGAGAAATTCGCGCAGCGCATCGACCTTCGCGAGGTCCGGTGCGGGGTGAACGCGGTACATAACCGGCTTCTGCTTGCGTTCGAGCGCTTCCGCTGCCGCCACGTTGGCCGCGATCATGAATTCCTCGATCAGCCGATGACTGTCCTGCGTTCGCCGCGGTTCGATGCGCTGGACGCGGCCGGCCTCGTCGAGGATGACTTTTCGTTCGGTCACTTCGAGATCGAGCGTGCCGCGCTTGCGTCGGGCTTCTCGTAACGCACCGAACGCGCCGTACAGCGGCTCGATCACCTGTTTCATCAGTGGCCGCACGGTTTCATCCGGTGCGCCGTCCTGCGCGTGCTGAACCTGTTCGTAGGTGAGCCGCGCGACCGATCGCATCAGACCGCGATGAAATTTGTGACGCTTCACGCGGCCCGATCCGTCGATCCACATTTCTGCGGCGAGGCAGGCGCGATCCTCGTTCGGGCGCAGCGAGCAGAGATTGTTCGACAGCGCTTCCGGAAGCATCGGCACGACGCGATCGGGAAAATAGACCGAGTTGCCACGCTTCTCCGCTTCGCGATCGAGCGCGCTGCCGGCGCGAACATAATGTGCGACATCGGCGATCGCGACCAGGATATGCCAGCCGCCGGCCTTGCCCGCTTCGCGATCGGGTTCCGCCCAGACCGCATCGTCGAAATCGCGCGCATCCGCGCCGTCGATCGTCACCAGCGGCCAGTCGCGAAAATCGGTGCGGTCGCCCGGAGCGGCAATCGGTTCTGCCGCTTCCGCTTCGCGCAATGCCTCGGGCGGAAACTCGTGCGGGATCTCGTGTTCGTGAATCGCAATCAGGCTGGCGATCTTTGCATCGCCGATGCGTCCGAGAATATCGATGACGCGGCCCTGGAGGCGGCCTTCGCGATGGGTGTGCAGCGGTTCGACCGCGACCAGATCGCCGGGCTTCGCCCCCGATGCGTGCCGTTCCTCGATCCGGTACTCGGCCTTGACCCGCCGGTCGGTCGGTTTCAGCCAGCCGCCGCCGGCCGGATTTCGTACATAGACGCCGATGATCTCGCGCGGCTGCCCGACGAGCTGCCGGATGATACGCGCCTCATAGACATCGTCCTGACGCGAGAGCCGCGCGAGGATGCGATCGCCGGCCGCGAGCTGCGCCGTGTTCTTCCTGTCCGGCGCGACATAAATTGCGGGAGCGGGTTTGTCTTCGGGCCAGTTGAACGGCTCCGCGCGCAGCTCGCCATCGGTGTCGGGGCCGGTGATGCGCAGAACGGCAACCTCGGGCAGGCTCTCCGGCGGCGCGTGCCGTCGCCCTTTGCCGCGCTCGAGCAGGCCTTCCTCGCGCAAATCCTTTATCAGGGCTTTGAGCGGGATGCGATCGGCACCGGTAATGTTGAAGGCGCGAGCGATCTCGCGCTTGCCGACCGGCGTGTCGCTGCCGCGGACGAACTCGAGAACCTGCTCGCGGGTGGGAAACGCGGGTTTCGTCTTGCTGCGTTTGCGCGCCACGCCGCGATCAGCCGCCGGCCGGTGTCTTGAACTCGATCTCGACAAAGATGAAATCGTGCTCGTTCGGATTGATGACGTTATGTTCGACGCCGATCGGCCGATAGTAGGAGGCGCCGGCCTTGAGGTCGGCCAGGCGTTCTTCCTTGCCATCGAAAATCAGGAGCTGTCCTGAGCTCATCGGCACGACGACATAGTCGTAGCCATGACGGTGCCAACCGGTCGCTTCGCCGGGGGCAAAGCGCCATTCGGTGATCTTGACCCGCTCGTTGTCGATCTGGACGGTCGGTCGGGCGGCGGGGCGGTTGGCATGCGGATCGGCGCTCATCGGATCATCGTCTCCCCTGCTCATGTCGGTCGTCACCGGAAGACGTCAAGCCTATCACAGGTCACGATCAGTCGGCGTTGCTGTCGCTTTCATCAACCGGCGAAGAAGCCGGCGCGCGCTTCGTGCGCGATCCGCCGGTCTTGACCTTTGCGGCGGCCTTGATTTTGGGCTTGGACTTGGTCTTGGCCCCAGTTTTGGTCCCGGTCTTGGCTGCGGATTTGGATCTGGTCCGCGCCTTTGTTCCCGTCGTCGATTTGGCTGCGGATTTGGTTTTGGTACGTGAAGCAGAACGACCGCGCCCGCCGCTCTTGCCGCCGGTGCGCGCCGCACGCTCGGCGATCAGGCGAACTGCTTCGTCGAGCGTCACGCTGTCGGGCGTTACGTCCCGCGGCAGGGTCGCGTTGATCTTGCCGTGTTTGACATAGGGGCCATAGCGACCCTCGTGGAGTGTCACCGGCTTGGCGTCCTCCGGATGATTGCCCAGCGCCTTGGACGGTGCCGCTGGCCCGCGGCCGCCGCGACCGCCACCGGGCTGCGCCAGCAGATCGACCGCGCGATTGATGCCGACGGCGAGAATGCTCTCATCCTTCGGCAGCGTCTTGTATTTGGGCCCATGCTTGAGATACGGGCCGAAGCGGCCGATGCCGGCGACGATCGGCTCGCCGCTTTCCGGATGGATTCCGATCTCGCGCGGCAGGGCCAGCAGCGCGCAGGCGGTATCGAGTGCGACATCGTCGGGCGACAGGTTCGGCGGCAGCGATACGCGCTTTGGTTTCTCCGCACCTTTTTCCTTCGAGGTTTCGCCGAGCTGCACATAGATACCGTAGGGCCCCTTGCGCATCGTCACGACATTGCCGGTCGCCGGATCCTTGCCGAGATCCTTCGGGCCGTTCTCCATCTCGCCGCCGTTCGGGTCAATCGGGGCAAGCGGCCGCGTAAAGCGGCATTCCGGATATTGCGAACAGCCGATGAAGGCGCCGAACTTGCCGAGCCGCAGGCCCAGTCGCCCCTGACTGCAGGCAGGGCACAAACGCGGGTCGCTGCCGTCGCCGGGTTCGGGAAAGAAATGCGGGCCCAACGCCTGGTCGAGCGCGTCGATCACCTGGGTGATGGTCAGCTCGCGCGTGCCTTCGACGGCGATGTGGAAGGACTCCCAGAAATCGCGCAACACCGCCTTCCAGTCGATACGGCCGCCTGAAATATCGTCGAGCCGCGATTCGAGATCGGCGGTAAAGCCGTACTCGACATAGCGCTCGAAAAACTCGTGGAGGAACGCAACGACGAGACGACCGCGATCCTCCGGAATGAACCGCCGCTTGTCGATGCGCACATAGTTGCGGTCCTGCAGAACCTGGATGATGGAGGCGTAGGTCGAGGGTCGCCCGATCCCGAGCTCTTCGAGTTTCTTGACCAGGCTCGCTTCCGAATAGCGCGGCGGCGGCTGGGTGAAATGCTGTTCCGGTCGCACGTCCGACAGGGTCGGACGGTCGCCCTTGTTGAGATCGGGCAGGCGGCCGCCTTCGGCCTCGTCCTCGGCGGGATCGTCCTCGTCTTCGCGGTAAAGCGTGAGGAACCCGTCGAACTTGAGGACCGAGCCGGTCGCCCGCAATGTCACGTCCGCCGCGCCTTCGATATCGACCGCAACCTGGTCGAACACGGCGCTTTCCATCTGGCTCGCGACCAGACGCTTCCAGATCAGCTCGTAAAGGCGCGCTTCGTCGCGCTCGAGCAGGCGGGCGACGCGATCGGGCGATCGGGCGACGTCGGTCGGACGGATCGCCTCATGCGCTTCCTGCGCATTCTTGGCCGTCGATTTGTACTCGCGGGCGCGCTCCGGCAGATATTGCCTGCCATGGCGGCTGGCGATGAGGTCGCGCGTTGCGGCCAGCGCCTCGCCGGCGATCTGCACACCGTCGGTTCGCATATAGGTGATCAGGCCGACCGTCTCGCCTTCGATATCGATGCCTTCGTAGAGGCGCTGCGCGAGGCGCATCGTGCGGGTAGCACCAAACCCGAGCTTGCGCGAGGCTTCCTGTTGCAATGTCGAGGTGGTGAAGGGTGCCGCCGGATTGCGGCGAACCGTTTTGCGTTCGACGCTGGAAACCGTGAAGGGGGCGGCGCCGCGGAGGGCCAAGACGGCGCGATCGGCGGTCTCTTTGTCGGCAAGATCGAATTTGTCGAGTTTCTTGCCGGAGAGATGCGTGAGGCGGGCTTCGAAGGCGGTACCGTCCGCCGTCGCGAGGTCGGCCGCGACGGTCCAGTACTCGCGGGCCTTGAAGACTTCGATCTCGGCTTCGCGCTCGCAGATCAGGCGCAGGGCGACCGACTGCACGCGGCCGGCCGAGCGGCTGCCCGGCAGCTTGCGCCACAGCACCGGCGACAACGTGAATCCAACCAGATAGTCGAGCGCGCGACGGGCGCGATAGGCATCGACCAGCTCGTGATCGAGATCGCGCGGATGGCTCATCGCTTCCTGCACCGCGCGGCGGGTGATCTCGTTGAAGACCACGCGCTGAACGGGCTTGGCGTCGAGCGCGCCGCGTTCGCGCAGCGCCTCGCAGATATGCCAGGAGATCGCTTCGCCCTCGCGATCCGGGTCGGTTGCGAGAATCAGCCGGTCCGCGGTCTTCAGCGCCCTGGCGATTTCGTCGATGCGTTTGTCGCCGCGCTCGTCGACGATCCAGGACATGGCGAAATCCTCGTCCGGGCGGACCGATCCGTCCTTGGCCGGCAGATCGCGCACATGGCCGAAGCTCGCCAGCACCCGATAGTCGGGGCCGAGATACTTTCCGATCGTCTTGGCCTTGGACGGCGACTCGACGACGACGACGTTCATCAATCTCTTCCGATCCTGTGTGGGGCTGGGCCGACGGCGATGCCGGCCCCTTGCGAGCGCCCGACCGCTCAGGCTGGAAGCATCGAGACCGCGTCGCCGGGATGGCGTTCGAGACGGCCGGCGAGCTCCAGTTCCAGCAACATGGTGCGCACGACGGGCGCAGAGAATGAGCATTGCCGGATCAGCTCGTCAACCGGGATGGGGCTAGCCCCCAACCGCTCGAGCAGGGTGGCAGCTACAATTTCCTGTGATTGTTCAACAGGTTGCGGACTGGGCGAGGGGGCCGGTTTCGGGCCTTCCGGGCGCGGTTGCCGGGCCTTGAGGGCGGCCAAAGGCCCGATCGCTTCGATCGCATCGGCCACTTCCTCGACCAGGATGGCCCCCTCCCGGAGCAGCCGGTTGGCGCCGCGGCAGCGGGAATCGAGGGGCGATCCGGGGACGGCCATTACCTCGCGGCCTTGTTCGAGGGCCAGCCGGGCCGTGGTGAGGGAGCCCGACTTGACCGCGGCCTCGACCACCAGCGTGCCCAGCGCCAGCCCTGAAACGATGCGGTTGCGGCGCGGAAAGTTGCGGGCGAGCGGCTGGGTGCCGGGGGCCAGCTCGGCCAGCAGCAATCCGCGCGCCGCGATCTCGGCCGCAAGCCCCTCATGCTCGTTCGGATAGACGACATCGAGCCCGCCGGCAAAGACCGCGACGGTGCCGGTTGCAAGCGCGCCACGATGGGCGGCTGCATCGATGCCGCGGGCCAGGCCCGAAACGATGACGAATCCGGCTTCGCCGAGTTCCAGCGCCAGGGTTTCCGCGATGCGCCGTCCGCCGGCCGAGGCGTTGCGCGCGCCGACGATGGCGATCGCCGGGGCCTCCAGCAGCGAAAGATCGCCGCGCCAGGTGAGCAGCGGCGGCGGATCGGGTATTGCGGCGAGACAGGCGGGGTATGCAGCCTCGCCCTCGAACAAGATGCCGCCGCCCAGTGCGTGGACCGCCGCGAATTCGCGCTCGGCATCGCGTCGCGTGGGTATGCGCAGCCTGCCCTTGCCGCCGGCGCGGCGCGCGAGGTCGGGCAAAGCATCGAGGGCCGGACCGGCGGCACCGAAACGTTCCAGCAGATGCCGGTAGGTGGCCGGGCCGATGCTATCGGCGCGGGCCAGACGCAGCCGGTCCAGCCGTTCGGTATCGTCGAACCTGTGGGGCGCAGGGGTCATGTCGCGACGCTGATGCGAAAAGAGGATAATGTCAATAGAACAACAATTAAAGAGTGTATCTGTTCGTTGCGAGGCGCCAGCTTCGTTCCGCGCCGCCGGTTATTCCGGCTTGCTGCCGCCGATGCGGGGTTCCTGGCCCTTCAGAAGTCGAAAGAAATTATCGCGATGGCTGATCCAGACCAGCAGAGCGAGGATCAGCGAAAACTCGGCCAGCTGCCGGTCGACGAAGAACCAGGCAAGAACCGGCGTCGCCGCGAAGGCGAGCAGGGCGGCCAGCGAGGAAAAGCGCGTGACCAGCGCCACCAGCAACCAGCAGCCGATGGTCATCAGGCCGAGCCGCCAGTCGAGACCGAGCAGCACGCCGATCCCGGTTGCCACGCCCTTGCCGCCGCGAAAGTTGAGCCAGACCGGAAAGAGATGACCTAGCATCGCGCCGAGCCCGGCGGCGAGCGCGATATCCGGCCCCCAGAAGTGATGGCCGACCAGGACCGCAACGGCGCCCTTGCCGGCATCGAGCAGCAGGGTCGCCGCCGCGAGCCGCTTGCTGCCGGTGCGCAGCACGTTGGTCGCACCGATATTGCCGGAGCCGATCGCCCGGATGTCGCCGAGCCCGGCAAGGCGCGTCAAGATCAGGCCGAAGGGAATCGAGCCGAGCAGATAGCCGCCGAACAGGGCCGCGGCGAAGTAAGGCCAGACATGTGCCCAGGAAATCGGGTCAGGCATCGCTCAGCGCGCCATCGTCGCCTCGAGGACCGTGCGCCCGTCGACGACTGTGCGCAGCACGCGACCCTCGACCGGTCGGCCGTCGAAGGCCGAGTTCTTCGATTTCGAGTGCATCTTCGCGGGATCCACCTGCCAGGCCGCGCGTGGATCGAACAGCACGAGATCCGCCGGCGTCCCCTTGCGCAGGCGGCCCTGCGGCAGGCGCAACAGATCGGCGGGTGCGAGCGCCATGCGGCGGAACAACGTCACCAGGTCGATCCGGTCGCGATGCACCAGTTCGAGCGCGACCGGCAGCAATGTTTCAAGGCCGATCACGCCGGCGGCGGCATGGGCAAACGGCACCCGCTTTGAATCCTGATCGTGCGGTGCATGGTCGCTCGCGATGCAGTCGATCGTGCCGTCGGCGACCCCATCGGCAATGGCGGCGCGATCGCTGTCGCGGCGCAAGGGCGGCGATACCTTGGCGAAGGTGCGATATTCGCCGACCTCGTTCTCGTCGAGCGCGAAATAATGCGGCGCGGTATCGCAGGTGACGGGAACGCCGCGCGCCTTGGCGCGTCGGATCGTGTCGACGCCAGCCGCCGTCGAGACATGCCCGACATGGTAACGCCCGCCGGCCATCGCCAGCAGATGCAGATCGCGCTCGATCAACATGACTTCGGCCGCCGCCGGAATGCCGCCGAGCCCGAGCCGCGTTGCCAGTTCACCGGCATTCATTGTGCCGTTTCGCGCCAGCGACGGCTCTTCCGGATGCTGCACCAGCAGGAGATCGAAGGTGGTCGCGTATTTCATGGCGCGCAGCATGACACGGGCATCGGCGACGGCCGCGAGGCCATCGGTAAAGCCGAGCGCGCCGCTTTCCGCAAGCATGCCGAACTCGACCAGATCCTGCCCTTCGAGGCGGCGGGTGATTGCGCCGTAGCAATAGACCTTGCTGCGTCGGTTTTCGCGGGCGCGCCGCGCAATGAATTCGACCCCGGCCACGTCGTCGATCACCGGATCGGTGTTCGGCAGGCAGACCATCGAAGTGACGCCGCCGGCGGCCGCAGCGGCGGTACCGCTGGCGATCGTTTCCTTATGTTCTTCGCCTGGTTCGCGCAGCTGCACGCGAAGATCGACCAGACCGGGCGCCAGGCAATGACCGTCGCAATCGACCGTCTCGAAATCGGCCGCTAGACCGTCGCCACGAACCGCAGCGCCGGTTTCGACAATCACCCCGTCGCGCGCCAGCAGGCCGCCCGGCCCGTCATGGCCGGTCTCGGGATCGATCAGTCGCGCGTTGATGAAAGCGATCGGGCGCGTCGGTTGCTTGGCGGCGCGGACGGGCATCGTCTCAGCCCTCGCCGATGTTGTCGCGCATCGCGTGGGTCAGCGCATCGAGGCAGGCCATGCGCACGGCGACGCCCATCTCGACCTGTTCGCGGATCGCGCTGCGGTCGATATCGTCGGCCACCTCGCTGTCGATTTCGACGCCGCGGTTCATCGGGCCGGGATGCATGATGAGCGCGTCGGACTTGGCCGAGGCGAGCTTGTCGTAGTCGAGGCCGAAGAAGCGGAAATATTCGCGGATCGACGGCACGTAACTGCCCTGCATGCGTTCCGTCTGCAGGCGCAGCATCATCACGATGTCGCAGCCTTCGAGACCCTTGCGCATGTCGGTGAAGGCCTCGACACCCATGCGCTCGATGCCGCCCGGCATCAGCGTCGGCGGCGCGATCACCCGGACGCGCGCACCGAGCGCATTTAGCAGATGGATGTTGGAGCGTGCGACGCGGCTATGCTGGATGTCGCCGCAGATGGCGACGACGAGCCCCTCGATCCGGCCGCGCCGGCGGCGGATCGTAAGGGCGTCGAGCAGCGCCTGGGTCGGATGCTCGTGGCTGCCGTCGCCAGCATTGACGACCGCGCAATCGACTTTCTGCGAGAGCAG
>JBBDWX010000282.1:0-12396 GCA_040902665.1 Dongiaceae bacterium
TTCGCCTGGTTGCCGGTCGCGGAATGCAGCACGCCGAGCAGATGCCAGGCGGCGGCGTGGTTCGGCAGATGCGAGACGACGCGCTCGGCAAGATGGCGCGCTTCGGTCAGGCGGCCGGCCTGGTAATGCTCGACCGCTTCGTTGAAATCCGCCTCGGGATCGATGCGTTTGGGATCCTCAGCCATGCGGCACCAGACGCGGGATCGCCGCGGAAACGGCTGCGACCGGATCGCTCCAGTCGCCAGCCCGCTGTTGCCGCAGCACGGTGAGCGAAGGATACCAGAGTGTGTCGCTGCGCCCCAGCATCCAGCGGAAGTCCGGGTTTTTGTGCAGCAGCAGGAGCGCGGGTCGGCCGAGCGCGCCGGCGAGATGCGCAATCGCCGTATCGACGGTCACGACGAGATCGAGCGACATCATCAGGGCGGCGGTATCGAGAAACGCGCCGTCGCGATCCATGTCGGCCGCCATGTCGACAATCCGCGACGCGAGACCGGCGGCTTCGATTTCGGGCGACGCATCCGCCTGCTGCAGGCCGATGAAGGTTGCCGGCCGATCGAACAGGGGCCGATCGAACAGGGGCCGCAGCGCATCGAGCGGCAGCGAACGATCGCGGTCGCGCGTATGGAGCGGGTTGCCGCGCCAGCAGAGACCGATGCGCGGTCCCGGATATCGTTCGAGCCGGGCCCGCCACTGCGCGATGCGGCGAGGCTCGGCACGCAGATACGGCGCCGGGAGTTGCGCCTCGCCGGGCATAACGCCGGTCAGATGCGGCAGGCTCATAAGCGAGGCGCGGCAATCGAAATCGGGCAGCGTTTCCCCCGTGCCGAACAGATCGCGGGCGAGCCCGCTTTGCGCGACCAGCGGTTTCAGCGGCGGCGGCACTTCGAGAAAGACCCGGTCGGTCATGGCGGCGAGCAGCGGCAGATAGCGGAGGAACTGGATCGTATCGCCAAAACCCTGTTCGGCATGGATCAGGATCGCGCGACCGGCCAGCGGCGATCCATCCCAGCGCGGCTGCGCGTGGCGCGGCTTGCCGCGATAGAAAAGCGTCGAGCGCAGCCGCCATTCATATTCGGCAAACCCTTCGCGGAGCCTGCCGAGCGCCAGCAGGGCCGCGCCGCGATTCCAGTGCGCATCGACATGACCGGGATCGAGCGCAAGCAGCCGATCGTAAGCGATGCAGGCCGCTTCGGGATCGCCGCCGTCGTGCAGCAACAGACCGCGCCGCATCAGCGCGCCGCGATGGGCCGGATCTCGGGCCAGCGCGCGATCGGCGGCAGCCATCGCATCCCCGATGCGGCCGAGATCGCGCAGGGCCGTCGCGCGCATATCCTCGGCATCGGCGTTGCCGGGATCGAGCGCCAGCGCGCGATCCGCCGCAGCAAGCCCGCGCGCCGGATCGCCGCAATGCACGAGTGCCATCGCGTGCAGACGATGCGCCATGGCCGATGCGGGATCGAGTGCGGCGGCGCGGCGGAACGCGGCCTCGGTTTGCGGCCAGTCCTGCACGGCATAGTGAGCCCAGCCGAGCGAAATCCACGCGGCCGCATCGTCGGGGCGCAATTGCACGAGTGCATTCGCAGCGGCGATCGCGCCGGCGACATCGCCGAGATCGCGTTTCAGCGCGGCGATCAGTTTCACGGCATCGGCCCGGTCGGGCGCAATCGAGAGCAGTTCCTCGAGCGCGACGATCGCTTCCGCCTTGCGCTCGAGATGGATCAGCAGGCTTGCATCCTGGAAGCGAAGATCGTGATTCTCCGGATCGAGCGCGATGGCGCGCGCGAGTGCGGCCGAAGCGCCGTCGGAATCGGCGAGGCGCGAGAGCAGAACGGCCTTGAGCTGCCAGGCCTCGCCGCGCGCCGGTTCGGCAACCAGCGCCGTCTCGCAGAGGGCGAGTGCGTCGCGGTCCTGCCCGGCACGATGCAGCGCCACGGCCGCGTCGAACGCAGAACCCGTTTCGCCGGCGATGCTGTCAGCCGGCATTGCCACGCTCCAGCGCGTCGCCCATCGCCGCGACGATTTCGGCAACGACCTTTGCCCAGTCGCCGCGCGGTGTCTGGCGGTAGAGGCGCATGGTCGGATACCAGGGCGAGTCGGCGCGATCGAGCAGCCAGCGGAAATCGGGCACATGGCCGAGCAGAAGCCAGGTCGGCCGAGCCAGCGCGCCGGCGAGATGCGCAATCGCGGTATCGACGCTCACCACGAGATCGAGACTGGTCATCATCGCGGCAGTGTCGACCAGCGCATCGGGGCCGGTATCGATGTCGCCACTCCAGTCGACGAGCCGCGCGCCGAACGATGAGCCGGCGACCTGCTCGCTGCCCGGTCCCTTCTGCAGGCCGATAAATGTGCCGCCGGTATTGGCCGCCAGCGGAGCGAGCGCAGCCAGCGGCAAGGAACGCCAGCGATCGCCGCGATGGAGTGGATTGCCCTGCCAGCAGAGCCCGATCCACGGCCGCGGCAACGGCGCGAGACGGTCGCGCCAGCGTGCGACCAGGTCGGGTTCGGCCGCGAGATACGGCACGGCGGCCGGGATCGTATCGAGCGTCGTCGCACAAAGATGCGGCAGGCTCAGCAGCGGTGCGTGCAGATCGAATGCCGGCCGCGGATCGGCCGGATCGATCAGCGCCACGATGCCGGGCACGGTCCGCAGCAGGCGGTGCAGCTTGCGCGGCGCCTCGGCAACGATGCGCGCACCGGCGGCGGCGAGCGGTGCCGCATAGCGCAGGAACTGGATCGCATCGCCGATCCCCTGCTCCGCATCGAGCAACAAGGTGCGTCCGGCAAGCTTGCGCCCGTCCCAGAGCGGTTGCGGATAATCGCGCAGCGCGGCCGCCAGCGTGTCGGTGCGGAAGCGCCATTCATAGTCGCGCCAGCCCTCTTCGAACGCGCCCTTCGCCAGCAAGGCCAGAGCGAGGCTGCTGCGCGCGCCGGCATGATCGGGTTCGCGCGCCAGAAGCCCGCGCCAGATCGCGATCGCGCGGTCGATGTCGCCGCGCTCGCGGTAGATGCGACCGAGATACTCGACCGCCAGCGCCCGAGCCGGATCGAGTGCCATGGCACGGCCGCAGGCTGACTCGGCCTCGTCGAACCGCCCCAGATCGGTCAGTGCCGCAACAAGATTGACCAGCGCCTCCGGATAGTCGGGACCGAGCGCAATCGCTTCGAAAAAGACCGCAACGGCGTCTTCGAGGCGACCCTGCGATTGCAGCGACGCGGCGAGTGCCGCGCGAGCCGCGGCATCCGCGGGACGCATCGCGACCAGTTGCCGGAGAGCGGCTTCGGCATCGAGATGCCGGCCGGCGCGTGTCAGATAGGCGGCGAGATTGTTCGGCACTTCGCCGAGCTTCGGCGCCAGACGCGCGGCCTGTTGCAGAATGCCGATCGCCGTATCGAGCCGTCCATCCGCATCGAGCAACGCTGCCAGATTGACCGATGCCGCCGCATAGCCGGGATCGATTGCCAGCGCGCGGCGGTAAACCGCTTCGGCACCGGCACGATCGCCGCTGCCGTTGAGTGCGTTCGCCAACCGGAACAGAGTGGGCGGATGATCGGGCCGCAGCGCCAGCGATTCGCGATAGCGTGCAATCGCGTCGTCGACGCGGCCACCCTGGCGCAGCGCGACGGCTTCCCGCGCCAATGTTTCGGCGCGCATCGGATCGGCGTGAACTGCATCGCTCCGGGGGGCGTCAGCGTCTGCCATCGCGGCCCCCGATTTCGATGACGCGCGGCAACGCGCCCGTGCAGCGATGCTGCCACATGGTTTCATAGGCGATTTCCAGATCGGCGGCGAAACGCGGCATATCGAACAGCGGCGATGTCTCGCGGTTCTGTCGTAACGTCGCGCGCAGCGATGCAAGCCGCGCCGGATCGTGTGCGAGCGCGATGGCGATTGCCTCGTAGGCATCCATGTCGGTTGCGATCAGTTCCGGCAGTCCGATCGTCGCGAGCAGGCTTGCCGAGACATTTGCGGCGAACGAATCGCCCGCCACCGTAAGAACCGGCACACCGACCCTAAGACAGTCGCTTGTCGTCGTATGCCCGTTGATCGGTGTCGTATCGAGCGCCAGATCGGCCAGCCGGAGACGTCGAAGATGTTCGGCCCGCTTCACAAATGAAGCTGCGACGACACGCAATGGATCGACATCCCGGGCGGAAGCGCGGGCGCGCAGGCGTTGCAGCACCGGCGCATCCGCCAGCATCCAGAGCACAATTCCCGGCACAGCGACGAGGATCGCGAGCCAGCGATCGTAAACGTCAGGCAGAAGCTTGTACGCGCTGTTGAAACTGCAGAGTACGAAGGCATCGGGATCGAGTCCGACATCGCGGCGTGCAATCGCCGGTTCGTCCTGCAGGAGTTCCTCGCCGTTCGGTTGATAGCAATGCGACAGATAACAGAGATTCTCGACGAAGCGATCGCGATGGCCGGGCGGCACCACGATCGGATCGACCAGCGCATAGTCGATGAAACCGGCGCCGACCGGGCCCGGAAAGCCGAGGCACGTGACCTGCAGGGGTGCCGGCCGCAATGCGGCGATGGCCAGGCGATTGCCGCCGGTATGGCCCTTCAGATCGACCAGAATGTCGATCCCGTCGGCCCGAATGCGCGCCGCCGCGGCCGCATCGTCCATGCCGGTCACGTCCACAAAACAATCGGTGTCGTTCTCGACGGCGCGACGATAGTCGCTGCGATCGTCGGGCCCGTAACCATAGGCATGAACCGTCACACGCCGCCGGTCGTGCTGCCCGAACAGTGAAGCGATCAGATGCATCGTCGCATGATTGCGAAAATCGCCGGACAGATACCCGATCCGCAGCGGGCGCTGTGTCGGATCGACGGGCCTGGGATCGCAGCGCGGCGCCTTTGCCAGTGCCTGGCGTTCGATATCGGCGGACCAGAGTGCCGCGGCCGGGCCGAGAAGCCGGGGATCGAACAGCATCGACAGCAGCGGCGTCGCACCCGCGGGCGGCCGACCCTCGGCAATGGCGCGCCGGATCGACGCGAGTGCAATCGGCGCGAATCGAGCGAGGGCATCCCAGTCGCATTGGCGCGCGGCAATCGAGGCGCGCGCGGCCGCAGCCTCGCCATCATCGGACTGCTCGGCCAATAGCCCCTCGTACAGAACAGCCGCCTCGTCGTCGCGCCGTGACAGTTCCAGGAGCTGCGCCAGCAGGCGGCGCGCTTCGATCAGCGTGCCGTCCGAACGGACCGCATGGCGCGCGGCCGCGAGCGCTTCGCCGATGCGCTGTTCGCCCATCAGCACGCCAGCCAGATTGTGATGCGCGATCGCATAGTCGGGTCGCGCCGCGATTGCCGCACCGAACGCCGCAATCGCATCGACCCTGGCCCCACGCGCCAGCCTTACCAGACCCAGCGCGCAATGCGCCTCGGCAAGAGAGGGCGCGATCCGCACAGCCTCTGCCAGCGCATCGTTCGCGCCCGCGAGGTCGCCCTGCTGCTGCAGCGTCAATCCGAGATTGGCCCATGCCGCAGAGAAAGACGGATCGCCGATCAGCGCCTGTCGAAAGCAACGCACCGCCTCGTCGGGCTTCTGCGCGTCGCGCAACGCGTTCGCAAGCCGGTGCAATGTCGGTGGATGATCCGGCCGCTGCGTCAGCGATTCGCGCCAGCGGGCGATCGCCTCGTCGATACGGCCGGCCTGGCGCAGCGCAACCGCCTCGCGCGCCAGCGCTTCGGCGCGCGCCGTGTCGGCGCCGATCGCATCGCTCCGGGCGTCAATTTCTGCCATCGCGCTCCCCGATCTCGAGCACGCGCGGCAAGGCGCCGGCACAACGATGCTGCCACATCGTCTCGTACGCGGTTTCGAGATTGGCAACAAAGCGGGGCGTGTCGAACAGCGGCGATGTCCTGCAGTTCTGCCGCAACGTCGCGCGCAGCGATGCGAGCCGTGCCGGGTCGCGCGCGAGCGCCACCGCGATCTCGCGATAGGCGGACTTGTTCGCCGCGACAAGTTCATCGAGACCGATCGTCCGCAACAGGCTGGCCGAAACGCGCGACGCGAAATGCTCGCCGAGCATGGCGACCACCGGCAATCCGGATTTCAGGCAATCGCTGGTCGTGGTGTGACCATTGATCGGAAAGGTATCGAGCGCAAGATCGGCAAGGGGTATGCGCTGCAGATGCCGCGCCTTGCCCTGCGGCGGCGCAAAGACGAGCCGTGCCGGATCGATGAAGCGGCGCTGCATCGCCGATCCGATACCGCCGACGGCCTCCGGCCGGCTGCGATAGAGCCAGAGCAGGCTGCCCGGCACATCCGCAAGGATCGAGGCCCAGAGATCGAGCAGCTCGTCGGTCAGTTTGTAGACGCGATTGAAGGATGCGAAGACAAAACCCTGCGCCGGCAGACCTTGTGCTGCGCGATCGGTAGCGCCGGCAGGGGCTGTCTGCGTGTCGTCGTTGATCTGATAACAATGCGGCAGATAGCAGAGGCCCTCGACATAGCGTTCGCGATGCTCGGGCGGCACCACGGTGCGATCGACCAGCGTGTAATCGAAGAATGAGGCACCCACCGGTCCCGGAAAGCCGAGCCATGTCACCTGGACCGGGGCCGGCCGCAAGGCGGCAATACCGAGGCGCGCACCGGCGGTATGGCCCTTGAGATCGACCAGAATGTCGACGCCGTCATCAAAGATTTTCTGCGCCGCCGCGCGGTCGCTTTCGCTGCGCAGATCGACGAAGAAATCGGCGGCGGCCATGACGGATTTGCGATGCTGGCTGCTGTCGTCGACACCATAGGAATAAACGTGACAGCGAACGCGAGCACGATCGTGACGCTGCAACATCGAGCCGATCAGATGCATCGTCGCATGCGCCCGAAAATCGCTGGAGAGATAGCCGATGCGCAAGGGGCCCTCGCGCAACGCGGCCGCCGGATGCACAAACGGGCTGCCGGCACGTCGCGCATCGCGCTCGATCTCGGCGGCCCAGGCTTTCGCAACCGCACCCTCGCTCGGCGGGTCGATCGCAATCGCGGTAAAGGGCGTCGCCACCGGCCGGCGCCCTTCCGCGAGCGCCCGCGCGGTCGCCGCGACGATGCGCGGCGTGAGATCGGCGACCGTCTCCCAGTCGCAGACCTGGCGCGCCTGATAAAGCAGTTCGGCGCCAATCGATTCATCGTTCGGATCGAGCTGCAGCACAGCGCGCAGCGCGGCGATCGTGTCCAGCGGCCGGTCCTGGAGACTGAGCACCGAGGCAAGCTGGCGATGGGTCACAAGTTCTCGCGGTGCGGCGGCGACCGCGCGCCGTGCGATCGCTTCGGCTTCCTCGATACGCTCCTGGCGTAGATAGGCGGTGCTGAGATTGCAGAGCGCGACGATATCGTCGGCCTTCAGCGCAACCGCGCTTTCATAGGCTTCGATCGCCTTCGGCGCGTCGCCGCCCGCGAGCCAGATATTGCCGAGCGCACTGTGCGCAGGCACCAGACGGGGATTCTCCGCAACCGCACGCTTGAGGGCCGCGATCGCCTCGTCGATACGGTCGAGCCGTTCCAGCGCAAGCCCGATATTGGCCCATGCAGCGGCGCGACCCGGTTGCAGTGCCGTCACCCGCCGATAGGCGTCGATCGCTTCGTCGAATTTCCCGGCTGCCATCAGCGCATGGCCGAGGCGAAAAAATGTATCGGGATTGTCCGGCGCGAGACCGGTCGAACGGCGATAGGCATCGAGCGCCTCCTCGGTCGATCCGCTGCCGCGCAGCGCATCGGCGAACGCCAGCCACGCCGCGCCATCGTCGGGCCGTGCCTCGACGGCGAGGCGCGAGCGCGCCACCGCATCCGCGCCCGGTTGCAGCCCCGCCTCAGCCATCGGAATCTTCCGCGGCGATGTCGATCAAAGCGGGCCTTTCGCCTGCGGTATGGCGCTGCCACATCGCGCGATAGGTCCGCTCGAGGTGGCGTGCGAACAACGCCGTATCGAACAGCGGCATTGTTCCGCGATTATGCTGCAGGCGACCGCGCAGCACCGAAAGCCGATGCCGGTTGCCGGCAAGCGCAAGCGCGCGTCGCTCGTAAACCGCCATCGTGGTCGCGATGAGTTCAGGCAAGCCGATCGCGGTCAACAGGCTTGCGGACACGCGGCGCGCAAAACTCTCTCCCGCCAACGTGAGCACAGGAAGGCCCGCCCAAAGCGCATCGCAGGTCGTGGTGTGTCCGTTATATGCGGCCGTATCGAGCGCCAGATCGGCCAGCGCTAGGCGCCGCAGATGCCACTCCTTGGGCAGTCGCGGCGCAAAGACAAGCCGCGCCGGATCGATCCCCCGTGCGGTTGCCTCCTGTTTCAGTCGGTCGGCAATTGCCGCATCGAAACTCGGCAACCACAGGACCGAGCGCTCGACCTTGAGCAGCAACCGCATCCAGCAATCGAAAATGCCGGGGCCGATCTTGTAACTGTTGTTGAACGAAGCAAAGACGAACGCATCCTCGGGCAGTCCGGCATCGGCACGGGTCATTCGCCCCGGCGCAATCGGCTGGCGATCGTCGGTCACCATGTAGCTGTGCGGCAGCAGGCACAGCGATTCGACAAAGTATTCGGCCCTCGCGGGCGGCGCGACGATGCGATCGGCGATCAGGTAGTCGTTCCAGGTTGCGCCGGCGGTTCCCGGATAGCCGAGCCAGACGGCCTGAACCGGCGCCGGCCGTCGTGCCGGAATGCCCATGCGCGCGGCACCGGTCTGACCGTTGAGATCGACGAGAATGTCGATGCGGTCGTCGGCGATGCGCTGCGCGGCATCGACGTCGTTTATGCCATTCAGATCGATGAAACGGTCGGCACTCGCGGCGATGTCGCGACGATAATCGCTGCGATCGTCCGGACCGAACGAATAGATCGACACGCCCACACGCGCCCGGTCGTGGGCGGCAAACAGGCCGCGCGCCAGATGCGACACCGGATGATCGCCTATATCGCCCGAGAGATAGCCGATGCGCAGCGGCGCCGGCGCCGGACGGAGATCGGCAGCCGGGCGCTGCACCGGCCGCACCCGCGCGGCCACACGCCTCGCCTGGGCCTTCGCCAGATCGCGCAGGATCGCAGGATCGTCGTAGAAAATCAGCGCGCCGTGCGCCGACATGGCGGCTTCCGTATCGTCGGCCAGCGCGCGGCGCAGGGTGCTATCGGCCGATCTGAAATAGCGCACGGCAGCCGGCCAGTCGCAATCCATCCGCGCGCGGTAGAGCAGATCGGCAATGACGGCATCCGATTCCGGGTCGAGTTCGACCGCCTTCTCGAACGCGGCGCGCGCTTCCTCGTTGCGACCGGCTTTCTGCAGCATGGTGCCGAGATAGCGATGCGCTTCCGCGAAATCCGGTTTCACGGCGATGGCGCGGCGATAGGCGTCGATCGCATCGTCGGTTCGATCGAGGTCGAAACAGACGGCACCAAGATTGAACCAGCCGACAGCCAGATCGGGATGGGCATCGAGAACGCGGCGATAGTGCACCAGCGCCATGTCCGGCCGGCCTTCATTGCGATAGAGTGCGCCGAGCGAAATGGCGGCTTCGGGCTGCGCCGGATCGATCGCCATCGCGCGGCGATACGCGGATGCCGCTTCGTCGGTACGACCGAGCGCCCGCAGATAATCGCCGAGCGCGCGTTCGTATCGGACCTGCGTAGGATCGGCGCTGGCGGCGAGTGCGAGTGTCGCGACCGCATCTTCGAGCCGCGACTGCGAACGCAGCATCCGTGCGAGATCGTAATGCAGGGCGGGCAACCCCGGATCGATCTCGAGGGCGCGCCGGATTGCCGCTTCCGCGCGATCGAACTGCCCCAGCGCGCCGCGCGCCGAAGCCAGATTGTGCCAGCTTTCGAGATCGTCCGGTGCGAGTTCCACCGCACGCTCGAGGACGCTCGCCGCTTCCTCGCGCCGGTTCAATTGAAACAGCACGGCGGCCAGACCGCGCAGGGCGCGCAGATTCTTCGGCGCGCGCTTCAGGCAACGGCGGAACAGCGGCTCGGCTTCCCCATGGGCCCCCGCCTCGTAATGGCGATACGCGGCGACCAGAAGGGTCTCCGTTTCGCTCGGAATCGTCAGTGTCCTCACGGCCGAACGCCCCCTGCCCCGCTTGCGATGGTCGATATGGCAGAGGCCGGGGCCAATGTATATCTTGCGGCCGCGATGGCCATTTGGGGCAAGATTCTGGGCGGGGCTGCGGGTTTCGCAGTCGGCGGCCCACTCGGCGCGCTGCTCGGCGCGGCGGCAGGACATGCCGTCGATGCCATGAGCGACGGGGGCCCGGCCGTGTCGACGATCGGCACCGACGAACGGGCCCCGACGCGCCAGATTGCGTTCACCATTGCGGTCATCGTGCTGGGCGCCAAGATGGCAAAAGCAGACGGCGTCGTCACCCGCGAGGAAATCGTCGCCTTCCGCCAGGTTTTCCAGGTGCCACCCGACGAGATCGGCCATGTCGGCCGGCTGTTCGACCGCGCGCGACGGGATCCGGCCGGGTTCGAGCCCTATGCGCGGCAGATCGCCCAACTGTTTCCCGCGGGATCACGCGTTCTTGAAGAGCTGATCGACGGGCTCTTCCATATCGCCAAGGCGGACGGAACCGTGAGCCCGGCGGAAAACGACTTCCTGCGCGCGGTGGCGGCAACCTTCGGATTCTCGGAGGCCGAGTTCCAGCGCATCCGAGAAGGCCATCTCGGCCCCGACATGGCCGATCCCTATGCCGTTCTCGGCATCACCCGCGCCGCGAGCGACAAGGAGATCAAGGCGGCGTGGCGCAAGCTGATCCGCGAAATGCATCCCGACCGGCTGATCGCGGAGGGCCTGCCGAAAGAATTCATCGACCTGGCGACCGAGAAAATGGCGATCATCAACGCCGCTTATGACCAGGTTGCGAAGGAACGAGGCCTTGCCTGATCCGGTCGCGACCGGGGCAGCTTCGGTCCCCGCGATCGCGGTAACGCCATGACCGAACCGGCAGCGCACACGGCGCCCCCTGCGACAGCCCCGATCGGCCTGGCGGCACTGGCGGCGCTGGTCGGGGTGACGGCGCTCTGGGGCTTCAACTTCGCGATCGTCAAGATCGGGCTCGAGACGCTGCCGCCGCTGACCTTCGTGTTCGCCCGGTTCACGCTGATCGCGATCATCCTCGCGCCGTTCCTGCATTGGCCCGACCGACGGCAGTGGCGGCATTTGCTGCCTCTTTCGGTAACGCTCGGCGTTGCGCATTTCGGCATCATGTTCACGGCGATGCAGCATATCGACGCCGCGACGGCCGCCATTGCGGTGCAGCTTCAGGTGCCGTTCGCGGCTTTGCTGGCGGCCGTGTTCTTTCGCGACATGTATGGCTGGCGACGCACGCTCGGCACCGTCGTCGCGTTTGCCGGGATCGTCGTCATTGCCGGCGAGCCGCGGTTCGAGGGCGGCTTCGGACCGTTGCTGTTGGTCATTCTCGCGGCCTGCATCTGGGCCTTCAGCAACATCCAGGTGAAATGGCTCGGCGAGGGCATCACGGTGTGGCGGCTCAATGGCTGGGTCGCGCTGCTGGCGCTGCCGCAATTGCTGGCCCTCGCGTGGCTGACCGAGGGCAATCCCTTCCCGGTGCTGCTCGATGCCGGGTGGGTGGGCTGGGGCGCCGTGCTCTACCAGTCGATCGGGGTGACGGTGATCGGCTATGGAATCTGGTACACCCTGATGCGTCGCCATGCGGTCAACCAGATCATGCCGCTGACGCTGCTGGTGCCGGTGTTCGGCGTACTCTCGGGCATCATCGTGCTCGGCGAAACGCTGACGCTGCCGACCCTGATCGGGGGGGCCGCGACCGTGGCGGGCGTTGCGATCATCGTGATCCGCCGGCCGCAGCTCGTGAGCCCGAAGGCGGGCCGGGTCTGAGCGGGGCGAAATCGGGAGGGGAGCCATGACGCTGCCTGCGAGACCGCTTCCTTCGCCCAATCACGATGCGCGCCGCGGCCCGGTCGACATCCTGCTGCTGCATTACACCGGCATGGTCGCGGCCGAAGCCGCACTCAAGCGGCTGTGCGACCCGGTGGCGCGGGTCTCGGCGCATTATCTGATCGACGAGGACGGCACGCTCTGGCAGCTCGTCGGGGAGGACCGTCGCGCCTGGCATGCCGGCGTCAGCTTCTGGGCGGGCGAGAGCGACATCAACGCGCGCTCGATCGGAATCGAACTGCAAAACCCCGGCCACGAGTTCGGCTATCGCGCATTCCCCGAACCGCAGATGAAAACACTGATCGAACTGGCACAGGGCATCCTCCAGCGCCATCCGATCCCGGCCTCGCGGGTGATCGGCCATTCCGACGTGGCACCGACACGAAAAGAGGATCCGGGCGAACTGTTCGACTGGCAGCGTCTCGCCGCAGCGGGGATCGGGCTGTGGCCGGCCGGCGACAGCGAGCCACCGCACGGCC
>JBBDWX010000283.1:0-1796 GCA_040902665.1 Dongiaceae bacterium
GGGCACCATCGATTGGGGCACCATCGATTGGGGCACCATCGATTGGGGCACCATCTATTGTCGGCGCATCCGGATCGCCACGCCGCGACGACAAGACGCAACACGCTACGCTTATGCCCGACGTCCATGCCCGCTGACGACGGTGCGAGCGAAGCGCCCGGTTGCAAGTTTCGTGCTCCCGCTCCATGCGGCGAGTACCGGCCACAAGGATGAGCAATCGGCGATTGCTCGGGGACCTGCCATGAGCGACCTGCGCATCGAGTTTCATCGCAACGATCTGCCGGACGGGCTCGATCTCGGCCGCACCGTTGCGGTCGATACCGAGACGATGGGCCTGAACCTGGCGCGCGACCGGCTCTGCCTGGTGCAGCTGTCGGCCGGCGACGGCGTCTGTCATCTGGTGCAGATCCCGGCGGTTACCGCCGGCAGCCAGCATCGCGCACCCAATCTCGCGGCCCTGCTCGCCGATGCCGGCGTCACCAAGATCTTTCATTATGCGCGGTTCGACCTGGCCGCCCTCTATCGGTATCTGGGCGTCGACGTCGCGCCGGTCTACTGCACCAAGATCGCCTCGAAACTGACCCGCACCTTTACCGACCGGCACGGGCTCAAGGATCTCTGCCGCGACCTGCTGGGCGTCGAAGTCTCGAAGCAGCAGCAAAGCTCGGACTGGGGGGCGGCCGAACTGACGCCGGAACAGATGCGTTATGCAGCCTCGGATGTCGCCTATCTGCATGCGCTCCGCGAAAAGCTCGATGCGATGCTGGTCCGGCTCGGACGCAGCGAGCTGGCCCAGGCCTGCTTCGCCTTCCTGCCCATCCGGGTTCAACTCGACCTTGCCGGCTGGCCCGAGGAAGACATCTTTCAACACTGACCGCGGGCCGGAAACGGGGGCAGGCCGGGATCAGAAGCGTGGCGCACCCGGCAAAACACCGAAAATCACCGCTGTCGCCGCCTTTCGCCGCTTGGGTGTAAACTCCGCCGCCATGAGCCTTGCCCGCAAAACCGGATCGCCACCCGCAGCCCGGCCCGACGCCGCCACCGCGACCCTTGCGACCGGCCGGCGCGTGCTGACGACCGAGGCTGCCGCGGTCACGGCGCTGGCGGCCGCGCTCGATGAGAGGTTCGAACAGGCGGTCGATCTGCTGTTTCACCGCCGCGGCCGCATCGTCGTGACCGGTATGGGCAAATCGGGCCATGTCGCGCGCAAGATCGCGGCGACCCTCGCCTCGACCGGTTCACCGGCGCTCTATGTGCATCCCGCCGAAGCGAGCCACGGCGATCTCGGCATGCTGACGCCGGACGATGCGCTGATCGCGCTTTCCAATTCCGGCGACACACCCGAGCTCGGCGACATTCTCAGTCACTGCAAGCGGTTCGACATTCCCTTCGTCGGCATCACGTCGGGCGCACCGAGCGCACTGGCCGACCTCGCCGACGTCGCGCTCCTGCTGCCGTCGGTGGAGGAAGCCTGTCCGATGGGCCTCGCACCGACCAGTTCGACCACGATGATGCTGGCGCTGGGCGATGCACTGGCCGTGGCGCTGCTCGAGCGGCGCGGCTTTTCGGCCGACGATTTCCGCAACCTCCATCCCGGCGGCCGGCTGGGCAGCAAATTGCTGCGCGTCGCCGATCTGATGCACGAGGGCGACGAGCTGCCGCTGGCCGGCGAAGCGGTCCGGATGGACGAGGCGATCCTCGTCATCACCGCCAAGCGCTTCGGCTGCGTCGGGATCGTCGATCCGAAGGGCATCCTGCTCGGCATCGTCACCGACGGCGACCTGCGCCGGCACATG
>JBBDWX010000284.1:0-12325 GCA_040902665.1 Dongiaceae bacterium
AAGAAGTCATGCTCGGCGCCGTCATGTTCGGCTTCAAGCAGTTCCAGCCGGTGATTGCCGGCATCATCAAGCTCGCCGAGCAATGTGCGAAACCGGCCTGGCCGTTGCCGGGTCCCGACGAAGCCGCGGAAAAGGCATCTGCCATCGTCTCCGAGGCAATCCGCACCGATCTCGAAGGCGTGTATGCGCAGACCTCGAAACAGGCGCGCACCGATCTTCTCAATACCGCAAAGCAGAAGGCCGCCGCGGCGGTCGAAGCGGCCGGATTGTCGCCGGATCTCTCATCGTCGGCGGTCAAGTATCTCGAGAAGGACATCGTTCGCGGCGCCATTCTCAAGACAGGAAAACGCATCGATGGCCGCGACACCAAGACGGTGCGTCCGATCGTGAGCGAAGTAAACATTCTGCCACGCGCACACGGTTCCGCGCTGTTCACCCGCGGCGAAACCCAGGCGCTGGTGGTTACGACGCTGGGCACCGGCTCGGACGAGCAGATCATCGATGCGCTGACCGGCGAATATCGCGAGCACTTCATGCTGCACTACAATTTCCCGCCTTATTCGACCGGCGAAACGAAGCGGATGATCCCGCCCGGGCGCCGCGAGATCGGTCACGGCAAGCTTGCCTGGCGGGCGATTAACGCGGTGATGCCGGAGAAGGAAAGTTTCCCCTATACGATCCGTGTCGTTTCCGAGATCACCGAATCGAACGGTTCGTCGTCGATGGCAACAGTCTGCGGTTCGTCGCTTTCGATGATGGATGCCGGCGTTCCGCTCAAACGGCCGGTCGCCGGGATAGCGATGGGCCTGATCAAGGAAGACGACGCATTTGCGGTGATCTCCGACATCCTCGGCGACGAGGACCATCTCGGCGACATGGACTTCAAGGTCGCCGGCACCGAACACGGCGTCACGGCTCTCCAGATGGACATCAAGATCACTTCGATCACAGAAGAGATCATGAAAATCGCGCTGGGACAGGCGCGCGACGGGCGCCTCCATATTCTCAAGGAGATGGAAAAGGCCCTTAACACTTCACGGGCGGAAGTTTCCCGGAACGCACCGCGCATCACGGTGATCACCATACCGAAGGACAAGATCCGGGAAGTGATCGGCACCGGGGGCAAGATCATTCGCGAGATCTGCGAGGTGACCGGCGCCAAGATCGACATCGAGGACGATGGCACGATCAAGGTCGCTGCGGTCGACGAAACGGCGGCGCAGGCGGCGATCAACTGGATCAAGGGCATCGTCGCCGAACCGGAGATCGGTGCGATCTATACCGGCAAGGTGGTGAAGACCGTCGATTTCGGCGCGTTCGTGAATTTCCTCGGCAGTCGCGACGGGCTCGTGCATATCAGCGAGCTGGCGCCGCGCCGGGTCAAGGAAACGACCGAAGTGGTCAAGGTCGGCGATCAGGTGAAAGTCAAGGTCCTCGGCATGGACGATCGCGGCAAGGTCAAGCTGTCGATGAAGGCCGTCGATCAGACAACCGGCGAAGACATTTCGCAGCAGAAGGCGGAGGCGGAGGGCTGATCCGGGCCTCCGTCGCCCTGCCTCACGAAAGGCCTTTCATGGCCGCATCGTTGTTGGCATCTGTTTCGCAGAAATTGCGATTGCCGCGTCTGGTCGGCCATCGCGGCGAAGCGGCGCGCGCCCCGGAGAACACGCTCGCCGCCATTCGCATGGCGGCAGCGTCGGGGCTGCGCTGGGTCGAGTTCGACGCCAAGCTTTCGGGCGATGGCGTTCCGATCCTGTTCCACGACGATACGCTCGATCGCACCACGAACGGCGAAGGCCCGGTTGCGGCAACGCCGTTCGCTGCGATCCGTACCCTCGATGCCGGGGCCTGGTTCAGCGCCGCCTTTGCGGGCGAACCGGTGCCGACGCTGGCCGAAGCGCTCGATCTTCTGGTCGCTCTGGATATCGGTGCCAATGTCGAAATCAAACCCTGCCCGGGTCGCGACATGGAAACCGCGCAAGCGGTCTGCGCCACGATCGGCACGCACTGGCCGCGCGATCGCGGCGGGCTGCTGATCTCGAGTTTTTCGCGATCGGCCCTAGACCGGGCGCGTGAGGTGGCGCTGGACCTGCCGCGCGGGCTTCTGGTCTGGGACCGCGTTGGCACGATGATCGAGGATGCCGCCGCGCTCGATTGCGTTTCGATCCATTGTGCGCACCAGCATCTGACCGCGAGGATGGCCCGTGCCGTCAAGCAGGCCGGCTATATCCTCGTCGTCTATACGGTCAATGAACCGGCGCTGGCTCGGCAGTTGATCGAATGGGGCGTCGATACCATCATTACCGACGATTCCGGCACGCTGGGCGCGGCGGCACCGGAGAACACAGGTCGCGTCAGCGACCGGGGCGAGGTCCCTGCCACATGAAACCGCTCGAACCCGTACTGATTTCCGGCAAGGAGGTGTTGCCCATCGTCGAGGGCGGCAAGGGCATCTCCATATCGAACGGAGAAAGCTCGGGGGCATGGGCTGCGGCCGGCGGTGTCGGCACGTTCTCCGGCGTGAACGCCGATTCCTATGACGCGGAAGGTCGCGCGATCCCGCAGGTCTATAAGGGCCGCACGCGGCGCGAACGGCACGAAGAGCTGGTCGCCTATGCGGTGAAGGGCGGCATCACCCAGGCGCGGATTGCGCATGACCTGTCCGGCGGCAAAGGCCGCATTCACATCAATGTGCTGTGGGAGATGGCGGCTTCCGAGCGCGTGCTGCATGGCGTGCTCGAGGGCGCGCAGGGGTTGATCCACGGCGTTACCTGCGGCGCCGGCATGCCCTATCGCATCGCCGAGATATGCGCGCAATACAATGTCTATTACTATCCGATCGTCTCGTCCGCGCGTGCGTTCCGCGCGCTGTGGAAGCGGGCCTATCACAAGTTTTCGGAGCTGCTCGGCGGCGTCGTCTACGAGGATCCCTGGCTCGCCGGCGGCCATAACGGCCTCTCCAATGTCGAGGATCCGTTGAAGCCGGAGCCGGCACGGCCGCGTCTCGTCGAACTGCGGCGCGTCATGCGCGAAGAATGCGGCCTTGTGCGAACGCCGATCGTCATGGCGGGCGGGGTCTGGTATCTGCGCGAATGGGCCGATCTGATCGAGGATCCCGAGGTCGCGCCGGTTGCCTTCCAGTTCGGCACGCGGCCGCTGCTGACTCAGGAGAGCCCGATTTCCGATGCCTGGAAGCAGCGGCTTCTGCATCTCGACGAGGGCGAGGTCTATCTCAACCGGTTCAGTCCGACCGGATTTTACTCCTCGGCTGTGAACAACGATTTCCTGCGCGAACTGCACGAGCGCAGCGATCACCAGGTGGCCTTCTCGAACTCGCCGGTCGGCGAGCATGAATGGCCCTTCGCGGTTGGCGCTCGCGGCCGCATCGTCTATCTGACCGCGGCCGACAAACTGCGCGCCTCGGAATGGGTGGCGGCGGGCTTCACCGAGGCGATGCGCACGCCGGATTCGACCCTGATCTTCGTCACGCCCGAGAACGGCCGCGAGATCCGCATCGACCAGATCAATTGCATGGGCTGTCTCTCGGCCTGCCGGTTTTCGAATTGGGCGCAGAACGAGGCGGGCACGACGGGCAAGAAAGCCGATCCGCGCTCTTACTGCATCCAGAAGACGCTGCAGGCGATCAGCCATTCCGACCAGATCGAGAACCAGCTTATGTTCGCCGGGCACAACGCCTATCGCTTCGCCGACGACCCGTACTATTCGAACGGGTTTATCCCGAGCGTGCGGCAACTGGTCGAGCGGATCGGCACCGGGGATTGAGGGTCGACGCTCCGCCGCAATTTTCACGGTTCGCGGTGGCACATTTGACTTATTCCAGAAAACCCGGCAGGTTCTTCCGTCCGGTCTTTAATTTCGGTCCGATTCGCCCATATAAAGGCTCCATGAAGCCCGAATCCGCTACACCACCCTTTGCCCCGGTGCTCGATCGGCTGCGCGCCGCCGGCCTCCGGCCGACGCGCCAGCGGCTCGCTCTGGCGCGGCTGCTGTTCGATGCGGGCGACCGCCATGTCACGGCGGAACAGCTTCTCGGCGAGGCAAGCCGCGCCGGCGTGCGGGTTTCGATGGCGACGATCTACAACACGCTGCACCAGTTCACGCATGCCGGTCTGCTGCGCGAGGTCGTGGTCGATCCCGGGCGCTCCTATTTCGACACCAATGTTTCCGACCATCACCATTTCTTTGTCGAAGGCAGCGCCGAGCTGCACGATTTCGACGCCCGCGGCATCGAGGTGAAGCATCTGCCGGTGCCGCCGAGCGGGACCCATATCGCCCGCGTCGACGTGATTGTTCGCGTCAAGAAAAACTAGGCCTTACCGGCCTGAAATTACCTCTTTAGAATTACTCCAAACTATTGACAGAGGTTTGGTCGGCGACCATGATGGCGTCGATCGGCGACGGTTCTGCCGTGCCGTCTGCCAGCGCGATCAAAAACGAAGGGAGACCGAACCATGCCATCCTTGAAAACCAGCAAGACACTCGAGAACCTGAAGGCCGCATTCGCAGGCGAGAGCCAGGCGAATCGTCGCTATCTCTATTTCGCCCAGAAGGCCGACGTCGAAGGCTACAACGACGTGGCGGCGGTGTTCCGCTCGACCGCCGAAGGCGAGACCGGCCATGCGCACGGGCATCTCGAATTCATGGAGGAAGTCGGCGATCCTGCGACGGGCGAGCCGATCGGCGACACCTCGAAGAATCTGAAGGCCTCGATTGCGGGCGAGACGCACGAATACACCGACATGTATCCGGGCATGGCCCGCACCGCGCGCGAGGAAGGCTTCGAGGAAATCGCCGACTGGTTCGAGACGCTGGCGAAGGCCGAGAAGTCGCATGCCGGTCGCTTCCAGAAGGCGCTCGACACCCTCAATTGAGGACCGCCCGTTCCGGCCGGAACGTCCGGTGCGATACCGGTCGATCCGACGCCGGGGGCTTCAAATCCGGGCGCTCTACAAGCGGGTGACACATGATCCGGCCCGGGGGCCCCCGCCGGCCAATCCTGCAACAGATGCTGCTGGCGGCGCTGACCTCGCAGCTTCTGCCCGATCCTGAAGGAAGAAACCGATGCGCGAAGGCAGTCTCGACGCGCCGATCCGCCATCCGCTTGCGTGGCACGATCCCGATTTTTATGACGCCGCCAGGATCGATGCCGAAATGCGGCGCGTCTTCGACATCTGCCATGGCTGTCGGCGCTGCTTCAATCTCTGCGACAGTTTCCCGCGGCTTTTCGATCTGATCGACCGGTCGCCGAGCGAAGAGCTCGACAGCGTGAAGAGCGAGGATTTCAAGTCGGTCGTCGATGCCTGCACACTTTGCGACATGTGCTTTATGACGAAATGCCCCTATGTGCCGCCGCACGAGTTCGCGCTCGATTTTCCCCACCTGATGTTGCGATACCGGTCCGCCGAATTCCGCAATGGCCAAGTCGGCGCCATCGAACAACAGCTCACCCGAATCGACCGCAACGGAAAGCTCGGCGCCGCAGTCGCACCGATCGCAAACTGGGCGTCGAGCACGGAGAACAAGCTGACGCGCGGCATGCTGGAGCGTGTCGCGCGCGTCGATCGCAAGGCGGCATTGCCAAAATATCACGGCAAGACGCTGACAATGAGGAACCGCGACCATCCGCCGGCGCTCAATCGCGATGCGCCCGCGTTCGGGCGCAGGGCCGCGATCTTTGCGACCTGCTTTGCCAACTACAACGAACCGGCGATCGGCGAGGCGGCGCTTGCCGTGCTCGCGCGCAACGGGGTCGAAACGCAGCTCGAATATCCCGGCTGTTGCGGCATGCCCCAGCTCGAGAACGGCAATGTCGCGGCGGTCGCCGAGAAGGCGAAGCGCATCGCGGCCGCCTTCGGCCCGCTGATCGATTCGGGACACGATGTCGTGGCCCTGGTGCCCTCCTGCGCGCTGATGATGAAATTCGAATGGCCGCTGATCCTGCCGGACGATCCGTCGGTCCGGAAGCTTGCGGATGCGACCTACGATGTCAGCGAGTACATCGTCGATATCGCGAAGAAAGAGGGGCTCGCACCCGGCATGACGCCGCTCTCCGGCGGTGTCGCGCTTCATATTGCGTGTCATGCGCGGGCGCAGAATATGGGTCAGAAGGCAGCGGAAATGCTGCGGCTCATTCCCGCCACCGACATTGCGGTGATCGAGCGTTGCGCCGGGCATGGCGGATCCTGGGGCGTGATGAAAGGAAATTTTGAAACGGCGATCAAGGTCGGCAAACCGGTGGCGCGCCAGGCGGCACAGAGCGCGAAGCCGATCGTCGCCTCGGAATGTCCGCTCGCAGGCATGCATATCCTGCAGGGCATGGAACGGATCGAGGGTTCGGTCGTTCCGGATGAATCGCCCCATCCGATCCAGTTGATTGCCCGGGCCTACGGGCTCGAGACCTAAGAGGACGTACGCGATGACGGCACTCGAAAAACGGCGCAGCATTACGCGGGCGGATCTCATGCCGCTCGATGAATACAAAGCGATCCGCAAGGAGCGCCGCGCGGAGATCGTGGCCCGCAAGCGCCACCGCCGCATGGAGGTCGGGCCGGTCGCGACGTTTCATTTCGAGAATTTCGAGACGATGTGGCTGCAGATTCAGGAGATGCTGTACATCGAGAAAGGTGGCGAGGCGCAGATTGAGGACGAGCTCGCGGCCTACGGGCCGATGATCCCGAACGGCCGCGATCTGGTCGCTACGGTCCTGTTCGAGATCGACGAGCCGGTGCGCCGCAAGGCGTTTCTCTCGCGCCTCGGCGGCGTCGAGGAAACCGCGTTCATTCGCGTGGGCGGCGAGATCGTCCGTGCAGTACCGGAAGTCGATGTCGACCGCACCAATGCGGACGGCAAGGCCTCGGCTGTGCAATTCCTGCATTTCCCGTTCACCGATGCGCAGGTCGCTGCCTTCGTCAGACCGGGCACCGAAGCGGTGATCGGCTTCAGCCATCCCGCTTATGGCCATATGACGATCATGCCGGAAAGCGTGCGCGCGGCGCTGGCCGAGGATTTCGACTAGCACCGCGCCTACGCTTTGGGCCGATCTTTGGGTCGATGCCTTTTGCCGGCGCGTCGCACGGAAGCCTCGCTAGGCCGCGAGACGCGGCTCCAGTTCGGCCAGATCGACATGCCCGCAGAACCCGCCGGACGATTGTGCGGGTTTACCGGCTTCGATCGCCCGGGCGAACGCGAACGCCGGATCGCCGGCCAGTCGCTCCAACAGCCGGTAGAGGTTCGGATAGTCGCGCTGTTCGACCGCCCGATGATAGTCGGCCCAGCGTGCGATCCCCGCCAAATACGCATCGGCGACCGTACGGTCGTCGTCGACCAGCCAGTCGTGGCCGGCAAGCATTGCATCGAGATGTGCATGCGCCTTCGCCACTTCGCGTCGCCCATGCTCGCGCAGCACCGACTGCACCGGGGGATTCTCCGCCATCTCGTAGGCGGCCCAGAGCGGGCTGAACGAGGCAAAGTACGTCGTGGTGAGGAACGACAGCATGCGGTTGAGACGGTCGAACGACGGCGTGCCCTGCACAAAACCGAGACCCTGCCCGATACCGCGCGCCGCGATGTTCTGAAGGATCGCTGCGCTTTCGCTCAAGGAACGACCGTCTTCGAGCAACAGAACCGGCGTTTCGCGCACGGAATTGATCCGCGCATAGAGATCGCCCTGCATGTCGTCGGGCATACTGATACGGCAGAGACGATAGGGCTCGCCGAGCCACTCGAGCGCGACGATCGACCCGAACGAACATCCCTGCGGGACACCGTAGAAAAGTACCGGTTCCATTTTCAACTCCATGCGCTGTGGTAGAATTGCGAATGGAACCCATATGCGCAATGCTGACAGACCTGTAAAGAACGCACAATAATGTCTCGTGGTAACAGAAATTATACCGCCGGTGTTCCGCTTGTTGCGGCAGGCTGTGACGAGGTGATGCGATGAAGGAAACGATTTCCGGTTGCTCGATCGAAGATGCGATGCGCCTCCTCGGTGGTCGCTGGCGCACCCTGCTGATCTATTATCTGATCGATGGACCGAAACGGTTCAGCGACCTGCGGCGCGACAACCCTGGCATTTCGCACCGGATGCTGACGCTCGATTTGCGCGAACTGGAAGCGGCCGGCGTTGTTTCGCGCACCGTCTATCCCGATGTACCGCCGAGGGTCGAATATGCGCTGACGGCCGATGGGCAAAATCTGATTCCACTGATCAATGCCCTCGGCGACTGGTGGGAAGCTCTGGATGGTCGCCGCCGCTCCGGCCCGGTCGCAGGCGAGCCCCGTGTCGCAGCCATGGAGGTTTAGACCGGACCTCGGGCGGCGAACGGTCGGAACTGACCGTCAGGGCCGGGTGCTTGCGCCCTCTCTGCGTGCCGCCTAGCCTCCTGCAACCGAACTCCCGTGGCCGGGGCGATCGATGATTTTGCCAAAACCCAGATTGCTGCGGGCCGCCTTCGCGACGGCGGCGACGCTGTCGATGGCGAGCCCGGCAACCGTCGCCGCGGCCGGCCTTGCGGATGCGATCGGACCGCTCGATCCGCACTCCTGCTATATTGGCGAACTGGTCTGCGTCACGCTGCCGGTGCCGCTCGATCACGACAACCCTGGCGACAATCGTACGCTCGAAATCGATTTCGCGATTCATCTGGCGACCGGCGCGCATCGCGGCGTACTGGTTTATGCGGTTGGTGGTCCTGGTCAGGCCGGTGTCGGTATTTCCGAATGGGCGTTGTGGAGTTTCGATTCGACTGTTCTCGAACATTACGACATCGTTCTGTTCGATCAGCGCGGCACGGGTCCGCGCCACGGCGTCGATTGCCGCATCGCCGCCGCCACCTATTCGATGATTCCGTGGGATCTTACTAATCCGACAGTCAATGTCGAACAGGCACGCGCGTTCGTCGACGAATGCGTAGCGGAATCCGGCCGCGCCGACATCCTCCCCTTTCTCGGGACGCGTCAGGCCGCGCGCGATCTGGAAATCTTCCGGCAGGCGATCGGCGCGCTCCCGATCTGGCTCTATGGCGCGAGCTACGGCACTTATTTTGCGCAGACCTATGCCGCGATTTTTCCCGAAGCCATTGCCGGCCTCATTCTGGACAGTGTGATGGATCCCGGCGGCGATATCGTCAGCGAAGGCCATGATTCAGCGGCGGCGGCGGAAGCATTGTTCCGGCGCATGTCGCTATTGTGCAATCTGGATCCGACCTGCCGCGCCATGTTTGCGCCGTCCGTGACCGGCATCTATGACCGATTGATGGCCGATCTCGAACGCGAGCCGATCGATGTCATGTTCCCGCTATCTGGCGGCGGCCTCGCCGCTCGCACGCTGACGGCAGACATGCTGGCCGCCAGCCTGTCCTACGCGCTCTATACACCGTTCGATCGCACCGCATTCATGCACGTGCTCGCCTCGGCCGCCCAGGGAGAGTTCGTGCCGCTGTTGCGCCTCGCCTATCAGGCGTTCGAATTCGATCCCGACACGCTGATGCCGCTCGCCGTTCGCGACACGAATTCCGGCATGTACTGGGGTGCCTTCTATGCGGTCTCATGTCCCGATTTTGTCGCGAGGCCCGGCAATCCCGTTCAAAGTGCAAGCGCCGTCTTTGAGGCGGGCCTCGATCGTCGCGACAGCTATCCGCGATTCTTTCATTATCTGATCGGCCTCAACCTGGAGTGCCAGTTCTGGCCAGGTCTCGACGACGAGGTCGAGGCGCCGGTTCTCGCCGCCGGCAATTTCAGAACCCTGATCCTTGCCAGTGACCACGATCACGCAACACCATACGTGCAGGCCCTCCGGGTTTACGACCGTCTCGAGAATGCGACGATGGTCACCGTCGGGGGCGGGCCGCATGTGGTGCTCGGCTGGGGCGATCCCTGCGTTGACGATGCGGTGACCGATTGGCTGGTATCCGGCATCGAACCACGTCCGGGCAAGCGGAGCTGCAAGCAATCTCTGTTCGACGAGTATTACGCAGTCGATGTCACGCGCCGCCACGATCCGGCCAATGCCACCGATATCGGTTGGGGGATCATCAGTGCGATCAGCTCGGCCGAGCTGACAACCGGTTGGGATGGTTTCGATTCAATGCAGATCGGGTGCGATCACGGCGGCACGCTTACACTCAATCCCCCGGCTTCCGAGGCGTTCGTGTATCGCTACGAATTGAGCCGCTGTCGCGTATGGCACGACACCGAACTGACCGGCACAGTGATCTACAGCGCGACCACGCGCGACTGGGGCTGGCAGATGGTTGTTTCGCTCGATGGCGCGCATGCCGGAGACCTCGCTCTCGTCTACGATCTCCATGCCGGGTCCGAACGTATCGAGGGCGTGCTCGACGGTCTCATCTTCGTCGCCGATCGAGCCGAGCCTGCCGAGCGCGCCGTCGCTCCGGTCAAGACGGCACGCTGAACGCATTGATTCGGCGTTACCGGGCGAAGAACGCGACCAGCGCCGCGGCGGCCTTCTCCGGCTCTTCCTCGACGATGAAATGCCCGCAATCGAGCGCCACTTCGCTGACATCGTCGGCCCAGCGCTGCCATATCGCGCGCGGCGTCGTGCCAGAGGACGCCGGCGGATGTCCGATATAGCCGCGACCCCAGAGGATCAGCATCGGACATTCGATCCGGCGCCCGGCGTCGCGGTCGGCGCGATCGTCCTCCCAGTCGCAGCTTGCACCGGCGCGGTAATCCTCGCAGGTCGCGGCGATCGTGGCGGGATTGCGAAACTGTGCGACATATTGTGCGACCGCTGCGGGATCGAGCCGGGTTGCATCGCCCGCCCAGCGCGCGAGCAGGTGCCGCACGAAGAATTCGGGATCGGCGCCGATCAGCCGCTCCGGCAGCGGGGCCGGAACGGCGAGGAACGGCCAGTGATAGGTCGCAATCGCTTCGGCGGCGTTCATGCCCTCCCAGATGTCGATGGTCGGGACCGTGTCGAGCGAGGCGAGGCGCAGCACGCGGTCGGGATGGTCGAGCGCAAGGCGATAGGCAACCCGCGCGCCGCGATCGTGGCCGGCGAGACCGAAGCGTTCGTGGCCGAGCGAGTGCATCAGCGCCACCATGTCGCCGGCCATCGCACGCTTGGAATAATTCCGATGTTTGGTGTCAGCGGCAGGCCCCCGGCTCGCGCCATAGCCGCGAAGATCGGGCATCACCAACGTGAAACGCGCGGCCAGCGCCGGCGCCACCTTGTGCCAGATCGCATGGGTCTGGGGGTATCCGTGCAGCAGCAGCAGCGGCGGACCGGAACCGCCATGGCGATAGAATATCGAGACCTCGTTACCAAGCTCGATGCGCGCGCTTTCGAACCCGTCGAACATCGCGTTCGCGCCTCGCGCCGGCCTAGCGGAACACTTCGCCGTCGAGCGAACCCCAGATCTCGCGGCGCTCGACCCAGCCGCGATAGCCCTGCACGCTGACCAGGCACCAGTCGGTTGCATCGCACTGGATCAGCCGGCCGATGACGCCCGGCTGCATCCGCACGGCGGATTTCGCCTCCGGTTGCGGAGTCAGATGACCGATCGACTGCTCGCCGAGAATCATGAAACTGCGTTCGCCGTCGATCATGCTCTGATGCACCCAGCCTTCGGCGCCTTCGTGGTCGCGGATCTGGCGCCAGGTGTCGAACTCGCCGATCACCATCACCGGCAGGCCCTTGCGCTGATAGACCCACTCGATCGGGTGGGTGAGGCCCGGTCCGGTTCGCAGATTGACTTCGTTCGACCGCAACGACACGAAACGCGGCACCGGCAGGCCCGACGGATTCTCGACCGTCGTCTGGGCGGCGGCTTGGGGGATGCTCGAACCGAGGCCCGTCAGAACTGTCGCGGCGGCAATGAGGGCAGCGACGGCACAGGCGCAAACGGATCGGGGGAATTGCATCGTTCTGTAACTCCTCAGCGGCATTCGTACAGGGCACGGGCGAATGGGGCGCGGGCGAATCGGGCACGACGTGGGCGCGCCATTGTGCGATTCTGCCTGCCGACCGCGGTTGCGGGCAAGCATCGCGCCTTTGCGTCGGGTGCTGTGCTGGACAAGCAAAAACCGGCTTGCTATGGCAAGCCCCAATCAGGCCGCCAGGGCCCTGCCGCCGACCCGTTTCGGCGGTTCCCGCCAAGGCCCCTCAGGGAGCTTCCATGGCCACCAAGCCGCTCGTCGTCGTCACCCGAAAACTGCCGGATCCGATCGAAACCCGGATGATGGAGCTGTTCCGGGTCAAGCTGAACCTCGACGACAAACCGCTGGGCCAGGCCGAGCTGATCCAGGCGGTCAAGGAAGCCGACGTGCTGGTTCCGACGGT
>JBBDWX010000285.1:0-12311 GCA_040902665.1 Dongiaceae bacterium
CAACGGCCGATGAACCGGCCGCTCGGTTTGTGGATCGTCGCCCACAGACCGAGTTCGGGATTGTCGGGATGCCCCTTGAAAAACCATTCGAGTTCTTCGCGGGTCTCCTCGCGCGTCAGCGTTCCTTCGGGAAAATACCGACGCACGTCGGGATCGGCGTAGATCCGGGCGAGGTCGTCGAGATCGCCCGGCACCAGCCGGCGCAGGATCAGCCGATCGGTTTCGAGGATGGTCATGCGGCCGACCCGACTAACCCGACGCGGCGCAACGCATCAGAACGTCTCGGCCCACGGCCGGAGTTCGATTTCCCAGGTCCAGGCGCTGCGATGCTGGCGATGGATTGCGAGATAGGTCTCGGCGATGGCGTCGGGATCGAGCCGGTCGTCCTTGCCGTTGCGCCCGTCGCCCTGCGCCGCGATCGAGCCGTCGATCACGAAATGCGCAATGTGCAGGTTCTGCGGCTGGAACTCGCGCGCCATGCTCTGCGCAAGGCCGCGCAATCCGAACTTGCCCATCGCGAACGAGGCCGAGCGCGCATAGCCCTTCACGCTGGCCGAGGCGCCGGTGAAGAAGATGCTGCCACGTCCCGCCTTGGCCATCCGCCTGGCCGCCTGCTGCGCGACCAGAAATCCGCCAAAGCAGGTTACCAGGATGTCCTGCTTGACCGCTTCCGGATCGAGATCGACCAGCGGCCCCCGCGCGCGCCGGCTCGGGTTATAGAGCACCCAGTTCGGCGTGCCGATATCCCGATCGACCGCTTCGAACAGGCCCGCCACCTGGCGTACATCGGCGGCATCGCAGGCATAGGTTTTCGCGCCCGTCGACTTGGCGAGGTCGGCGAGATCCTCGGGGCTGCGCGCCGCGAGCGCGACCGCCATGCCCTCACGCGCCATGATACGCGCAACCGCCGCGCTCAACCCCTCGCCCGCCCCGACCACGAGGCCAATTTCCCTGCCTTCAGTCATGCCATCCTCCGCGAAACCTCGTTACCGAAACGAAACCGCGCCGACTGTGCAGCCCCGGATACCCAGTTGCCATCCCAAGCCGCTCAACCGACCGCACCCATCAGATGCATGACCGCAACACTGATCCGGCGCACGTCATCATGCAACGCATCGAGCGGATCGAACAGCATGCGATGTTCCCGCGCATAACCGCGCTCGCCCTCGGCCCGATAACTGGCCGGTTCGCCGAACGCCTCGTCGTCGACCGAGGCTGCCGCCGCCGGAAATGTCACGCGCAGCTGGCGCGTCGCCGCCGGCACACCGAGATGCAGCAATTCGGCCAGGACGTCGTCGACCGTGAAATCGGCCCGGCTCGAGAATCTCGGCAACCGTGCTGTCAACCGGAAGATCTGCCGGATCAGCGCGATACGCAACGCATGCAGGAGCTCGACATCGGCCTGGGTCTCGGAATATTCGAGCGGACGGCCCGCGCGCGCGAGCCCGTCGGCCAGGTCGATATCGTCCTGGAGGAACATGCGAAGCATCCGGTTCATGCGCGAGAACCGTCCGATCTCGTTCAGCATCTCGGCCACGCGCCGCAGCTCCTCGCGCCGACCATCATCCTTGTCGGTGGCGGCCAGCAGCAACCAGCTCACCGGGTCGAGCAGCGAAACATAGGCGACGAGCGCATCGCGGCTGCTCACTTTGCGGGCGGCTGCGGCGAGCGCGACGAGTGAGCGCAGGCGCGGCGATTTCTGATGTATTTCGACGAACCGATCGAGATCGAGCGCCATCGCCCGCCCGACACCGCCGAGGCTGTTCGCCAGATAGCCCATCTGCTGCAGCACGGCATTATGCGGGATGGCGCGGAGCTGGCGCGGCGAGGGCATCTCGGCCGCCTTGCCGCTGTCGGTCTGCCGCCGCGACGGGCGCGAACCGGAGGGATAGAGCAGATTGGTGCCGAAGGCGCCGAGCAGCGTCGCGTAATTCGGATCGTCGATCAGCCCCTCGTTGAATTCCTTGATCGTCACGAAGAAGTCCAGCGAATAGTCGGTCTCGCGATAGAAGGGATCGGGCCGATCGACCGGTGGTGCCAACGCATGCTCGACCAGCCGCGTGAGCGTCGCGAAGGCGAGCGCCGGATTGGCGAACAGTGCATAGCCGTCGCCGCCCTGGAACGAGAGCTCCTGTTTCACCGCGAGCCCATGCGCCGCGAACCGCAATCGCGCCTCCGGCGTGTCGATATATTCGAGCCGCGCCGCAAAACTATCCGGATGGGCGCCGCGGCCGATCGATTCGCCATGCGTATCGAAAACCAGCAAGCCGATTCCCGGCATGTCGGCCTCGGCGAGCGCCTCCGCAACCTTGATCCGCAGCCGCTCGACGGCCAACGCTGCCGCGGGCTGCCCGACATAACGCCCGGCGTCGGAATAGCCGGTCTGGATGCACAGCCGGCCGCGTTCGCGCAGATAGGCCCGGTACTCTTCGGTTGCCAGCAGATCGCGGATCACGTCGTGACCGTGGCGCAGCGCCTGCGGCGTTTCGAACAAAGGCGAAATATCGACCCGGTCGGCAACGCCAAACAGCCGCGCCAGATAGAGCGCCGCCAGGACCGTGAAATGCGAATCGCATTCGGCGATCAGAAACCGGATCGGCGTCTTGCGATCGATATGCTTGAGAAACTGTGCGACCAGCATGAACAGCCGCCGCCCCGACATCGATTCGGTGATGACCGATCCAAAATTGACCGACATCGGCTCGAGATTCGCAAACCGCGCTTCGAGTTCCGCCAGATTGCGCCGCCGCTGTCCGGGCTGGTTGGGATCGCCATCGAAACCGATATCGTGGCGCACCGCGTTGTGGATCTGCGCGGCATTGAGCCGAACGTGGATATGCGCCGAGCCGATACCGAAATTGGCAGCCTCGGCGCGCAAAACCGCCAGATCGAGCGCATCGACATCGCTCGCCGCCTCGATCGCGGCGTCGAGGCTTTCCAGGATCGGCGCCGGATCCGCAAACCGGGTGTCGGCACTTTCGGCGAGGACGCGCAGCGCCGGCGCGAGTGCCTCCATGTCGCCGTCGCAGTCGCGCAACGCCGTCGCGATGGCTTCGGTCTGTTCGCAGGCAGTTGCAAGAACGCCTTCGGGATCGTCGCTCGGCCCGGCCGCATCGCGATAGCGCGCCAGCTGGCGGGCGGCAAGATCGAGCCGCGCCTCGAGCGTGTTGTACCAGCGAATGTCGTTGCGTCCGTCCAGATCGAAACCGACCCAGCTCGCGATCGTAACCAGCCGCGGCACCAGCTTCCGCCAGTCCTGCGGGTAGGCGTTGGCTGCCTCGTCGAGCAGGATGAGATAGAGCCGCGCCAGCGCGTGATGCAGATGGTCGATGGCAAGGCCGGCTGCTTCACGCTCGCTGGCAAGCGTAATGCCATCGGGCAGCCCGTGGCGGGCCCGCGCCGCGGCCGCTTCGACCGCACGGCGTTCCGCCGGATCGAGCGGCCGACCATTGGCATCGCGGCCCGCCGCCAGCGTGGCCAATGTCTGGGTCAATTCGGCTGACAGCGCAAAGGTCGGATGCGCGGTCAACACGATACCGATATGTTCGGCTTCGACCGCATTCCGAAACGCATCGAAAGGAACCTGCCGGCCGCTGCCATCTTTCATGAGCCCGCGGATCAGAACGCGCAGCGATTGCTCATTCTTCTCGGGTTCGATTTCGCCGAGATAGTGCCGCAGCCGCGCGGCGCGCGCGATGAATGCCTTGAGCGTCAGGGCACGGATCGCGCGGTCGAGGTCGAAGGTGCCGATCTCATTGCTGTCCATCGCCGCCGATATCTCGTTGGCCAGCAGATCGACCGGACTTTCGAGCGGCGCGGCATGGCGGTTCTCCCGCAGCGCCTCGAGCCGCCTGGCCCAGGCGGCGAGCCGCGGCGCGGTATCTGGAAATTGTCCCGCCACCGGATCGGCGGCGGGTATATCGGTTGCGCGGTCGTCCATAACCATTCCTTCGCTCGGCCCGATGTCCGCGCCCTGCCCCATCCTGTCGGCGATCCCCGGCCCGATTTCATACGCGAGAGGCCGCGAGCGTCAAACCCGCATTCGGTCGCAGGTCGGTGAAAGGGAACGGCGGAGCCATACTGCCAGCCCGTGGCGCAAAGCGTCGGCCGCCGCGCGACCGGCTCTGGCGAAAACGCGGCTTGATACGCCGCGCTACAGCACCTTGCCGGGATTGAGGATGTTGTTCGGATCGAGCGCGGCCTTGAGCGTGCGCATCAGTGCGAGTTCGGCCGGCGTGCGCGAATAAGCCAGAAAATCCCGCTTCAACGTGCCGATCCCGTGCTCGGCCGAGATCGAACCCGCAAAATCGCGCACCGTGTCGTAGACCGCCGTCTCGGCACCGTGCCGCGTTGCTTCGTCGTCGGTGCCCGGCGCGAGGCTGACATGCAGATTGCTGTCGCCGATATGGCCGTAGAAGGTCGCGACCAGTTCGGGCCAGCCCGCGGCGAGACGTTCGCGGCAGCGTTCCGCGAATTCACCGATCGCACCGATCGGCAGGCTGACGTCGAGATGGATCTGGCCGACGACATTCTCCCATTCCGCGATGCCTTCGCGGATTGCCCAGATGGCGCGCGCCTGCTTTTCCGATTGGGCGACCGTGACGTCGATCAGCAACCCGCGTTCGTGCGCCGCTTCCAGCATCGCCTCGAAGGCCCGCGCATCGGCGTCGGGATCGGTCCCGGCATGTTCGACGATCACATAGAAAGGATGGATCGTCGCCATCGGCGGTACCCCCTCACGCCGGCTCGCGACGAACTCATACGCATCGAGCCACATCGCTTCGAAGGCACTGACCTGCCCGAGCGCCTGCTGGGCATGACGCAGGAAGGCAACGACCGATTCATAGTCGGGCAGCGCGCAGAGTGCGGTCAGCAGATCGGCCGGCCGCGGATGCAGCCGCAACACCGCGCGCGTCACCACGCCGAGGGTGCCTTCCGAGCCGATGAACAGATGCTTGAGATCGTAGGCGGCATTGTTCTTCAGCATCTTGTTGAGGCTGGTCAGTATCGCGCCGTCGGCCAGCACCACCTCAAGGCCGAGCACCTGCTCGCGCGCCATGCCGTAGCGGATGACGCGGATGCCCCCGGCATTGGTCGAGATATTGCCGCCGATCTGCGCCGAGCCCCGCGCGCCGAGATCGAGCCCGAGCATGAACCCGGCATCCGCGGCGGCTTCCTGCACGGTCTGCAACGGCGTGCCGGCCTTCACCGTGATCGTGGCGGCGGCCGGATCGATCTCCTCGATGCCATTCATCCGTTCGAGCGAAAGCGCGATCTCGCCGCCAACCGGCGTCGCCCCGCCGGCAAGGCCGGTCAGTCCGCCCTGCGCGATCACGGGCTGCCGGCGCTCGTTGCAGATCCGCAGGATCGTCGCGACCTCGTCGGTGGTCCGCGGCCGCACGAGGGCCAGCGGCGGCTGCGGTGCCACACCGGTCGCGTCGCACCAGTAACGCTGGCCGATCGCATCGCCGCTTTCGACCGCGCTGTCGCCCAGCGCCTTCCGCAATGCGACGAGGATATCGTCTGCCATCTGCCGCGCGCCCCCTGCCGGATCGGTCCACTTGTTGCAGCATCATCGAGGCGCTTGCGGACCGCAAGACGCAAGCTCTAGAGTCCGCGCCGGCCGTAGCACGGCGGCTGTCTCGTTCGGGAGGAAGATTTCAGATGTCCGTTCGGTCTTCGTTGCGCCGGCACATGGCCATCGGCGCAATTCTCGCCGCCCTCGCCCCGTCTATCGCAATGCCGGCAGCAGCAGACGACATCCTCGAGCGCGGCGAGTATCTCGCGAACATCATGGACTGCACCGGCTGCCACACACCCGGCGCGCTCGCCGGCAAGCCGGATCACGGCCAGTTTCTCGGCGGGTCGGATATCGGGTTCCACATTCCCGAGGTCGGGATCCTCTACCCCCCGAACCTGACGCCGGATATGGAAACCGGCATCGGGAGCTGGAGCGTCGAGGACATCATGGCGGCAGTACGCAGCGGCGTCCGGCCGGATGGGCGCGAACTGTTTCCGCTCATGCCATGGCCGTCTTACGGCTTCCTCACGGACGAGGACGCGCTCGCGCTCGCAACTTATCTCAAGAGCCTGCCGGCTGTATCGCACCAGGTGCCTGCTATGGCCGCGGGGCCCGATCAGGCGGTTGCCCCTTATCTGACGCCAGTCGTTCCGGTCCCGTAACGGCGCAACGCACAGCGGGTTTGGACGCCGTAATACGGTCGCCCGTCTGCAAGGAGAACTCATGGCATCGATGAAACCGGGCTGGCGGCTCGCCCTCGAGCAACGCCACGCGACCGCCGCACGGATCGGACACACGGTCTTTGTCGGCGGGGCCGGCGACTTCGCAGGCGACGGTCGCATCCGGCATGCCGGCGATCTTGTCGCCCAGATCGACGGCGCCATGAGCAATATGCGCGCGGCGCTGGCCGTCGAGAATGCCGGGCTCGGCGATATCGCGCGCCTCAAGGTCTATTACAGCCCGGGCGCCGGGCTCGAGGAATGGCCATTGCGCGCCCACCTCCAACGCCATTTCCCGTTCGATCCGATGCCGGCGATCAGCCTCTTGCCGGTACCGCTGCAGCCTTTCGCAGGGCAAGCGATCCAGCTTCAGGCGATCGCGATCGTGGGCTGGCGTCAGAGCCCTCGCGCGCATGCCGTTACGCGCGCCGTGCCGGCCGCCTTTGCCGAGCAATTCGAACGGCCGATCTATACGGCGGGGCTGCGCGCCGGCGAGTTCGTGACCGCGCCGCTTCGTGCGGCCGTCGACGAGGACGGTGCGCTGTTGCATGCCGGAGACGGCGTCGCGCAGTCGCACGCCATCATGTCGGATCTCGAAACGACGCTCATGCATCTGGGCGCCGGATTGCAGGATGCGATCAAGATGGAGGGTTATTATTTCGGCCGGACGCACCAGGATTGGGCGCCGCTGGGGGCCGCGCGGGCGAGCCATTTCCGCGAACCCGGTCCGGTCGCAACGGTCGTTCCCTGCCATGTGCTCGAACCCGAAGGCGCGCGCACCAAGATCGAGGTCATGGCGATGCGCGCGGACAACGGTCTGCACAACAAATACATCCCGCGCGAGGATTGCTGGCCCGACAGCGTGTGGGACTGGTCGTTGCCGCTGCCCTACCGGCAGGGCCTGCGCCTGCGCAACCAGATCTGGACCGGCGGTCAGGTACCGTTCGACCGCGGATCGACCGCCGATCCCGCGATTCATCCCTTCGATCTTCTGAAGCAGACGCGATTCACGATGGGGCTCTGCAACGACATCGTCGAAGGATTCGGCCGCACTTCGCGCGATTACCGATTGCTGGTCTGCTATTTCACCTCGGAGGGCAGCGAAGACGAAACCCGCGCCTTCGTTGACGCGATCGCCGGTACGGTCGACGGACCGCTGCCGCCGATGACACTGGTTCCCCAGCCGCACATGCACACCGACGACGTGCGGGTCGAGATCTGGGGCATCGCGCAAGCCTGATCGACGCGCAATCGTCGGTAAAAAGATAACGGCCGACCGGATTGCTCCGGCCGGCCGCCTGTCTCGACGAAGCGGACGGTTAGAGCCCGGCCATCACGTCTTCAAAGATCTTGATATAGAGCTGGTCGTAGGGCGGCTCTTCGCCTTCTAGGAAGATCGAAGTCGACATGATCTTGGTCGGATCGGAGATGCCGAGGCTCTCCAGAACCGCCGGATCGACAGCCTCGAACGCCTTGCTGTTCGAGTGGCCGTAGCCGAACTCGGTCATCAACGACACGCCGCTCTCGATCGACAGCATCGAATTGATACAATCGTATACGGCCTGAGGATCGGCGGTACCGACATTGGTGTGCACGAGACCGCACACCCAGGTACGGATGCCTTCCTTCGGCACGGCATATTTCACCGGAATGCCCTGCTCCGTCAGGTTGAGCAGCGCGTCGTTCCAGGCATAGGCAATGACCAGTTCGCCAGAGGCCATGCCCTGCTCGACCTCGCTCTGGCTGTTCCAGTAGAAGCGCGAGATGTCACGTTGCTTGGTTAACATTTTCTTGACTTCTTCGAGCTGGGCATCGTCCAGCGTGAAGATGTTGGTATAACCGAGCGCCTGGGCCGCAATCTCGACGGCTGCGGCCGCTTCGTTGTACATCGCGATCTTGCCGGCATAGCGCTCGTCGAACATCATGTTCCAGGATTCTTCCTCAACTTCGACCATGTCGGTGCGATAGAGGATCGACGAGTTGCCCCATTCCCACGGGATGAAGAACACGTTGCCCTGATCGTCGGAGGCGTTCTTCAGTCCCTTGAGATCAGGCCAGATATCGTCCCACGCGTCGATCTTCGCAGTATCGAATGGCTGAATCTTGTCGGCTTGACGCCAGCGTATCACCGTCTCCGAGCAGGGATGCACGAGATCCGGTGTAAAGCCGCCCACGACTTTCTGAACGGCCTCTTCCTGGTTGGCGAAGATCGAGAATTCCGGCGGACCGCCATATTGCTCGATGAACGGGCCGTGGAAACTTTCCAATTCATAACCCGACCAGGTGAAGTAACTAACGCCACCGGCCGACTGCGCCGGTTTCATCACCACCGGCATGGTGACCATTGCCAGGCCGGCCGCCGCTGCCGTTTTCGCCAGCTGGCGACGAGACAGCATCGTGCGTTGCATGATTTCTTTTCGCATGTGGTCCTCCCTGTGACCGCAATTTGAGCCCGGACCGGGAACCCGGCTGAGGGCCTGCAAAACGCTAGCATGCGGTTCCGACGCTGTGAAACGCGGGTCCGATCACAAGTCCGCGGGGGCGCTCAACCCCGCCGCCAGCTTGCCTTGTCCCACTCCGGCAGGGGGCCCGGATGGTAAGGCAGATCGTCGGTTCGCGGGGTCCACTGGCCCGCCGCCATTACTTTTTGGACATGGGCGGCGATCTCGGCCAGCGGCGCGAACCAGACCTTCGCGCTCGCCCGCATATGCTCGATCATCTCGATCATCGCCCGGGCGCGCGCCGGCCGGCCCGAAATCCACGGATGCCACACGCCGACCCACAACCCGCCCTCGCGCGCGACCGCATCGAATTCGGAGAGAAACAGTTCCTGCGCGCGGCGCGGCGTCGAAATCTGGTTGGTCGTCCCGAGATCCCAGACATGCGCATATTGCGGCCAGTCGTCGAGGATGATCGAGGTCGGCAGTTCGAGCAGCGTGCCGCTCGCATCGCGCAGCAGATACGGTACATCGTCGCCCATCAGCGAGGAATCGTAGGTGAAGCCGGCTTCGTTCAAAAGCGCGGGCGTCGCCAGCGAAATATCGAAACTCGGCGCGCGATAACCGACGATCGTCTGCCCGCTGATCCGCTTCAGCGCATCGTGCGCGCGTTCGAACCAGTAGGCCTCGTCCTCCCCTTTGCAGCCGTTCGGACTCTCATGGAGATAGCCGTGATGCCCGATCTCGTGACCGCCGGCGACGATCGCTTCGATCGCCTCCGGATATCGCTCGGCGACCCAGCCCGGCACGAAGAACGTCGAGCGCATGTCGTATTCGCGGAAGATACGCAGCAGCCGCGGCACCGCCACCTGCGGGCCATAGCGCATCATCGACAGCGCGAACAATCTTTCATGCGCATCGTCCTTGCGTTCGACCTGCAGCACGCTCTCCGCATCGAGATCGAAGGTGAAGGCGGCGGCGCAGGTCGCACCGTCCGGCCAGGGCACGGGATTGTCGAGCAGGTTCATGGAATGGTCCTCGGTCACAGTGGTTGCAGATGCGTATTCGCGGTTACCGCCGGGAGACTAGCATCGATGCGGTTTGCACCGGCGGTCGAGGGGTATAATCTAGCCGCTACGACTGTTCCGGAGGATGGTCCATGACGCGACGACATTTCCTGCTCGCCTTTTTCGCATCGCTCGCCACCCTGCCCTTGCTCGGACTTGCGGCCTGCGAGAAAGGCCAATGGGATTCGAGCCGCGGTGAGTTCGTCTTCCGCAGCCGCGGAGGCGGCGGCCGCAATTAGCCGGCCGGCGACGGAGATCCCTCGATGACGCGTCTACCCGACGACGATCCGGCGACCGTGCCACCGCCCGATGGCAAAGCGGTCGAGACTGTCATCGTGCCACGGGCGCGCGATATCGGCGGCTTCGAAGTGCGCCGGGCGCTGCCGGCGATCGAACGACGCATGGTGGGGCCGTTCGTGTTCTTCGACGAAATGGGACCGGCCACCCTCGCCGCCGGTAGCGGCCTCGATGTCCGACCCCACCCGCATATCGGCCTCGCGACCGTCACCTGGCTGACCGACGGCGAAATCCTGCATCGCGACACGCTCGGATCGATCCAGCCGATCCGCCCGGGCGAACTCAACTGGATGACGGCCGGGCGCGGCATCGCGCATTCCGAACGTTCGCCGGAAGCCGCGCGCCGTGCCCCGCAGCATGTCGGCGGCTTGCAGGCTTGGGTCGCGCTGCCGAAGAAACACGAAGAGACGGCGCCCAGTTTCAAGCATTACGGTGCCGATGCATTGCCGGTCATCTCGGCAGACGGCGCACGGGCCGTGCTGATTGCCGGGCAAGGCTGGGGCGCCACTTCGCCGGTCGCGGTCTTCTCCGATACGATCTATGCCGAGGTTACGCTCGAAGCCGGCGCCACATTGCCGATCGGCGCCGAACACGAGGAGCGCGCGATCTATGTGCTCAACGGGCCTGTCCGGATCGCGGGCGACGCGTTCGAGGCCGGCCGGCTGCTGATTCTGCGACCGGGCGATGCCATAACCATATCGAGCGACAGCGGCGCCCGGTTCATGGTGCTCGGCGGCGAGACCATGGACGGGCCGCGGCATCTCTGGTGGAACTTCGTCTCGAGCTCGAAAGAGCGGATCGAACAGGCGAAAGCCGACTGGCAAGAAGGTCGGTTCGGCAAGGTCGTCGACGACACCGAGTTCATTCCGCTGCCGGAGCAATGACGGCGCCAAATTTCGGTCCGAATGGCGGCCCCTAAAATCTCACCGCCCCGGCGGATCGGCACACCCGATAATGTGTTCTACGTTGTACGCGGGGTTCGCGCGGGCCCGTCCGGTTCCGCTGCGCCCTGTTCCCCGCAACCGAGGACGCAATCCAGAATGCTCGCACCCCCTAAAACTCCCTTGTCGATCCTGTGGCGATTCTCGAGCCTGATCGGCGTGCTTCTGGCGGTCGGCGCGACGGCATCGCCGGCCCGCACCCAGGAACAAGCGGATCCGAACGAGTTCTACCCGGCTCGTACCGAATGGGCGCCGATCGACAGCACGTCGCCGAACGTCTCGCATTTCACGTATCGGGATCTGAACCGGAACGGCCACTACGATGTCGGCGACCGTCCGATGATCGAGGTGGCGGTCACCATGTCGGGCCCGAACGGCGCGCAGGCGGTGCGTCGGTCCAACATTCACGGTTTCGCCAATTTCACGAATTCGCCGACCGCATCGCCGGTCGATGTGAGCGAGCCGGGCACATACGAATTCGTCGTGCAGGTTCCGCCCGGCTGGGAGCTGACCAGCGGAAACGGCACGCAGACGCTGACCTACACGCTGACGCCGGAAACCCGGAACGGCATCGTGGCGGATCATGTGCCGGTGCCGGCCGGGCTTGCACCGATCCTGACGATCGACGGGCGGATCGCCGAACGCAACGCGGAGGGCGATCTGGTCGGGATGAGTGCCATCGACCTCATCGCAACGTCGCCGGCGGGCGAAGCGGCAAGCGTGTTGCTGGACGCGGATGGAAATTTCTCGATTCCCGCCGAAGCCGGCGATTGGGCACTCGAAGTGCAAGCGACGGACAGTATCGAAGTGCTGGCACGCACCGTGACCGTCGGCAATACGCCCGTGCGCATGTCGGCAATCGTGATCGGCGAGACCCCGCCCTCGCCTGCCGGGCACGAGGTTGTCGTCGATTTCGAAACCGTCACGCGTTCGGAAATTACCAAGATGCCGAACGGCACCGGCGGATTGAACTGGGACGCGCTTCTCGCGGTCGATAACGAATTCTATGGCGGCGAGGGTTATATCAACGCGACGATGTCGGGCCACTATGTCGCCTACAATACGTCCGGCTATCCGGTCACCATCGAACGGGATGACGGGTTCGATTTTCGCGGCGGTTATTTCGCGGTGGCGTGGCGATCGGCCGAGGGCGAAACGCTGCAGATACGGGCATGGCGCGGCGATGAACTGCTGGGCAGTGAAACGCTGTTGCTCTCGGCCATGGGGCCCTTCTGGTTCGATGCGGACTATCGCGACATCACCCGGCTCGAGATCGCGACCGATCATTATTGGCAGTTCGTCGCCGACGATCTGACGTTTGGACTGAA
>JBBDWX010000286.1:0-12254 GCA_040902665.1 Dongiaceae bacterium
GATCAACTATCGCGCCACGAGCGCCGAAGAACTTGCCGAGGGTGGCACCAAAACCGGCGCGCAATACGACATCGTGCTCTCGCTCGAGATCGTCGAGCATGTCGCCGATCTCGATTCCTTTCTCGGCGCCTGCTGCCGGCTCGCGAAACCGGACGGGCTGCTGATCGTCGCGACGCTGAACCGCACCGCGAAATCCTTCGCGCTCGCGGTCGTCGGCGCCGAATATGTGCTGCGCTGGCTGCCGCGCGGCACGCACGACTGGCGCAAGTTCGTCAGACCCTCCGAACTCGCGCGCGGGCTGGCGCGCCATGGCGCGACGATCGCCGAGCTTGCCGGCGTCAGCTTCAATCCGCTGGCCGATCGCTGGCGGATCGGCAGCGATCTCGGCGTCAATTACATGGCCGTGGTGGCGCCGCCCCGCGTTTTGTCCGATCGGCCGTGATCGCAAGCGGATGAGCGCGGGGCGGATGAGCGCGGCCCAATGAGCCCAATCGACAAGTCGGGGGTCGATGAGCGGGGGCCGAAAACCGCCAACGCACACTCGATGGGCGTGGCGATCATGGGCCTGCCGCGCTGCGGCACGACTCTGCTTTCAGATCTGCTGTCGGTTGCCGGCCGCTCGATCATCGTCAGCGAACCCAACATCCACGGCCGCTGGAGCCAGAGCACGATCCAGCGCATTCACAACCTCCTCCACAAGGCCGGTCTGCCGGTCGCGGAAACAGCACCACAACGCGAAGAGGTCGGCGATTTCGCACGGCATTTTGCCGCCAATCTCTATCCGTCTTTGGCGAAGCTCGATCTCTGGGGCGTCAAATATGTCGATCTCGTCGCCTGGTGGGTGCTGTTCGCGGATTACCCGCCGCAGCATCTCATCCTTTCGGTGCGCGATCTGCGCGACGTGGTGGTGTCGTCGCTCGACCGCATCGCGCATCTGACGCTGGCCTTCTCCGATCGCCGGCACATGCGCGACGAAGCGTGGGTGCTGGCCAGTCTCGGCCACAATATCCACGAGCTGCTGCGTCTCGCCGAATTGCCGGGGCGCGTCGTGCGCTACGAGGATTTTGCCGCCGACCCGGCCCTGCGCCGCGACATCGCCGATCTGGTCGGGCTCGGCGGGCTCGAGACGGCGGCGACCGGCTATCGCGCCAATATCGAGGCGGCGCAACTCCGGCGCGACTGGGAACTGGCCAAGCATGGCGATGCGATCACGACCGCATCGGTCGCGCGCCACAAGGCCGAACCGCCCGGCCCGGTCCGCGCGATGGTCGAGCGGATCTGGCGGCTCTATCCCGAATATTCCGCGCGGTTCGATTACGACGCGCCGCCGCCCGCGGATTCGCCGCGCGACCATCCCTTCGCCCTGACGAGGCCAGCGACGATGGGCGCCGGGCAGGCGAAAGAAAATCCGGTGCCCTATCGCAGTTCCGAGAACTGGGAATGGACCGGCCCGGCCGTGCTCGAGCCGGCTTTCGCCCGCCGCCGTGCGCGCATCCTTGCGGCGCGCCTGATCAAGCCGGGAACGGTCGTGCTCGATCTTTCCTGCGGCGTACCGGCGCTGCGCTATCTGCTGGCGCCGCGCTGCCGGCTGATCGTGTGCGATGTCGTGGCGCGCGACAGCGAATACCGGGTCGCGCGGCTGTGCGAGGGCGAACTGCCGGCGAAGGAGGATGCGAACCTCGTGGTCGCGCTCGGCCTGCTGGAATATGTCGATCCCGATCTGCCCGGCTGGCTCCGGCGTCTGCGCGAGATGGGACTGCCAATGCTGGCCAGTTATCATCCCGCCGACGACACAGCAGGTGTCGACCGGCACGCGCTCGGCTGGGTCAATCACCTGACCCGCGCCCGGCTGCAGGAGGCTGCCATTGCCGCCGGATTCCGGGTGAAGGCGCGATGGGCCTTCGACGGCGCCCAGGCGATGCTGCGGTTCAGTCCCGCCTGAACCCGGCGCCGTATAAACATGGCGCAGCATATCGTCATGGCGGACGCGCACAGCGCAACGGCGCGGCCCGGTCGCCGCGTTGACAGCCGCGCGCGCCGCAACCGATAGTCCCGCCGCGCAGATTCGTAAGAGGAACCGGGCGAAACGATGGCCGTCGAACAATATCCGATGGGCGTGGCCATCATGGGCATGATGCGCAGCGGTACGACGCTGGTCGCAGACCTGCTCACCGTGCGCGGCAAGTCGCTGATCATCAGCGAACCCAACATGCTCGGCAAATGGAACCCGGGTCAGGTCGGACGCACCCATGCGATCGCCGCGTCGTTCGGGCTCGACGTGGAGCCGCCGCCTTTGCCCGGCACCTACGAGCGCAACGACGATTATTATCGCGCCGCCATCCTGCCGCAGCTCGGCAGGCTCGACTGGTGGGGCCTCAAATATGTCGACCTGTATAATCTCAAAGGCCTCTTTGCGCGCTATCCGGCGAAGAAACTGATCCTGTGCACCCGCGACATCCGCGACGTCGCGCTGTCGGCGATCGAGCTGGTGGAACGCATGCGCCTCGCCTTCGACGACCGCAAGCATATGCGCGACGAGGCCTGGGTCTTTTCGCGGCTGGCCTACACCGTGCACGAGATCATGGCGCTGCGCCGCTTTCCGCACATGGTCATGCGCTATGAGGATCTCGCGGCCGATCCCGACAGGATCAGGGAGGAACTCCGGACCTATATGGAGATGAAGGCGCTCGGAACCGAACGCATCAATCTCCAGATCGAGGACCCCTCCCGCACCGAATGGGAATCCCGCAAGCACGAGAGCGGCATCACCGCGCGCTCGCTCGGCCGCTACGAGAACGAGCCCGACGGACCGCGCAGGCACCTGGCCGAGCGGCTGTGGCGACTCTTTCCCGAATACTCGCTCGCCTTCGACTACGAGGTTCCGGCGCCCGCGCTGCGCCTTTCCACGCATCCGTTCCGATTGCGCCCGCGGCCCGGCGATAACCCGATTCCCTATCTGCCGACCGAGAACGCGTTCTGGCAGGGGCCCGACTGCATCGAACCCACGTTCGAACTGCGTCGCGGCCGCCGTCTCGTCGCCCGGAACATCCGCCCGAAGGACGTGCTGCTCGATCTCGGCGCCGCATTGCCGGCGCTGCGTTTTCTCAAGCCCGAGGGCACCGGTTACCTCAACCTGCCGGCCGCGAAACGCTTCGATAGCATCGCAGCCGGTAAGCTGCCGAAACCCGGCGCCGCAACGCTTGTCGTGGCGCTCGACCTGATCGAGCATCTGCCGGACCTGCCGCGCGTGTTCGCCGCCCTGCACAAGCTGGGACGACCGATGCTGATGTCCTATCATGCAAGCGACGATACCGTCGGCATCGATCGTGCCGGGCTCGGCTGGATCAACCATCTGACCCGGAGCGAAATACTCACCTTGTTGCAGGGGGCCGGCTTTCGCGTGACCGCAAAATGGAACATCAGGAACGGGCTCAGCCTGATCCGGGCGCGGCCGCAGGATAAGAAATCGGACGAAGCAGCCACCGGTTCGGGCGACGACGGCGGGACATGAGCGAAAAGCAGAATATCACGCGAACCGAGATGGGCGTCGCCGTCATGGGCCTGATGCGCACCGGTACGACGCTGGTCGCCGACCTGCTGACCAATCGCGGCAAGTCTCTGGTCCTCAGCGAACCGGATCTGCTCTCGAAATACGATCCGACCCTGGCCGCCCGCATGCGACAGCTCGCCAAGGATTTCGGTCTGCCGGCCCCGACGGCGACGCTCGAGGCCGGAAATTACACCCGCAACATCGACCATTTCGACGCCAGCTTCATGGCGGAGCTGAAGCAGCTCGATTTCTGGGGCGTGAAATACGTCAATATGGTCGGCTGGCGCCGCCTGTTCGAAATCTACCGGCCGCGCAAAATCGTGCTGTGCGTTCGCGATCTGCGCGCGGTGACCGTGTCGGCACTCGAACTTGTCAATCGGATGCGCCTGGTGTTTGCCGACAACAAGCATCGCCGCGACGAAGCCTGGGTTTTCTCGCGTATCTGCTACTCCGTACACGAGCTGATGGCGTTGCGCACCCTGCCGCATCTGGTCGTTCGTTATGAAGATCTTGTCGGCAACCCCGCAACACTGGAGAGATTGCGCGAGCATGTCGGGCTTGAGACACTGGGTACGGAACGGCTCAATCTTATGATCGAACGCGCGTCCCGCAGCCAGTGGGAACTGACGAAGCACGGCAAGGCAGGCGAGATTTCCGACAAGGCACTCGACCGCTTCGCGCGCGAGCCCGAGGGGCCCATCCGGCAGATGGCCGAACGCATCTGGCGGATGATGGGCGAATACAATGTCGCGTTCGGTTACGACGTGCCACCGCCGGCGCAGCGAATCCGGCGGCACGATTTCGCCAGCCGTGTCATGCCGAACGACAATCCGATCAACTATGTCGATACGGAAACCTGGAACTGGCGCGGGCCGACGCAGCTCGAACCGGTTTTCGGCCGGCGCCGCGCGCGGATCCTCGTCTCCCGCAATATCGGCAAGCACGCGAAGATCCTCGATCTGGGGTCCGGCTCGACGGCACTGCGCCGCCTGCTGCCCAACGAGTTGCCGATCGTGCTGTCCGACAACGCGGCGCGCTCGCCGGAGTTCATCGTCTCCGACATCTATCGCGGCAATCTGCCGCCGGCCGAGAATGCCACCCTGGTCACCGCCATCGGCGTACTCGAATATGTCGACGACGTGCGGCGTTTCCTCAAGCAACTGCGCGCCTACAACCTGCCGATTCTGCTCACCTACTATCCGACCGACGATAACGAGGACATCGATCGCGATTCGTATGGATGGCGCAACGCGCTCTCGCGCAACGAACTGATGCGCGCCTTCCTCGCGGCGGGTTTCATCGCAAACCCGCGCTGGGCCTTCGATGGACGGCAGAGCGCGTTCCGGCTGCGGCCCAAGCCGGTCGCCGCCCGCCCGACGCGCAAGCCGCGCGGCAAGCGCATTGCCGGGCGCGGCAACAAGCCGGTCATGCCGCGCCGCAAGATTCTCGAGCCCGTCTAGCCCGATGGCACCGGACCCGCCGGCGACGCTGCCGCCTTTGCCGATGGGGCTTGCCGTGCTCGGGCTGCCGCGCAGCGGCACCACGCTGGTTTCCGATCTGCTGACCGTGCCGGGTCACGCCGCCATCGTCAGCGAGCCCGATCTCTATAAGAGCTGGAACAGAAACCTGGCGGCCCGCGTGCAACGGCTCGTCCGCACCGTCGGCCTCGACGTACCCGAAGAGGCGCCTGACCCGTCGCTATGGGCAGGGAGCTATGCGCGGTATTTTCGGAGCGAGCTGGCGCCGCGTCTTGCCGGCCTCGATCTCTGGGGCGTCAAATATGTCGATTTCAGCGACTGGCGCCCGCTGTTTCGCGATTACCCGCCAGAGAAGCTGATCCTATGCGTGCGCGATCTGCGCGATCTGGTGCTTTCGGGCATCGATCGCATCTGCCGCATGCCGATGGTGTTTCGCAGCTCCGGGCATCGCCGCGACGAAGCCTGGGTCTTTTCTGCATTGGCCTACAATGTGTGGGAGCTGATGACACTGCGGCAGCGGCCGAATTTCGCCCTGCGCTACGAGGATCTCGCGGGCGATCCGGCAATGCTGGCCCGGATCGCCGACTATGCCGGGCTGCAACGGCTCGACCCGACGAGAAACAATCTCGCCGCCGCGAACTGGACCCGGCGCTGGGAAATCGAAAAGCACGGCGATGGCATCACGGCGGCGGCGGTCGGTCGGTTCGAAAGCGAGCCGGCGGGCCCTGTCCACGCGCTGGCCGGGCGGCTGTGGCGGCTGCTGCCGGACTATGGCACCGCCTTCGGTTATCCCGTGCCGGACGAGGCGTCGCAGCTCACCGGCCACGCGTTCGGACGCCGCGACGGGGATCGCAATCCGATCCGCTTCATCGACACCGAGCGCTGGAACTGGCGCGGGCCGCCAGGCATCGAGCCCTGTTTCGCCCGCCGCCGCGCGCGCGTTTCTGCCGCACGGAACATCGCCGACGGCACCCGCGTGCTCGACCTCGGCGGCGGCAGCAAGGCGCTCGCCAGGCTGCTGCCGGCAAACGCGACGCACATCCTGGCCGACAATATGCCGCGTGCCGACGAAATCCGGGTCGCCGACATCTATCGCGGCACCCTGCCCGCGACCGACGATGTCGATACGATCGTCGCGCTCGACGTGCTGGAATATGTCGACGACCTGCCCGGCTTTCTGGCCGCCCTGCGCACAACCGGCAAGCCGGCGCTGGTCAGCTATCACGCCGCCGACGATTCGCCCGGCACCGATCGCACAGCGCTCGGCTGGCGCAACGCGCTCGACCGTGCCGCGCTCTCGGCGTCGTTCGAGAAAGCCGGCTTCAAAATGACGGTAAGTTGGGCATTCGACGGCGCACAAAGCCTGATCCGGCTGCGCCCGCGCTGAACCGCGCGCGCCCGGCTGTCAGCTTTCCCGCGGCACCCACGGAACGCGGGCGATGTCGATCCCCTCGTCTTCGAGTTCCTCGGCTTCTTCCGACGTCGTTTCGCCGTAGATGCCACGGGGATCGGATTCGCCGTAGTGAATCTTGCGCGCTTCCTCGGCAAATTCCGGGCCGACATAATCGCAGGATTCTTCGATCTTCTGTCGCAGGGCCCGCAGCGCCTTCAGTTGCGCGCCCATGACCGCCATCGTGCGTGCGTCGGGAGGCGGCGTCGGCGTCGTTGCCGCCGCCGGCACATCGCCTGCGGGAACATCGGCGACCGGCACGGCAACCGCACGGCCTTTGCCGATGCGCGGCGCCATCGGCGCCTTTTCGACATCGTGGCCGCCGCAGAGCGGACAGGCGAGATCACCGGCATCGGCCTGCCGGTCGTAGGTCGCACCGTCGCGAAACCAGGCCTCGAACCGGTGGCCATTGGCGCATTGCAGGTCGAAAAGAATCATTGTTTCGTCGTTGCCCGTCAGGTCCATCGGCGGCCCGGCTGGCCGGCCGTCGTAATGCGCCGGTAAGATGGGCGAGGATCGGAGAAACGACAAGTGCCTGAAGACCGAGCCGAGAAACCGTCGCCCTGGATCGCGCGATTCGCCACGCTGGTGCCGCCCGGCCCGGTGCTCGATGTCGCCGCGGGTTCCGGCCGTCACAGCATTCTCTTTCTCGAACTCGGCCACCCGGTCATTGCGATCGATCGCGAGATTGCGCGGCTGCACCCGCTCGCGGGCCGGCCCGGATTCGAAGCACGCGAAAACGATCTCGAGATAGGTGGCGATCCGTTGCCGGGTCAGACGTTCGCCGCCGTCGTGGTAACCAACTATCTGCACCGGCCTTTGTTACCGGCGCTGATTGCGGCGGTCGCGCCGCAGGGCTGGCTGCTCTATGAAACCTTCGCGCGCGGCAATGAAAAACATGGCAAGCCGAGCAATCCGGATTTTCTGTTGCGTCCGGGCGAACTGATCGAGGCCGTCGAGGGTCGCCTCGAGATCGTCGCTTACGAGCAGATGACCGACAGCGAACCGCGCCACGCCGTGCGCCAGCGCATCGCGGCAAGACGCCCCTGAACGGCTATCGGATCGGGGTTGCCGCGCCGGGCGAAAGGGTGTTGATTCGCCCATCGGCAGTTTCTACATCAGGGTGAGACGGAACTCAGGGTTTCACCATCAGTAAAAGGAGAATGAACATGGCGGTTCGCATCGGCGATGTTGCGCCCGACTTCGAACAGGAATCGACCGAGGGTCGCATCAAGTTTCACGACTTCATCGGCGACGGCTGGGCCATCCTCTTTTCGCATCCGAAGGACTTCACCCCGGTCTGCACCACCGAGCTCGGCTATCTCGCAAAGCTGAAGCCCGAATTCGACAAGCGAAACACCAAAATCCTCGGATTATCGGTCGACCCGGTCGCGGACCATACGCGCTGGGCGAAGGATATCGAGGAGACGCAGGGCGCGAAGCTGAATTATCCGCTGCTGGCGGACGCCGACCGCAAGGTGTCGGATCTCTACGACATGATCCATCCGAATGCGAACGATACGCTGACGGTGCGGTCGGTCTTCGTCGTCGGCCCGGACAAGAAGGTGAAGCTGATGCTCACCTACCCGGCCTCGACGGGGCGCAATTTCGACGAGATCCTGCGGGTGCTGGATTCGCTCCAGCTCACCGCCAACTACAAGGTCGCCACCCCGGTGAACTGGAAGGATGGCGAGGACTGCATCGTCGTCCCGTCGGTCTCCGACGACGACGCGAAGAAGCTGTTTCCGAAGGGCTTCAAGTCGGTGAAACCCTATCTCCGCGTGACACCGCAGCCCAATCGCTGAACACCCGCCACGTTGAACGCCCGCCGAGACACGCGGGAAGACCGGGCCGGCACCGTCGCGTGCCGGCCCGTTATTTTTGGCCGGCCACGGTCTTTCCACTTGCAGCTTGCCGCGATTCGTTTCTTACAATGGCGTTCCTGCAATCTCTCCTGAAAGGAGACCCGGATCATGGCCCAGAAAGCAAAGCCGACCGCATCGCCGAAACGCGGCGGCGCCGGCAGCGGTGCCAAGAGCGGTTCGTCGGTCAAGAAATCCAATGCCGCGGTCAAGGGTTCGGCAACCCGTCGTACCGGGGCGCCGCGCGGCAAGTAGCCTATATCTGCGCAATGAAAAGGCCGGCGGGACAATCCGCCGGCCTTTGTCTTGGCCGATACCGATCGGCTGGCGCTCAGGCCGCGCTTTTCTCGGCAGCGATATTCTCGGCGATGAAACGATAGGCCCGGAACTCGGGCGACCAGTGGCCCGGCGGCAACCCCGCCTTCTCCCGCAGCCGGGCGAGGAAGCGCGCCGGATCGGGAATGCCCGACCAGACATGCGGCAGGAAGAGCGCGCTGCGCTTCAGCCCTTCATCGCGAATGACCAGCCCGTCGACGTGTGGCCGAAGCTGCGCCAGCAGGTCGGCTTCGTTGGCCATCTCGATCGGGGCCTGGCTCGAGAGGACCGAGATCGATACGCCGATCTTCGGCAGTTCGGCCTCGGTCAGAGGCTTGAAGCGCTTGTCCTCGAAGGCGGCCTTGTAGGCATTGGCGACGACATCGTCGACCAGGGCGCATTGCGGCTGGACCGAGCCGATGCAGCCGCGCAGCTTTTCGTCCAGTGTCACCGTGACGAAGGTACCGCGGGTGGCCCGGAGCGGCGGCGGCGTATTCTCGACTTTGACGCTGGGCGCCTTTCCGTTCCGGACTCCGAGTGCGATCACCTCGCGCGCGAGCCGCAGCAGGAAGTCGCGCTGCGGCGCCGGCAGCCGCGCCTGGTCGGCTTCCTCGAACAGATACGTGCCGTAACCGACAACCCGGTCGGGCTTGCCGATGGTCTGGCTGGAATTGCGCACATCGAGGGCGGTCGCCCGCATGAACCGGTTGCGCGCCGAAACCAGAAGCCCGCGGATCGCATGCCGGCCGCAGGCATGCGGCTGTTCCAGCAGATCGGATCGCAGCATCTCGATGGCGACGGTCGCCTCGCCGTCGAGTTCGCGCGCCGCCGGATCGTCGTGATAGTGGCTGAGATCGGACGACACCAGGATCAGCGTTTCCGGCCCGCCCCAGAGCGCGTCGATTACCGCGGCAACCTGTTCGGGCTGACTGCGCCCGACCAGCATCGGCACGACCGAGAAACTCTCGAGCGTCTGTTGCAGGAACGGCAGCTGAACCTCGAGAGAATGTTCGCCCGCAAAAGGTTCGTTCCGCTGGACCACAGCCGGCAGATGGCTAATCCGCGCGATCGCATCGCGATCGACCGGTACCGGACCGAGCGGCGTCGCGAACGAATCGTACGCCGGCACCGCGATCCCCTCGACCGGCACGCGATGGGCCGGGCCGAGCAGCACCACGCGCCGTATTTCCGCCCGGCGCATCATGATCGCGCGGTACCCGCCCGCCGCGATCGGCGCGGAATAGCCGTAGCCGGCATGCGGCACAATCATCGCCTTGGGCCGGATCGCGGTTGCGTTGGCATCGCGTATCGCGCGGTCGATCTCGCGCCGAAGTTCCGCCGCATCCGCCGGGTAGAAATGCCCGGCGACATCGGCCGGCTTCACGCCGACGGCCTGCGGTGCCGCCGCGGGCGCCGCCGAGGGCGCCGCTGAGGGCGCCGCTGAGGGCGCCGCCGAGGGTCCTGTCGCCATCGCCATTTCGCCCGCTCCTCTGCTGCCCTCTTTCTTCTGTCGCGTCAGCGCCCGCGTGGCAAGTACCGGCGTCGCTTCGTCGCCGATCGCGACACGCTGCCGACGCCGCCCCCAATCGCCCGGTGGCCCGTCAAAGATCCCGGCAATGGCGCCGCCGCATTGCGTGCAATGTCCTGTCGCATCGAGCTCCCAGGCGGTGATCTTGTGCCAGTCGCGGCCGATGACGCGATGACCGCAGCCCGGACAATAGGTGCTGCCATGCCGCTCGTCGTGCACGTTGCCGGTATAGACATGGTCGAGGCCGTTGCGCTTGGCGATCTCGTAGGCGCGGACCAGCGTCGCCGGTGGCGTGCGCGGCGTTTCCAGCATCTTGAAGTCGGGGTGGAAGGCGGTGAAATGCAGCGGCACGGCGGGCCCGAGATGCTCGACGATCCATTGCGTCATCGCCTCGAACTCGCCGTCGCTGTCGTTCTCGCCCGGAATGACCAGGTTGGTGATCTCGAGCCAGCAATCGGTCTCGTGGTGGATATATTCGAGCGTCTCGAGAATGTTCGCGAGATGCGAACTCGAGAGCCGCCAGTAGAAATCCTCGGTGAACGCTTTCAGATCGACATTCGCCGCGTCCATGTGGCGATAGAACGCCGCGCGCGGCTCGGCGCACATATAGCCGGCGGTGACCGCGACCGATTTGATGCCGCGCTCGCGGCAGGCGATCGCCGTGTCGATCGCATACTCCATGAAGATGACCGGGTCGTTGTAGGTGAAGGCGACCGAGCGGCAGCCGGTCTGCGCCGCCGCAGCGGCAAGCGCCGCGGGCGAGGCCTTCGAGGCGAGCTTCGAAAACTCGCGGCTCTTCGACATGTCCCAGTTCTGGCAGAATTTGCAGGTCAGATTGCAGCCGGCGGTGCCGAAGGACAGAACCGGCGTGCCGGGCAAAAAATGATTGAGCGGTTTCTTCTCGATCGGATCGATGCAGAAGCCGCTCGAGCGCCCATAGGTCGTGAGCACGATCTCGCCGCCCTGCGCCGCGCGCACGAAGCAGAGCCCGCGCTGGCCCTCGTGCAGCTTGCAGGCGCGCGGACAGACATCGCATTGCACCCGCCCGTCCGGCAGGCGGGTCCAGTACTCGGTCGCTACGGTCGATTCCTCGGGCCCCAGCCCGATCACGTCGCTCATGCGTTTAACCCGGTCGCGCCGGAGAGTGGATCGCTGGGCGTCAGTATAGCAGGGCCGGGTCGGCCCGTGCCGCCTTGGTCAGCCCGCCGCCAGCTTGGCGGCCTTGCCAGGAGCGGCCGCCGGCCCCTCATAAACGCGGTCATGGCTCAGCGCCGGGATCATCGACCGCGCCGACGCAACGGCGGCCGGATCGAGCCGCGCAACGATCGTGCCGCATTCCTCGCCAGCCGCCGCCAGCACCTCGCCCCAGGGCGAGACGATCAGCGAATGGCCCCAGGTGCCGCGCCCGCCATCGTGCAGCCCGCATTGCGCCGGCGCCAGCAGATAGGCGCCGCATTCGATCGCGCGGGCACGCAGCAGCGTTTCCCAATGCGCGAGCCCGGTCGGCCGCGTGAAGGCTGACGGCACCGCGAGAAAATCGGCACCGGCCTTCGCCAGGTCGCGAAAGAGATGGGGGAAGCGCAAATCGTAGCAGATCGTCGTGCCGAGCCCGCCCCAGGGCGTTTCGGCGACGACGGCACGGTCGCCCGGCTGCATGCGATCCGACTCGGTGTAATGCTCGCCGTTCGCGAGCTTCACATCGAACATGTGGATTTTGTCGTACCGTGCGACCAGCCGTCCCGCCGCATCGAACAGCAGCGAGCGGTTGGCGCAGCGTTCCGGCGAGACGCGCACGGCGATCGAGCCGACCAGTATCCAGGCGCCAATGTCGCGCGCGAGATCGGCGAAGAACGGCACCGCCGGATGATCCGCTTCGGCCGGCGCCTCGCGCACCGCCCGCTCGCGATCGGCTACGATGCGGCCGGTATTCTCCGGCGTGCAGATCAGTTCGGCACCTTTGGCGCGCGCTTCGCGGATCAGCGCTGCCGCCTGATCGAGATTGGCCGCCACGTCCGGCCCGGCATTCATCTGCACGCAGGCGGCAAGGAATGGCGCGGCCATTGCGTTGGAT
>JBBDWX010000287.1:0-10157 GCA_040902665.1 Dongiaceae bacterium
CCGAAGATCGGTGCACAAGCTGGCTGCCGCTCTATCACGATATGGGGCTGGTCGGCTTCGCGCTGGTCCCCATGCTGACGCAGATGTCGGTCGACTATCTGGCGACGCGCGATTTCGCGCGCCGGCCGCTGATGTGGCCGACGCTCATCACGATGAACGGCGGGACGCTCTCTTACAGCCCGAGCTTTGGCTACGATCTCGCCGCGCGGCGACTGCATGACGGCAATCCGCGCGTCGAGAGCATCGATCTCAGTCGCTGGCGCGGCGCCGGCATCGGCGGCGATATGATCCAGCCGAAGGTTCTTGAGCGATTCGCGGAAACATTCGGTCCGTACGGATTCCGCCGCGAGGCTTTCGTGCCGAGCTATGGCATGGCGGAAACGGCGCTTGCGATCTCGTTTACACCGCTGAACACAGGCGTCGAACTCGACCGGGTCGACCGGCAGCGCCTTGCCGAACGCGGCGACGCGATTGCGGCACCGGCCGATGCAGCAAACGCGCGCGATTTCGTACTCTGCGGCAAGCCGCTTGGTGGTCACGAGATCGAAGTGCGCGACGAGGCCGGACGCGCTTTGCCCGAGCGGCGGCTGGGCCGCGTGTTCGTCAACGGCCCGAGCATCATGGTCGGCTATTTCCAGGAGCCGGAAGCGACGGCGGCGGTGCTGCAGCCCGATGGCTGGCTCGATACCGGCGATCTCGGATACATGACCCGCGGTCAGATCGTCATCACCGGCCGTAGCAAGGATCTCATCATCGTCAACGGCCGCAATATCTGGCCGCAGGATCTCGAATGGTCGGTCGAAGACGGACTCGGCCTGCGCCGCGGCGATACGGCGGCATTTGCGTTCGAGGGCGATGACGGCAGCGAGCGCGTGATGATGCTGGTGCAATGCCGCGTGCCCGATGTCGAGCGCCGTCAGCAGCTTGCGCGCGACGTCTCCGCGATCCTGCAGCGCAGCCATGCGGTCGAGGCAAGCGTTTCGCTGGTGCCGCCGCACGGGCTGCCGCAGACTTCGTCGGGCAAACTCAGTCGCACCCGGGCCAAGGAGAACTGGCTATCCGGCATTTACGATTCTGGACCTGACGGAGCGCGAAAGACCGTCGCCGGGGCCGGCTGAACGATGGCCCGGCTGGTCGCCGTCACGGGTGCGACCGGGTTCATCGGCGGGCACGTCGTTCGTGCCTTCACCCATGCCGGTTGGCGCGTGCGCATTCTCGCGCGGCGCATCCCTCTCAGCCCGCAGCTTGCCGACTTCACGCCCGATCTCGTGCCTGGTTCGCTCGAGGACGAGGGCGCGTTGCGGGCGCTGGTGCGCGGGTCCGATGCGATCGTGCACGCGGCGGGCTCGGTCAAAGCCCTCGATGCCGCCTCGTTCCATCGCGATAATGCCGAGGGCACCGCGCGCATCGTTGCGGCCGCCAGCGCCGCAGCGCCGGCGGCGCGGTTTCTGCTGATTTCATCGCTGTCGGCACGCGAACCGGACTTGTCGCCTTATGCCGCGAGCAAGCGTGCCGGCGAGCGGGCGCTCGAAACTGGCGGTACCGGGCTCGACTGGGCCATCCTGCGGCCGCCCGTGGTTTACGGACCGGGCGATCGGGAGATGCTGCCGTTCTTCCGCATGGCAGCGAACGGCATGCTGGTGGCACCGGATAACGGCCCCGCCCGCCTCTCGCTGATCCATGCGGCCGACCTCGCCCAGGCCTGCGTTGCAATCATCGAGAGCCGCGAGCGGCGCCACACGACGATCGAGATCGATGACCAGCATCCTGGGGGCTATGGCTGGCCCGAGATCGCGACGGCCCTCGGCGCCGCTGTTGGCCGGACGGTGCGGCTGCGGCGGCTGCCGCGCTGGCTGTTCGACGCGATCGCCGGCGCGAGTGCGGGCTGGTCCGGGATGACAAAACGACCGGCGATGGTGACGCCCGGCAAGGTTCGCGAGCTGTTTCATGCAGACTGGGTGTCCCGAATGTCCGACGCCCGACAGTATCTGGGCTGGCAGCCCCAATTCACTGTTAATAAGGGCTTTTCCGAGACGGCGGCGGTCTACCGCGCGCATGGCCTGATGCAATGAATCGAGTTGTAACAAAGGTTTACAATTCTTTATTTCACTAACCCCCTGACTTAATTGGAATCTACGGCTGTCCAGGCTGCGACGCGCGTCGCGGATTTGGATTCGTGGAGCGATCAAGTCGAGGCAGCGTTGAGAATGGAAGTGGCCGAGTCCGGAACCTTCGAGCGGGTCGTGGAAGTTTTGCGACCGTTCCGGAAGAACGAGGCTCCGATCGAGCGGGGCAGCGATCTGGCCGACGATCTTCGCCTCGACTCGCTGGCGGTGATGGACCTGATGATGGAACTCGAGGAACGGTTCGATATCACCATCCCGTTAAATGCCGTTCCGGAAATCCGGACGGTCGGTGATTTGGCCGATTTCGTCGCGAAGCAGAAGGCGGAAGGATAGGACGATGGGTTTGTTCGACCGGTTCAAGGGCCTGAAGGCCGCCCATAGCGCCGCAAAGTCCTGCGGCGACGATCCGTTCGCCATTCGCATGGACGAAGTGCTCTCTCCGACCGAGGCAATGATCGAAGGTCGGCACACCATCCTTGCAGGCACCAATAATTATCTTGGCCTCACCTTCGAGCAGTCCTGCGTCGATGCCTCGGCCGAGGCGGTGCGCACGCACGGCACCGGCACGACCGGCTCGCGCGTCGCCAACGGTTCCTATGCGGGACACAAGGCGCTCGAAGATTCGGTCGCCGAATTCTTCGGCCGCAAGCACGCCATGGTCTTCACCACGGGCTATCAGGCTAATCTCGGTATCATTGCCACGCTGGCCGGCCCGCAGGATTACCTGATTATCGATTCCGACTCGCATGCGAGCATCTACGATGCGACGCGGCTGAGCAGCGCCACCGTCCTGCGCTTCAAGCATAACGATCCTGACGATCTCGACCGACGTCTCTCCAAACTCGGCAACGAGGCGGTCAACAAAGTGATCGTCGTCGAAGGCATCTACAGCATGCGCGGCGATATCGCACCGCTGGCCGAGTTCGCGGCGGTGAAGCGCAAGCATGGCGCCTATCTTGTCGTCGACGAGGCGCATTCGATGGGCGTCATGGGCGATACCGGCCGGGGTGCCGCGGAATTCTACGGCGTCGAGGGCGATGTCGATTTCGTGGTCGGCACTTTCTCGAAGAGCCTGGGTGCCATCGGCGGCTATTGCGTCTCCGATCATCCCGAGTTCGATATCCTGCGCGTCGCCTGCCGGCCCTACATGTTCACGGCTTCGCTGCCGCCGTCGATCGTGGCGTCGGTTGCGGCTTCGCTCGAGGTGATGAAGGCGCGGCCGGCATTGCGCGACGATCTCTGGGCCAATGTGAACCAGCTCTACGGTACGCTGCAGCGGCGCGGGTTCGTGCTCGGGCCGCATAAGAGCCCCGTCGTGGCGGTGCATCTGCCCGATCCGGCCACCGCGATCCAGGTCTGGCATGAACTGCTGCTCGCCGGGGTCTATGTGAACCTGACCTTGCCGCCGGCAACGCCGAACAACGTCGCGCTGCTGCGCTGCAGCGTCTGTGCGGCGCATACGAGCGAACAGCTCGCCATCGTCGCGGACCGCCTGACCGAGATCGCAGAGCGACATGGCGTGATCGGCGGAACCATGCGCATGGCCGCCGCCGGCTGATCGCGCGCTCACAAGTAATCCGCTAAGCAAACGGCTGCCTCCGGGCGGCCGTTTCGCGTTCTGCCGTCGCCGGAACGCGGTGATCAGCGGAAGGCCCCGGCACGATAAAAGCGCCATAGCAATTGCGGCGACGCCAGGATCGGATGGCGCCGTTCCCACGCGCTGACCGGGGGCCGGATGCCAGCATGGCGTTCTACTTTCCATAGTGCGTAATCGACCGCGCCATCGAAGGTAAACACTCCCTTGATCAGGCGAAGTAGATTGAGGCTCTTTCCGGCAAGGCGCCGCCTGACCCATGCACGCTGCCCCGCCCGAATGGCACCGGCATCAAGGGGATTCTGAAAATAGACGGCATCGCCAGTCGAATCGCCAGCCACTGCGCCATCGTCCAACGTCGCCGCCGCAAGTGCACGATACCGGACCATATCCGAATCGACGATCGCCGCCGCTCTGGCAATGCCGTCTTCGCTGCGCAGTTCAGCGCCATAAGTCGCACGGAATCCATCTTTCCATAGCCGCTCGGCGGTAAACCGATTGGCCTGCAGGGCCAGGCTGGAAGCGATAAACGTGGCCACCGCCTCGGCACAGGCAAACTCCACAGCCTCTCTGGATTTTTCGTCACGGAACCGAATGAGTCGGGCCGGCTGGGCGAACCGCGCCCAGATCGCGCTCGTATGGCTTTTCCGGCTGCAACCATGAACGAACTGCGCGACCGAAATGACGGCATACTTGGCGCACAAACGCGCACCGCCGGCTAGCGTCTCCACATAGAACACGTTCGGTGGCAGCAATCGATTGAAACGCGCGAGCCACGCTCGCCCCGGATAGGCACGGTCGTAGTCGTCCACCAGCACGTAGAAATCGAGCAGACTGTCCGGATCGGACAGTTCCGCCTCGTTGCGGCGCAAACAGGAGCCGTAGAACAAGATCGCAGCCCAGCCCGCCGCATGCCGATGCACAAGCTGATCTACGAAGTCGCACACGCATGATGGCACGTGTTGCGAGAGCTCTTGACGTACGATCGCGGTAACCTGCTGCATTAATCTTTCTTTCGGCAGGCGCCCAGAACCTCAGAGTCGCGCAAACGTCAGCGCGTGCCCGGCCTCGACAATTATCGGTTCACCCGGCACAGACTCAACCATTTCTCCATCGAGCATCAATGGTGCCTCACAGTCGATGGCGAGTCTTCTTGCGCGACCGCTGTGGTAACCCGCTTTCTTCATCCAGTTACCGGGCTTACCCCGAATCAATGGCAACAGCGCCGCAGCGAACCAGCGCGGCGGGCTGTCGACCCAGGTCCATCGAATGGGTGCCGACCCTTCACCCCAGAATGGATCGACGCCGAGAATGAGTCCGGGCAGCGTCGTCGTAAGAAAAAGATAACAATCGCCGTCAGAAAGCTGTGTATCGTCGCCAACGAGCCGCATACGGGAGCCGTGCCCATTCATGCCAAGCAGGGTACGACCAATCAACAGGAGAGCAGCGGCAGCCGCAGCGGTCGATTGTGCAAACCCGAGCGGATGGACGCGACGCCGCGCTAATTGTGTCGTGTCATAAAACGACGCACCGCCAAGCAGAAGGCCGTATTGCGGTTCGCCATTCGCCGGGCCCGCACCGACAATAGCGGATGCCGTTGCAAGATCATGGTCCCGCCGACACGCCGTCGGCGCAGCAGGGCCGCCAACCCCTGATCAGGCTTCCCGGAAATCCCAAGATGGCGGCCGGTAACGTTGGTCATTCCGCCGGCAAGTACGGCGAGTGGCGGCGGCGATGGAAACGGATTGCGCGCGACCAACGCAGTCATCGTGGCCTGGATCGTGCCGTCGCCGCCGGAAACTGCCAATAGTGTCGCACCCGCTGCAGAAAATTCGTCCAGTACGGACGGAATATCTTCAACCCGTTCGATTTCTCGTCCGATCAACTCCTTGGCCGGACGATACACAGCCCTCAGGCGCTCGAGCCGCTCCCGATTGCGCTGACTGCGCGGATTGACGATCAGGCCGATCGGGCCACTGAAGACGTCATTCATGCCGCCTCCGTCAGCCATGACTGCAAACGGCCAACACGCCGACGCTCAAACGTCGCCTGCACGATGCGCACCAAATGAAACAGCAACGATGCGACAGTCCAGACGGCAACTGCAACGAATCCTTCCGCCGGCGCAACGAACAGAACCGCAATAGTTAGAATCGCGAGGTTTGGATTGCGCCTTGCCGTGATCGTGCGGAACCAGTAGTCCACCGGACGCCAGATATGGATCTCGATACCAAACCGCGCCATGAAATAACCTTCCTCTACGCGACCGAGTACATATCCCGCCACGATTACCCACAAGGACGGCAGTAACCACTCGCCCATTGACGACGGCACTTCAATGGTGGCGAGGCCTACATACCAGGCCCAATACCAGAACGGAGGGTGGACAAGATCGATCCCGTGATCGAACACTTCTCCGGCCTTCGTCGACGTGAGCGTGACACGAGCCAACTTACCATCGACCGTATCGAGGAAAGTCATTGCCCAGGCCGCGACCAGACCGAGCGCGAACTGTCCGGTCCAGAACAGCCAAAAGGCCGCGATAACCAGTAACAAGCTGACAAATGTCACGGCGTTGGGTGAAATTCCAATTGCCGCGCACCAGCGCGTGACCTGACGTGCCGGCCATGGCCATAGATACTTTGTAACGAAATCCGTTGCGCCTTTGTAGGCGCCGGAGAAGCTGGCCCGCTCAAGTACGTCGCGTTTTGTATCGCCCAGCGGCAGCAGATATGGCGTGGCGCGTTTGCGCAGCGTGGCGTCATACGAGCCTGCCAGTTCGAGCACACCGAGGCGTGCGATCCCCACTCGATCAACGAGCGATTCGAGATTCTCTTCGTCGGCGGAAGCGGAACCTGCTGCCACGATATCGGGACCCACATGCACGGCAACCACACGCCCCGCGCCATCGACCAGCGCCCCGTCCGGCCGTCCCAGCAGAGCCCTCACCAGCGACTCATCGTAGAGATAATCGGTGCGCAACAGCACCAGGCCGCCGCGGCCGGTCGCTGATAGGGCCGGATCGATCCCGGCGCGGCGCAATGTGCGCCGCAGTCGCTCTGCGCCCGTCAGGCCCCAAAGGCGCCTATCGGCGGCCCCGATCAGGCGAATCGCGGGCCGGTCCGGGCTGCGGATGTGAGAGATTGTCATGGATGAACGTGACCGCAATCCGGGGATGAGTTCTGGCCGCCGGGGCGGCGCTTGACCGAACAGGCCGGCCTTGAGACAAGACCGGTCCTGCCCGCTCCTTATAACCGCCTCCCGGATCATCGCCAATTGTTCACCCTCGCTCATCTCTCTGATCCTCATTTGGCTGGCTGGGCCCTGCCCGGACCCGGAGCCCTCGTGAACAAACGGGCATTCGGCCTCCTCTCCTGGCAATTTCGGCGGCGGCGGATTCACCTGCCCGCCGTCCTGCAGGCGTTGATCGACGATCTCCGGGGGGCAGCGCCCGATCACACGGTCATCACTGGGGATGTGGTCAATATTTCCCTGCCCGATGAGTTTGAACGCGCGACGCAATGGCTGGGCGCGTTCGGTCCCGCCGAAGCGCTTACGGTGATTCCCGGCAATCACGACGCCTATATCGAGCTGCCGTGGGAAACGACAATCGGCCGTTGGCGTCCATACATGCGGGACGAAGGAACTGCGGAGACCGTGGGCACCACGCGGTTTGAGGGGCCGGATGATTTTCCGTTCGTCCGGCGCCGTGGCAGAATCGCGATCGTCGGTACATCGAGCGCCTGCGCCATGCCGATCGGCAGTGCCGGCGGACGGCTCGGCGGTCCGCAGATCGATCGATTGCGCCAAAGGTTGGATGAGCTTGGGCGCGAGAATATGTTTCGCGTCGTACTGATTCATCACCCGCCTTTCGTGGATCCAAGCCACCCCCGCAAGGAACTCGAGGATGTCGCAGAACTGCGGGCGGCCATCGCTGCCAGTGGCGCGGAGCTGGTACTGCATGGCCATACCCATCGATCGAGTTTAAATCGCATCTCTGTGCCCGAGGGCGCGGCTCCTGTGATCGGCGTCGCTTCGGCATCAGCCCGTGCATGGGGCAAAAAGGATCCTGCGCGATACCATCTTTACCGGATCGAACAGTCAGGCAGCGGCTGGAGCGTCGAAGTCGAAGTACGGAGCGTCGCCGATAGGCTCGACCGATTCGAACGGACCGGCGGGTTCCGGCTCGAAGTACCACTGGCGGCATAGGATCCATCAGCCGCGCCACGGACCCCCCGCCCGTGATAGGTTGCGGATGATCAGGGAAACCGAATGTCCGATTCCAATAGCAACCCGACCATGCAGGCCTTCGGCTACCCCGAAACAGTAGTGGCCGAATACCGACATTGGGTGGTTCTGTTGCGTCCGCAGCAGACAACCCTCGGCGCCCTGGTCCTTGTGGCCCGCAGCACAGCGACCCGGTTCTCCGATCTCGATCCCGCTGCCTTTGCCGAAATGAACACCGCCATCGAAGATATCGAAAACACACTGTCGGTGCAGTTTACCTACGAGAAGATCAATTATCTGATGCTCATGATGGTCGACCCGAATGTGCATTTCCATGTTCTGCCCCGGTATGCCGAAATGCAGACCTTCGAGGGTGTAACTTTTATGGACCCCGGCTGGCCGCGCGCGCCCGATCTTGGGCATGCTGCAGCAATGGACGACACTATTCGCACGACGCTGATCGATCGCCTGCGCCTTGTCTGGCCGAAGCGCTGAGCAAAAAAACTCAATGACCCTGCTCGATCGCTACATTCTCAGCCGCATTATGTGGCCGCTGTTCGGAACAGTAGCCATTGCGCTCATGGCCCTTCTGCTGGAGCGAATGGTCCGCCTTCTGGACTTCGTCGTCGCCAAAGGCGGTCCGATCATTTTCGTCCTGCGCATGCTGGCCAATCTCATCCCGCACTATCTCGGCCTTGCGCTGCCCCTCGCCTTTTTCATCGGCATCCTCTTGGCCATGAGCCGATTGAGTGCGGACAGCGAACTCGATGCTATGAACGCAACGGGCGTATCGTTACACCGGCTGCTGGCGCCGATTATGGCAGCTGCCATCGTCCTGGTTGCTTGTAGCAGCATCATATTTGGATTTCTGCAGCCCTATACGCGCTATGCCTACCGCGCATTGGTCTATGTTGTGACGGAAACCGCATGGGAATCGGCCCTAGAACGCGGTTCCTTTTTCACGGGATTTGGCAGTTTTACGATAATGGCCAATGACATTTCTGAAGGCGGCAGAGTGCTCAGCGGTATCTTCGTACATGAGGAACGACCATCCGGCGGATCGATCACGACGACCGCCGAAACCGGGCGCGTGTTTCGATCAACCGACGATCTGGCATTGGTGCTGCGACTCGAGAACGGCATTCGTGTCGATGCGGGGTTGCTGGGCAGCGAGGCAACCGTGCTGTCCTTCGATTCCCTGACACTGCCGCTCGACGACTCGCTGGGACCCAGCCCTTTCCGATTGCGCGGCGATTCCGATCGGGAGATGACCATTCCCGAGCTGTGGGATACGATCCAGAATCCACCGCCGGATATTGATAAGCTACGCTTTGAGACAGAGCTTCATGCGCGTGTCGTCCGCACCCTGTCATTCATCTTCCTGCCACTGCTTGCGGTGCCGCTTGCCTTAACCACGCGACGAAGTCGCAGAGGCGTCAGCCTGGGCAGCGGTATCGTGCTCATCTTGATCTATCATTATCTGCTGCAGCTGGGCGAAGGGTTGAGCGATCAGGGGCGAGTGTTGCCGTGGATCGCGCTTTGGACGCCATTCTTTATCTTCTTGATACTCAGCGGTTGGTGCTTCTATGTCACCAGCGTCCGACCGGGAGTGAATCCACTGAACAGGATGCTAAGTCGACTCGACGATTTGTACGGGCGATTGATCACATTCGGTCATCGACGGCAGGAAGCAACATGATCTGGACGCTGACGCGCTATGTGTCGCGCCTTTTCCTCGGGAATTTGGCGGCCGTTGTCATCGGCTTCGCCGGACTGCTGCAGTTGCTCGACCTGCTAAACAACACAGACCGTCTGTTCGCACGACATGGTGACAGCCTTTGGGTACTCGGGCGCTATGTAATGCTAAGAACCCCTGAGGTCCTCGGATTCGTTTTGCCATTCTCTACGTTACTCGCAACGCTTCTGACACTGGCGCGATTGTCGCAGAATAGCGAGATACTGGCGGTCAAGGCAGCCGGGCTGTCGTTCTACAGGCTCCTGTTCTGTTTCATGCCCGCGGCTGCATTGGTCGCCATTCTGAATTTCTATATCGTGGACCAGGCAACTCCGCTCACTCAGAGGACACTCATCGACTGGGATGCAGCGGCAGTGTCGTTGTCTGAGTCTCCGCCCGATGTAGACGATGCAGGAATCTGGATTCGCGACGGCCGATCGCTCAACGTGCCGGTCAAGCTGGCGGAGCGCGCGCA
>JBBDWX010000287.1:10167-12139 GCA_040902665.1 Dongiaceae bacterium
TCGCGGCGCTGGCGGTCGCGCTGGCGGCGACTCCGACGGCCGATCGCTCGTTCGGGTTTCAATCGTGCTGAACCAGGGACGTGAACTCCACGACGTAACATTCTTCGTCCGCGATGAGGGCGGCAATCTGGCGAGACGTATCACGGCCGATGTCGCGCTCTATCTTGAGGACGGACGATGGCAACTGTACGACGTTGAATCGCTGATCATGGAGCGCCATGCGGGAGGCGAGTTCTCCCGGAACGCCAGCGATGTCTGGGAGGGTACTTTGGTCCCCGGGCACTATGCGGACATCGTCGCACCACCGACCAGCCTAACTCTCGACCAGCTGCAATCGTTTACCCGAAGCGAAGGGGAGATCGGCAATCGCCCCGCCTATTACTACGAAACCTGGTTGCACAAGCGCTATGCCGTGCCGGCGGCCGTCTTCATCATGGTTATCCTCGCTGCACCCATGGCGCAGACTCTGCGCCGCAACCAGCGTATGGCGACGGGGCTCGCCGCCGGCGTGGGCATGGGGTTCCTCTATTTCGTCACCGAAGGGGTCTGCCAAGCCCTGGGCGAGACCGGCGCCATCCCGGCCGTCGTCGCTGCCTGGAGCCCGGGCCTCCTGTTCCTCAGTTTCGGTGTCGCCGGCTTGATCCGGATCGAAGGTTATTGATCGAGCTGAGGCCGAAAACCGCGACATTACAACGCCTTGCCGGGGCCAAGTTCGAGGGCTAGATTGGGGAATCATGCGCTTCTGGACCAGAACCCATAATCTCTCGCGGATGTCGCTGGGCGATCTTCTGCGCGTTTTCTTCACCTATCCGGCGGTGATCGCGTACCTGCTGTTTGGCGGCGCCAGCGCTATCGCGGCGGGCTATCTCTATCGCGCGGGTGACTGGATTGGCGTGCTGATCGCGATCAGCCTTGCGGTCGTTATCTATCCGCTGGTCTGGTATCTGCTGCATCGCTGGGTGCTGCATGGCCGCTACCTCTATCGCAGCCGCCTGACGGCCAAGACCTGGAAACGCATCCATTTCGATCACCACCAGGATCCGTATGACCTGCGCGTCCTGTTTGGCGCCCTGCATACCACCCTGCCGACGATCGCCATTGCCACAGCGCCGCTCGGATGGCTGGTCGGCGGCTGGTCAGGCGCTGCCGCCGCCTTCGCCGCAGGCCTCTTCACCACCTGCTTCTATGAATTCTGCCATTGCGTGCAGCATCTCAATACGAAACCCAGATCGACGTTCCTGCAGCGTATCAAGCGCCTGCATCTCGCTCATCATTTTCACAACGAACAGGGCAATTACGGTATCACCAGCTTCCTGTGGGATCGGCTGCTCGGCAGTTACTACGAATCTCCAAGGCAGGTGACCAAGAGCGCCACCGTTTTCAATCTCGGTTACACCGAAGACGAAGCTGCCCGATATCCGTGGGTGGCCGCACTTTCTGGCGGCACCCGCGGCGACCAGAACCCGCGCCGCTTCCGTGTCGATCCCGACGTCCGGGGCGACCGTGCCGCCTGAGCGACACGCCGCTTGCCCGCGTCTGCCGACATTCGCATCGTACCGGTTGAATCGAGCCGGGACCGCCAAGATTTTCTGAATCTGCCGCTGGCGCTTTATGCTGGCGCGGCGGGTTTTGCGCCCGGCCTCCTGATGGAACGCAGAAACGCCATCGATTCCAGGCGTAACCCCTATTTCGAACATGCCGAGGCCGCTTTCTGGGTCGCCTATCGGGGCGCCCGACCGGTCGGGCGTATCAGCGCACAGGTCGACAGCCTCGCGCGACAACGGCATGGCGGCGATCTCGGGCATTTCGGATATCTCGATGCGATCGACGACCGCACTGTCTTCTCAGCGTTGTTCGAGACTGCCGAAAATTGGCTGCGGGCACGCAACACCGGCCGGGTACAGGGTCCGTTCAGTCTCTCGATCAATGAAGAAACCGGTGTGCTCGTCGACGGCTTCGACGAGCGACCGAT
>JBBDWX010000288.1:0-1762 GCA_040902665.1 Dongiaceae bacterium
AGGATCGATGCAACAATTGTGCGCAATGGCTCGCGCGGGTTGTTCTGGCTGGAGCCGCTGGTCGAGGTCGAAACGGCGGCGGGGCGCGTCGGCTATGGACCGGTCGCCGCCGGCGATGTCGGAGGCCTGTTCGATGCGGGTTTCCTCGACGGCAAGGCGCATGAGCGCTATCTCGGCCGGGTCGAAGAGATTCCCTTCCTCGCCAACCAGCAGCGCGTGACGTTCGCGCGCTGCGGCATCGTCGATCCCTTGTCGCTCGCCGATTACGAAGCGCATGGCGGCCTGAAGGGCCTGCGCCGTGCGCTCGACATGGCGCCCGCAGCGATCGTCGAACAGGTTACCGAATCAGGTCTGCGCGGACGCGGCGGCGCTGGTTTCCCGACCGGCATCAAATGGAAGACGGTTCTTGGAACCGAAGCCGCCCAGAAATATATCGTCTGCAATGCGGACGAGGGCGATAGCGGCACCTTTGCCGATCGCATGCTGATGGAGGGCGATCCGTTCGTCCTGATCGAAGGCATGGCGATCGCCGGGCTTGCCGTTGGCGCAACCAGGGGTTTCGTCTATATCCGCTCCGAATATCCGCATGCCTTCCATCAGATGAACCGCGCGATCGAAATCGCGCGCGCCAGCGGCCTGCTCGGTGCCGGCATTCTCGGCAGCGACAAGAGCTTCGACATGGAAACCCGGCTCGGCGCCGGTGCCTATATCTGCGGCGAGGAAACCTCGCTGCTCGAAAGCCTCGAAGGCAAGCGCGGCCAGATTCGCTTCAAGCCGCCGCTGCCGGCGGTCGCGGGCCTGTTCGGCCTGCCGACCGTCATCAACAACCTCGTCACGTTGGCCTGCGTGCCGTTCATCATGGCCGAAGGCGGCGCCGCCTATCGCGAGTTCGGCATGGGCCGTTCGCGCGGCACGATGCCGATCCAGCTTGCCGGCAATGTCAAACAGGGTGGCCTGATCGAGCGTGCGTTTGGACTGACTTTGCGCGAAATCATCGAGGATTTCGGCGGCGGCACCTTTACCGGCCGGCCGGTTCGTGCGGTGCAGGTCGGCGGTCCGCTGGGCGCCTACTGGCCAACAAATCTCTTCGACGTGCCGCTCGACTACGAAGCTTTTGCCCAGCATGGCGGCATGGTCGGCCATGGCGGCGTGGTGGTGTTCGACGATACGGTCGATCTTGCCCGTCAGGCGCGCTTCGCCTTCGCCTTCTGTGCGATCGAATCCTGCGGCAAATGTACGCCCTGCCGGATCGGCGCGGTGCGCGGCGCGGAAACCATCGACAAGATCATTGCCGGCGAAGAGCCGGTTGCGAACATCGATCTGGTGCGCGACCTCTGCGAGGTGATGCGCGACGGATCGCTCTGCGCACTCGGCGGACTGACGCCGATGCCGGTACTCAGTGCTTTCGAGCATTTTCCGGAAGATTTCGATCGGCAGCCGCAGCCTGCGGCGGCCGAGTAGGGAGTATTTGCCATGAATGCGCACACCATGATCGACCGCGGCACGCCGGAACGCATCAGCGAGGCGACCGTCGAGATCGAGATCGACGGCATTCCGGTCAGCGTACCGGGCGGAACCTCGGTCATGCGCGCGGCGTCGCTCGCCGGCATCGCGGTGCCGAAACTCTGCGCGACGGATTCGCTCGAACCGTTCGGCTCCTGCCGGCTCTGTCTGGTCGAGATCGACGGACGGCGCGGCACGCCGGCCTCCTGCACGACGATGGTCGAGCCGGGCATGAAGGTGAAGACCCAGACCGACCGTC
>JBBDWX010000289.1:0-1752 GCA_040902665.1 Dongiaceae bacterium
GCGGCGATAATCTGGTCGCCGCGATCGCGGGCATCGAGGATCGCAACGCGGCCGAGGCGCTTGCGGGGACCGAACTCTATGTCGATCGCGCGCAATTGCCGGCGATCGACGGCGAGGCCGAGTATTACCATGTCGATCTGGTCGGGCTCCGCGTCGAGGATGAAAACGGTCGCGCGCTTGGCCGGGTGATGAACGTCGCCGATTACGGGGCCGGTCCGATGCTCGAGATCCGGGGCGAGGGCGGCGAATTGTTGCTGCCTTTCACCGACGCGGTGGTGCCGACGGTTGACCTCGAGGGTGGGCGGCTGGTCGTGGTGCCGCCGGCCGAAATCGAGGCGAGACCCCCCGCCGGCGGCGAAACCGGCCCCGAAACCGACGACCAAACCGACGACCAAACCGGCGACGAGCCCTCGGAACAGGCGACGGAGCGGGATAAGGCAGCCGGATCGGCCAAATCTGCACAAAACGGGGGTCGGGGTCGGCGATGACCGGGCCCGAAACCAGCCCCGAAACCAACCCCGCGATGCCGGGTCCGACCGGGGCCCCGTGGCGGGCCAAGGTGTTGACCCTGTTCCCGGATATGTTCCCGGGACCGCTCGGCCATTCGCTCGCCGGCAAGGCGCTCGAGGCCGGAATCTGGTCGCTGGAAACGGTGGACATTCGGCGTTTCGCGCGCGATAAACACGCCTCCGTCGACGACACTCCTTTCGGCGGCGGGGCCGGCATGGTGATGCGGCCGGATGTGGTGGATGCGGCTTTGGCCGCGGAAGCCGAAGGCCGCACGATCTATCTGAGCCCCCGCGGCCGTCTGCTCGACCAGCCTCTGGTTCGGGCGCTGGCGGCCGAACCGGTGTTGACGCTTTTATGCGGGCGTTACGAGGGGGTGGACGAGCGGGTGATCGAAGCGCGTTCGCTGGAGCTGGTCAGCCTTGGCGATTTCGTGCTCTCGGGCGGCGAGCCCGCCGCGATCGCGCTGATCGATGCGGTGGTCCGGCTTCTGCCTGGCGTGGTCGGCGCGCCGGAGGGTCTGGACGAGGAGAGTTTCGAAACGGGGTTGCTCGAGTACCCCCATTACACGCGACCGGCCGAATGGCTCGGTCGCAGCGTGCCGGAGGTTCTGCTCTCCGGCCATCACGAACGCATCCGCGTCTGGCGGCACGAACAGGCGGAACGGATCACGAAGGAACGAAGGCCCGACCTCTGGACGCGTTATCGGGCAGAGGGCGACGCAGATGGCGATAAGAAGGACAGAAAAGGATGACGGCGATGAGCGTGTTGCAAGAGCTGGAGGCGGCCAACGAGGCCAGCTTCGCTGGAAAGAAAACAATTCCCGAATTCGCGCCCGGCGATACGGTGCGTGTACAGGTGAAGATCGTCGAAGGCGACCGCGAGCGGTTGCAGGCCTTCGAAGGCGTGTGCATCGGCCGGCGCAATGCCGGCGTGAACTCGTCCTTCACGGTGCGCAAGATTTCGTACGGCGAAGGCGTCGAGCGCGTGTTTCCGCTCTACAGCCCGCTGGTCGATTCGATCGAGCTGGTGCGTCAGGGCAATGTGCGGCGCGCCAAGCTCTATTATCTGCGCGGCCGTCGCGGCAAGTCGGCGCGCATCGGCGAAAAGACCCGCGGCGTCGGGTCGGCCGAGGCCGACGACAGCGCGCAGTCCTGAGCCGGACGCGGCCGGTTCCCATCGATGGCCGAACCGCGCACGCTGTTCGACAAGATCTGGCAGAGCCATCTCGTTCATCGCCAGGAC
>JBBDWX010000290.1:0-11840 GCA_040902665.1 Dongiaceae bacterium
GGGGAAAGCGTCAATCACACGCTGATGACGGCAGACGGGATCGAGATTTCGATCAAGCAGTCGAGCGGCAACGGGCTCGGGCTGGGGCAACAGCTAGGGCTGCATTTCAGCGGCGAAGCCGAGGTCTGCTGGCGGCGCGATCAGACCCATCTGTTCCCCGCCAACGAAGCCTGAAACGGCGCCGGGTCACGCACGGTCAGGCTTCGATGAGGATATCCTCGCCCTCGATCCTGACATTGAAAACGCGCAACGGTTCACTCACCGGGCCCTCGAGCGGCTCGCCGGTTCGTACGTCGAACACCCCCTGATGCAGCGGGCACTCGATGCGGCAATCCTCGAGATAGCCCTTGTGCAGCGGTTCGGCGTGGCGGCAGCGGACAATCGGCCTAGAATATACAAATGACGGTCCGACGCCGCAACGAAGGCGAAGCAGGCTTGGATTAAATCGCATCGCGCCAGGCAGAGGCGTTACAGAGGAATTCTCGATGACAGAAGCGGCGCGGGTCGGGTTCGTCGGCATCGGCAATATGGGCTGGCCGATGGCCGCGTGTCTGGTCGCCGCTGGCCATGCGCTGATCGTCCATGACAACCGCGTCGAGCGGACCGCACGCTTTGTCGCCGACTATGGCGGGACCGCCGCCTCCAGCCTCGCGGCGTTGGCAGCGGCGAGCGATATCGTCATCGCCATCCTGCCAACCAGCGAGCAGGTCGAGCAGGTGTTGTTCGGTCCCGGAGATGCGTTGGGGCCCCATCTGCGGCATGGCAGTGTCGTCATCGACATGACGTCGGGCCAGCCGGCGCGAACCATTGCGCTCGGCGAGCGTCTCGCAGCACTCGGCATCGCGATGATGGATGCACCGGTTTCTGGCGGCGTCGCGCGTGCCGAGACTGGCGATCTCGCGATCATGACCGGCGGCGAGGAGAAGGTCATCGCACGCTGTTTGCCGCTTCTGGAAAAAATGGGCTCGACCATCCTGCGCATCGGGCCGCTCGGTTCGGCCCAGGCGATGAAGGCGCTCAACAATCTGGTTTCGGCCGGCGGGTTCCTGATCGGGATCGAGGCGCTGCTGATCGGCAAGCGATTCGGGCTCGATCCCGAAACGATGGTCGACATCCTTAACGCCTCGAGCGGCAGCAACAACAGCACGCAGAAGAAATTCCGGCGGTTCGTTCTGTCGCAGCGCTACGATTCCGGCTTCGCGCTGGCGCTGATGGTCAAGGATCTCGGTATTGCGCTCGAACTCGCGCAGCAGGCCGGGCTCGACGTGCCCTTTGCCGCGCAATGTCGCGAGCTCTGGGCCGAGGCTTCCGCAACGCTCGGCATCGACGCCGACCATACCGAGCTTGCGCGCGCTGCCGAACGGCGCGCCGGCGTGGCGCTCGGCGAGTGACCGCGCCGCATCCATCGCAGCGGTCCCGCGCGAGGGTGCGCTAGCGATGTTGTCGCGCCCGGTCTCTTCCGGCCTGGCCGATCGGCTGCGACGGATCAACCAGATCGCCAGTCTGGTCAATACCAGCGCCGATCCCAAGGATGTCGTCGATCGCATCGCGCTCGCGGTCTGCCAGCAGTCGCCCTGGTCGACCAGCGCGATCATGGCGGTCGAACCCGATGCCGGTTACTCGGTCCTGATCACGCGGCACGATCCCTTCGTCGTGACCCGTCGGCCTTTGTCCGATCGCTGGCCGCTCGATGGCAGCCCGACGCGCACGGTGCTGGCCACGGGGAAACCGATGGTGATTCCCGATGCGCTCGAATCCGAGTATCCCGGCTATCGCGAGGAAGCACGGGCCTGCGACTACCGCACCGTCGTCCTGCTGCCGCTGGCAGCCTCGCCGGGCGGGCGCGGGCTCGTCATGTCGGTCCATGCCCAAGACAAGGTCGAGGTCGACGAGGACGAGCTGCGCTTTCTCGAGACGGTCGCCAATCTCGCCGCGTTGGCGATCGCGCGGGTCGAACATCTTGATACCGAACGCAACCTGACGCGCCGCCTCGAGCATGTGCTCGACGTCTACAGCATGCTGATGAATAGGGTCATGGCGGACGTGTCACTGGAATCGACCGCGCAATTGGCCGAAAAGCTGCTCGGCTGTCCGGTCATCCTGGTCGATCTGGTCGGTAACCGGATTGCCGGCGGCTCACCGCCACCGGATTCCGAACTGTCGCAGGCCGAATGGCAGGAGATCGTTTCGGTTCGTTCCCGCCGGCGGCTTTGTCAGGTCGCGCGCGACGGCGGCATGGGTGAGGGCAATATCGTCGCCTTCAGCCTCGAGAATGTCCGCCCCGGTCTGGTGCTGCGGATTCACATGGAGCTGATCGTCGTCGATCATCGCACGGTCGGCGGGTTGTTCCTGCTGCCGGGCGCGCGCCGCTTCGACAATATCGACATGCTGATCGTGGAGGCGCTGCGTTTTGCGATCGGCGTGCAGCTGATGCGGCTCCTGGTCCGGGTCGGCGACGAGGCCGAGGCGCTCAACGATTTCTTCGGCCGGCTGTTCGATCGCGGCTGGAAATCGCCGGCCGAGATCGGCGCGCGTGCCGGCCGCCTCGGTGTCGCGGTCGACATGCCGGGACGGCTGCTGACGCTCGCTTTGCCCGACAGGATTGCCGAGGCCGACCGGCCGAAATTGCTCGAGGCGACGCAGCGCGCACTCGCGCGGATGCTATCCGATGCCGATCAGCGCGGCATCGCCGCCATCCACGAGGGCGATGTCGTGCTGCTCTGGACCAGCGATGCGATGCCCGGCGCCGAGCCGCCCGCCGAGCCGCCCGCCGATCTGCTCACCCGGCTGCAGCACGAGGCCGAATGGTCGATCGGTGCGCGGGCGATCCTGCATGTCGGCCGGCTTTGCGCCACGCCGCAGGAATTCCGCACGGCGCGGGCGGATGCGCAGTATGTCGTTGCCCTGGCGCGGCGGGTCGGGCGCAGCGGCCGCATCGGCGACGAGGATTTCGATCCCGTGGCAAAGATGATGGCAACGGCCGACCCGGCTGCGATCGACGCCTTCGTCGCGGCCCGGATTGGCGCGATCGAGCGGCACGACCGCGAGCACGAGACCGGCTTCCTCGAAACGCTCCGGGTTGTGATCGATGCCGGGCAGCGCCCGCAGTCGGCAGCCGACCGGCTCGGCCTCCATGTCAGCACCCTGCGTTACCGGCTGCAGCGGCTTTCCGACCTTTTCGGGGTCGATCCGAACGATCCGGCGCAGCGTTTTGCCCTGGATCTGGCGCTTCGTCTGCGCGAGGGGCCGCTTTCTTTGTCGGACGACGGTTCCTACGATTCGCAGGAATAATAGCCTTCTCTTTCCTATGATTCGCAGGAGGACAATCGGTAGATCGCTCGCCTAGACTGCGCCCGGTTTTTGCAGGTTTTACGCGGCCGGACCCGTCCGCAATGGAGCAAAACGATGAAATTCTCGATCGCCATCAACCTGGAACGGATGCATCCGGGGCTCGATATGCAGGACGTCGCGCGCCATACCCTCGAAATGGTGCAGATGGCGGACGAAGGCGGGTTCGAGGTCGCCTGGGCGGCCGAGCATCACGCGATCGAAATGACGATCGCGCCCGGCCCGTTCCAGCTTCTGGCCTGGTGGGCGGCGCATACCTCGCAGATCCGGCTCGGCACCGCGGTCGTGGTGGTGCCCTACTGGCATCCGATCAAGCTCGCCGGCGAGGCGGCGTTGTTCGATCTGCTCTCCGGCGGCCGGCTCGAGCTGGGTCTCGGCAAGGGCGCCTATCAGCGCGAATTCGATCGCATGATGAAGGGCCTGCCGCAGAATCTGGGCGTGCCGATGATGAAGGAAATCCTGCCGATCCTGCGCGGCCTGTGGGCCGGCGATTTCGAGCATCACGGCGAGTACTGGGATTTTCCGAAGGCGACCTCCTGTCCGAAGCCGCTGCAGAAGCATGTGCCGTTCTGGGTCGCCGCCCGCGATCCCGGCTCCTATGACTGGTCGGTCGCGAACGGTTGCAATGTGATGTCCTGGGCGCTGTCGCGACCCTTCTCGGAGGTCGAGGCCTACAAGCAGCGCTTCGAGGATGCCTGCGCCAAGGCGCCGAACGTGCCGCGCCCGCGCTTCGCCACGATGCGCTACACGGCCGTTTACGACAAACCGGACGCCTGGGAAGTGCCGGTCAAGGCCGTGCAGCGCCAGAGCGCGCAGTTCGAAAACCTGTTCAAGGAGCTGGGCGAGGTCGAGAACGGTTTCCCGGAGGAAATCGACCTCAACATGCTGGCGAACCGCGCCGAATACGATCCGGAAATGCTGCGCACCAATCTGATGTTTGGCACGCCAGACCAGGTGATCGCCAAGCTGAAGGACTACGAGGCGCTCGGTGTCGACAATTTCATCTATTGCGCCAGTTACGGTCTGCCGATGGCGGAACAGAAAAAGTCGATGAAGCTGTTCTGCGACGAGGTGGCGCCGGAATTCGCCCGGCGCGACCAGGCGCGCAGCGCGGCCGAGTAACCGCGCATTCAATGCGAACCGCGTCCGGTCGCGTTTAGCGCGAGCGGATTGCAATCCTGAACCAAGAGGGGAGAGCCGCCTTGCCGGGCGAAATTCGCAAGATTGTTCATTTCGTGGAAGACAGTCTGATCGAGGGCGGCAAGGCTGCAACCGAGCCGACGCGCATGGTGGCCGCCGCCGCGGTCCTGCGGAACCCCTGGGCCGGGCGCGGTTTCGTCGAGAATCTTCGCCCCGAGATCCTCGACGTCGCACCCGAACTCGCACGCCGGCTGGTGCCGATCGTCGTCGAGGCCTGCGGTGGCAAGGATCGCGTGGAGGCCTATGGCAAGGCGGCCGTCGTCGGCAGCAATGGCGAGATCGAGCATGCCTCCGCCCTGATCCACACGCTGCGGTTCGGCAATCTCTATCGCGAGGCGGTCGGCGGGAAATCCTATCTCAGCTTCACCAACAAGCGTGGCGGCCCGGGCTGCTCGATCGCCGTGCCGATGATGCACAAGCTCGACGAGGGCCAGCGCTCGCACTATCTGACGATCGAGTTCTCGATCAACGATGCGCCCGGACCCGACGAGATCGTCGTGGCGCTGGGCGCTTCGACCGGCGGCCGCGCGCATCCACGCATCGGCAACCGTTACATCGACATGGAAGAGATCGCCGCCGGCAAATCCTGAGCCGACGCGCCGGATGCCTCAACGCGGCTGCGTCGTATCGAGCCGGTCGCGCAGGGTCTTCAGTAACCGGTCTGCCGTGCGCTGGGCATGCTCGCCGCACAGTCGGCCAAGCCGTTCCGCATCGCCGTCGCGGAACGCATCCACGATCGCCCGGTGTTCGTCCTGGGCCACCTCGAGGCGGCCGGGGGTGCGGGAATCGAGCCGGACATAGCGTTCGACCTGGCCGCGCAGATTGTCGAGGATCCGCACGAGCTGGCGCCGCTTCGATGCCGCCGACAGACGCTGATGGAACAGCCGGTTGCCGACCGCGAAGCGCTGTACCGATGCCGGATCGGTTGTCAGATTGCGATCCATCTGCCGCAACAGGCCCTCGATTTCGCGCACATCTTCTGCGGTGCGATTTTGGGCAGCCAGATAGCCGGCCCGTTCCTCGACGAACTTCCGGATCAGGAAAATGTCAGCGATCTCGTCGAGATCGAACCCCGCGACGACATAGCCGCGCCGGGGCCGGAACTCGGCCAGCCCTTCCGCCTCGATCTGTTTCAGGGCCTCGCGCACCGGAACCCGGCTGGCGCCGCACGCATCCGCGATTTCCTTCTGGCGCAGCGGCTGGCCGACCTGGACTTCCCGCTCGAAAATACTGTTGCGGATGTACTCGGCGATCGCCGCCGGCACGCCCCTGGAATCCGACGCTGCATCGCCGAGACGGTCTTCCGGGCTGGAATCCAAGTGATGGCTCCTGAGGCGAAAGAGGGGCGAATGGAAAAGGCGGCAAAAGAGTAGACTGTATTCAATTCCCGGAACAAGCTCGGGGGCCGCCGCGCCGATTACCGACGCTCCGTAGGCCATCGGGATATAGCCGGCCGTTCGCTGGTGACCCAAGGATCAACCGCACAGAAAGTAAACAACCGGGCGCGGAACGCCTCTCAGGAGCATCCGTCGGAGACGGCAACCCGCGTGTCGTCCAGGGGACGGGAGGCCCGGTCTCAGGCGCGGGCGCGCGATTTTCGGGCGCTCGGTTTGGCCACCGATTTGAGGGCGCCGCGCGCCTTCGGTGCCGGTGGCCTGGTGCTTCCGTTTACCTCGCGCAGGATCCACTCCCGGAACCGGCGCACCTCGTCGTCGCGCCGCCGCTCGGGCGGATAGACGAGGTAATAGCTGTACGGGTGGCGGACCTCGATCGGCAGGATCTGCTGCAAGGTGCCGGCCGCCAGATCGGCATCGATCAATTCGCAATAGCCCATCCCGATGCCGAGCCCGTTGATCGCTGCCTGCATCGACAGCATCGGCTCGTGAAACGAGAGAGCCTGCGAACCCGGCAGCTCGTCGATTCCGACATGGCCGAACCAGCGCCGCCATTCTTCGCCGTCTTCCCGGTCCGGCGTGTCGGCATGGATCAGCGGCAGACGCAGCAGGTCGCGCGGCTCGCGGATGGGCCCGTGTTTCTCGAGGAACTGCGGGCTACAGACCGGCGTGAGGTGGATCGGCGCCAGAAGTTCGGCTTCCAGGCCCGGCCAGGGCGGGATGCCGCAACGCACGGCAATGTCGGCTTCGCGGCGCCGCAGATCGAGCAGGCGAAGGTTCGGCAGCAGGCGAATATTGACGCGCACGTCTTCGCCGGCTCGCCGGCCGAGGCGTGGAATGAGCCAGCGAGAGGCGAAAATCGGCGTTGCGGTCACGGTGAGCGGTTGGCCGGGTTTCGAATCCGCCAGAAGTTCGAGCGCGTCACCGATGCGGCCAAAGGATTCGCGCACCACCGGCGCCAAAATTTCACCCGCGGGCGTGAGGTCGATGCCGCGCGAGCGCCGCTTGAACAGGGCGACACCGAGATGGGTTTCGAGCTGGCGGATGTGATGGCTGACGGCCGCCTGGGTGACGCCGAGTTCCTCCGCCGCAAAGGTCAGGCTGAGATGCCGGGCGGCCGCTTCGAACGCCTTGAGCGCGTTCAGATAAAGGTGACGGCGCTGTGCCATCGTTCGCCATGATATAAGAAAAACTAATAACAAAACACCAAAAAGCTCGTGTGTTGTCAAGCTTTTGGTCCTGTTAGCCTCGGCAGAATTCGAGAAAACACACAATGAAATGGCCAATCGAAGCGGGACGCGCGCGAACGACCGGACGGCCCCGGCGTCGCGCAGCGGAGATCCCCGGCAGGTTCAAGGATGCGACCGCCCGCCGGCAACGCGCCCGAACGTTCAGGACCAGCGAGCGACACAGAGGGAAGTTCCGATGAACGACGTAGCGAACAGCACCCCACGGATGGCCGGTGCGTTTTCCGGATACCATGTCAGAACGGATCGCCAGCCGGACGACGAGGTCACGCGTGTCGGGCCCGGTACGCCGTGCGGCGAGTATCTGCGCCGCTTCTGGCATCCGGTCGCGATGACACAGGATCTCGGCGAATTGCCGCTGACGATCCGCGTGCTCGGCGAGGATCTCGTGCTGTTCCGCGATCTCGCCGGCCGATACGGACTTGTGCACAAGAACTGCCCCCATCGCCTTGCCTCGCTGGAATATGGTAAATGCGAAAGCGACGGGCTGCGCTGCTGCTATCACGGCTGGCTGTTCGATATCGACGGCACGATTCTCGACGTGCCCGGCCAGCCGGCGGCGATCGCCGAGCGGATCAAGCGCAATGTGCGGCTCGGTGCCTATCCGGTGCAGGAATATAAGGGCCTGATCTTCGCCTATATGGGCCCGCCCGAGGAAACGCCGGAATTTCCGATCTACGACGCGTTCGTCATTCCCGGCATGGAGATGGTGCCGTACAAGGCGCCGTTCGGCTGCAACTGGCTTCAGGTGCTGGACGCCATTCTCGATCCGCTGCACACCAGTTTCCTGCATGCACGCATCAGCCGGGCGCAGTTCTCGGAAGAACTCGGCGAGCTGGGCGAGCTCGAGTTCTACGATCGCACGCCCTACATGCTGGGCACCAACACGCGCCGGGTCGGCGACAATGTCTGGGTGCGGGTCAACGAGATGGTGTTCCCCAATTTCACGCAGGCCGGCGCGCTCTTCGCCTGCGATGGCACGGCGCCGCGTTATTTCGGGCGCAGCGCCTTCGTCCGCTGGGTGGTGCCGATCGACGATACCAACACGGTCGCCTATGCCTGGGGCTGCTTCGGGGATCGCGCAGACCCGCCGGAATGGAACACACAGGAGGGTCTGCAACTCATCGAGCAGGGCGAGCTGTTCGACCGGACCTACGACGTGCGGCAGCGTTTTCCGGGCGATCTCGAGGCAGTCGAAGGCATGGGCGAGATCACGATCCACAAGAACGAACATCTGGTGCCGAGCGACCGCGGTATCGCACTGATGCGCCGGGTCTTGCGCCAGCAGATCCGCGACGTGAAGAATGGCGCCCGGGCGAAACAGCCGGTCGATGCCGGTCCGATGCCGGTCAATACTTACGGCAGCGACACGGTCCTGCATCTGCCGCCGCAGCCCGGCCGGGACGACGGCGAGTTCCTGCGCGAAGTGGGCAACAAGGTGATGACCATCTACCACGAGGCCGACCATCTGCGCGGGGATGCGCGAGACAATCAGATCTTCGAGCGGCTCAGGGCGCTCGAGGCGGCGGGCGGCCAATGACGGAAGCCATTGCCCGATGAACGGCGACAAGCTGCGCGTTCATATCAAGAACAACCACGCATCGCCCGATACCTTCCCGAACACGCCGGAAGGCGAGGCGGTTTTCACCATCACCCGCGAGCGGTTCGATGAGGTTGCGCGCGACTATCCCGATGTCGCGCCGATGCTCGATGTGTTCATCGACTGGGACACAGAGAATTTCGCCGCATCGATGAAGACGACCGATGTGCTGGTGACCTGGGATCTGCCGACCGAAAATCTGGCGTCGGTCGCCCCCGGTCTGCGCTGGATCCATATCATCGGGGCCGGGGTCGAGCATCTTTGCCCGATGAGCTGGCTGCCGGCCGGTGTCACGCTGGTGAACAACAAGGGCGCGCATGCGGCCAAGGCCGGCGAGTTCGGCGTGATGGCGATCTTCATGCTGCATAACCGCATGCCGGGTATCGTCGAAAACCAGAAGACGCAAATTTGGGAATCGCTCTATTCGACGCCGATCGCCGGCAAGACCGTGCTGATCATTGGCGTGGGCTCGATCGGCGGTGCGGTCGCCCGGCTCATCAAGCCATACGACGTGACGGTGATCGGCGTGAGCCGGCATGGCCGACCGGCGCCCGGTGTCGATCGCATGGTAACCACGGCCGACCTCGATCGCGTGCTGCCGCTGGCCGACTATGTGTTCATGGCGACGCCGCTGACCGACGAAACACGCGGGCTGATGGATCGGCGCCGTCTCGCCTCGATGAAACCCGGCAGCGGCATCGTGAATGTCGGGCGCGAGGGTGTCATGGATTACACGGCGCTCGCGGACGAACTCCGCCGGGGTCACCTTTCCGGGGCCATTCTCGATGTTTTCGATCCCGAGCCGCTGGCCATGGATTCGCCGCTATGGCAGACTCCGAATCTGATCGTGACGCCGCACGTATCGGCGGACGATGGCGATTCCTACGTGGCACTCACGCTGAAGCTGTTCTTCGAGAACATGCGCCGGCATCTCGACGGCGAACCGTTGCGGAACGTGGTCGATCCCAAACTGGGTTATTGAGGGTAATGGTCGAACGGCAACGTCTGCAGGTTCGGGTACGGCAGGTTCGTAGCGAAGCGGAACGTATCCGGTCCTACGAGCTGGTCGATCCGGCCGGCGCCGCCTTGCCGGCCTTCACGGCGGGCGCCCATCTCGATGTCTGGCTGCCTTCGGGCCTCGCGCGATCCTATTCGCTGGCCAACGATCCGGAGGAAGCCGATCGCTATGTGATTGCAGTGCAGCGCGAGCTTGCCGGGCGCGGCGGATCGGCGGAAATGCACGATGCCATCCGCGAGGGTGCGACGATCGAGATTTCGGCGCCGCTCAATAATTTTCCGCTCTCCGCCGAGGCCGGCCATCATCGGCTGATCGCGGGCGGCATCGGCATCACCCCGATCCTTTCGATGATCCGCGAGCTGCAGCGGAGGGGCGAGCGCTGGACGCTGCATTACTGCACACGCCAGCCCGATCATACTGCCTTCCGCGATGTGCTCACGGCGGAGCCTTTCGCTGCGCATGTGCAGTTCCATCACGATGGCGGCGATCCGTCCCAGGGCCTCGATTTCGCAAAGCTGCTGCAGACGCCGCAGGCGGGCGAGCATGTCTATTGCTGCGGGCCGACCGGCTTCATGGAGGCGGTCAAGCGTTCGATGGCGCACTGGCCGGCGGGCGCGCTGCATCTCGAATATTTCACCGCCGCGGTGCAGCCGCCGGCGGCCGCAAACGATACGTTCGAAGTCGAGATCGAGAGCAGCGGCCAGGTCTTCGAGGTACCGCCCGATCGCTCGATCCTGCAGGTGCTCGAGGAAAACGGCTTCGAAGTCGAATCGGTCTGCTGCGAGGGGGTGTGCGGCACCTGCGCGGTGCAGGTGGTCGAGGGTGTGCCCGATCATCGCGACGTGGTGTTCGACGACGAGATGCACGCCTCGAACAAGTGGATCACGGTTTGCTGTTCGCGCTCGCATTCGAAGCGGTTGAAGCTGGCGCTCTAGGGGGCGGCCGGTTTCTTGATGGAGTCGGGACCGCAGCGGAAAGTTTCCTGTCTCATAGAACTTATCATGCTTGGCCTCATCCTGAGCCTGTCGAAGGATGAGGCGGCACGATCGTGCAGCCCTCATGGTTCGACAGGCTCACCATGAGGATCGACTAACACTGAACCGGAATTCAACCGGCGATGACAATGAAGGGGTGGCGCAAAGCAGAAGGCGTTAGAGCAAAATCTCAGTCGCGCCCCTAAGATCGGCGTCGCGAGCAGGTTCGGGATCGAATAGGTGTCGACGATCACCAGCTTCGACTTGAACAGCAGGCGGTCGCCCTCGAACACGATCCGGTCCTCGTATTTTTCGGTCACGAACAGTTTTGTTTCGCCCTCGATCAGGTCGGTCTGGAACAGTGTATAGTTGGAATGCATCTCGTAGACGCAGTCCTGTTCGCCGCGGACCCGGACGGTGCTGACGGTATGCCGGTCATAATGCGTTCAGCGCATCACGAACGGGTCGGCGATCGGCTCCGGCGAGGTGTTGAGCCAGACCGTCTTCGGCCTGGTGTAGTCGTAGATCGCCTGGAGGCCGCCCTCGCGCCCGTAGCCGCTGTTCTTGAAGCCGCCGAACTCGGCGATCGGCGACACCACACGATAGGTGTTGATCCAGACGATGCCGGCGCGGACCTGTTTGGCGACGCGCATGGCCCGCCCGACATCGCGGGTGAAGATCCCGGCGGCGAGGCCGTATTGCGTATCGTTGGCCATGCGCAGGACTTCCTCTTCCTCGCGGAAGCGCAGCACGCTGAGGACGGGTCCGAACATTTCGGTATCGACGATATCGAGTTTCTGATCGGGCACGTCGAGGATCGTCGGCTCGTAATACCAGCCGGCATTGAATTGCGGCGGGCGCCGGCCGCCATGGCGCAGGGTCGCGCCCTGTTCGATCGCGCGCGCGACCGTCGCCTCGATGCGGTTGAGCTGGCCGGTCGTCGCGAGCGGGCCCATCTGGGTTTCCTCGGCGAGCGGATCGCCGATGCGGATCGCCTTGGCGCGCTCGACCAGCCCGTCGACAAATCGGTCGGCGATCTTCTCGTGCAGATAGAGCCGC
>JBBDWX010000291.1:0-11782 GCA_040902665.1 Dongiaceae bacterium
CGGTGCTCGGTGGCGTTCGGGGATCCCGGCCCTCCGATCTGGTTGCGCTCGCCGAGGCCCTCAGCGCCTTTTCCTCCCTCGTTGCCGATCTCGCCGGTCTTATTCACGAGATCGACGTCAATCCCGTGATCGCCGGGCCCGACGGTTGTGTCGCGCTCGATGCGCTTGTTATTCCCAAAGCCGCCCAGCCGGAGACCCGGAACGATGGACATCAGCTTGTCGCCTGAAGATCGCGCGGTGCACGCCCGTGCGCGCGAGATGGTTGAAAAACACTTCTATCCCTACGAGCTCGAGCTTGAGGCGAAAGGCACGCTGCCCGATGCAACGATCGAAAGGATCAAGCAGGGCGTGCGCGATTACGGCTTCAACGGCTGGAACCATCGGACGGAGGATGGCGGGCAGGGCCTCACAACCATGCAGAAGGTCCTGCTGCATGAGGAACTCGGCAAGGTCACCGGCGCGCTTTGGACGCTCTGCTTTGGGGCATCGCTGCCGCTGATGCATGGCACCGAAGAGCAGCGTCGCACCTACCTCTTCCCCTGCAACGAAGGGACGCGGCGTTCCTGTTATGCGATTACCGAGCCGGACGCCGGTTCGGACACGCGCATGGTTCGCACCCGCGCCGACTTTCGCAACGGCAAATATTATATCAGCGGCGAAAAATGGTTTGTCACGACGGCAGACTATGCGGACATCATCCTGGTGCATGCGATCGTCGACGGCGACCCAGACAAGCCGACGCTGTTCATTGTAGAAAAGAATCAGCCCGGCGTGATCGTGAAGCGTGAACCGAAGTTCATGCACACTTACCTGTTCGAGCATTACGAAATGGTATTCGACAATGTGGAGGTCGATGCCTCGCGTCTGCTCGGCAAGGTCGGTGGCGGGCTCGACCTGACCAAGGACTGGTTTACCGACACGAGAATAGAGCTGGGCGCGCACGGCGTCGGCGCAGCAATCCGGGCAACCGAGATCGCCAACGACTTTGCCGCCAAGCGGATACAGTTCGGGCGTGCGATCCGCGATTTTCAGGCAATCGAGTTCATGCTGGCCGACATGGCGGTCGAGATTATGGCCGCAAAATCAATGCTGTATCGAATTGCTGCCGAGGTCGATCGCGGGCTCGATCGCAAGCTGACCCACGCCAAAGCCAGCGCGATCAAGCTTTATGCATCCGAAATGTCGGGTCGGGTGGTGGACAAGGCGGTGCAGATTATGGGCGGACGCGGCTATATGCGCGAGAACCCGGTCGAGCGGCTCTATCGCGATGTGCGAGTCGATCGGATCTGGGAAGGAACGTCGGAGATTCAGCGTGTGATTATCGGTAGTCAGATCAAGAAGCGCGGCCTCGATATCTACACCGGCTGGAACTGAACGTCAGCGCGCGCTTACGACGCCTTGCGTGAAACCGGAACGGGGATGCGCAGGAAGTTCGGCATATGATCGCCGAACGCGACGACATTGTGCGGCTCTTCGAAACTATCGTCCGGCTTGCGCTCGCCACGGTGTTGCTTGTTGTCGCCGCGCGCTTTCGAGCGTCGGGACTCCCGCTTGTCGCTTTGCGGCCGTTGCTCGCGCTTGTTGGCGGCCGGCCGCTCTGGTGCCGGTTTGGCAGCGGAGACGGGCGGGGTGGCGGGTTCGACGGAAGCAGGCGCGACCGGTGGAATCGGAGAATTCGGCGCATCGTTCGCGCCCGATTGTGCCTTCGCTGCCGGTTTGCGCCGGTCCGCACTCTTGTCCCGGCCCGACGGTCTGCCGCCGCGCGGGCCGCGGCTGCGGCCGGCGTCGCGCCGGCTGTTCTCGTCGAGCGGCCCGGCTTCCATGCCTTCGATCTGGATGCGCGGAACGGCCTTGCCAATCAATGCTTCGATCGCGGCGACAAACTTGCCGTCCGCGGGTACGGCGAGGGTAAACGCGCGCCCTTCGCGGCCTGCACGCCCGGTGCGTCCGATACGGTGTACATAGTCTTCGGCATGAATTGGGACGTCGAAATTGAAGACGTGGCTGAGGCCCTGGATATCGAGCCCGCGCGCCGCGACGTCGCTCGCCACCAGAATGCGCACTTCGTTGTTGCGGAACTTTTCGAGGGTTTCGGTTCGCGCCGGCTGCGACATGTCGCCATGTAATGGAGCCACATCGAAGCTATGCGACTTCAGCGATTTGTGCAGGATGTCGACGTCGCGCTTGCGGTTGCAGAATATGATTGCGTTTTTGACATCCTCGGTGTTGAGCAGATGCCGCAGGACTTCGCGCTTCGATTCCGCCGGTACCACGGCCAGCTTCTGAATGACCATTTCAGCAGGGGAGGCGGGCGGGGCGACCGAGATCGATTTCGGATTCATCAGGAAGGCATCGGCAAGGCGCCGGATTTCCGGTGGCATCGTTGCCGAGAAAAGCAGGGTCTGCCGAATCTTCGGCAGTAGCGAGACGATGCGCTCGATATCGGGAATAAAGCCCATGTCGAGCATCCGGTCGGCCTCGTCGATCACCAGGATCTTGACGTCCGACAGCAGGATCTTGCCGCGCTCGAACAGATCGAGCAGCCGGCCCGGTGTGGCGATCAGAACGTCGACACCGCGATCGAGCAGCCTCAGTTGGTCGGCAAACGATTCGCCGCCGATGAGCAGGGCTTTGGTGAGACGGGGGTGATATTTGCCATAGCGGTCGAAGCTTTCGGCGACCTGCGCCGCCAGTTCGCGCGTCGGTTCGATGATGAGCGAGCGCGGCATGCGGGCCTTGGCCCGGCCGTTCGACAGAATCTCGATCATCGGCAGGGTGAAGCCTGCCGTCTTGCCGGTGCCGGTCTGGGCGCAGCCGAGCACATCACGCCCCATGAGGACGACCGGAATGGCCTGCTCCTGGATTGGCGTGGGCTTGTCGTAGCCGCTGTCTGAAATTGCACGAAGAACGTCGGGGCCGAGGCCCAATTGTGAAAACGCCATGAGTAGCGGAGATTCTCTTTCTCTGGCCGCCGGGGCGCGGTAGGCAGCCCTGTTGCGGCTTGTGTTAAGCGGGTATCTAGGCCCGAAGGCCCTATTTGTCAAGGGAAAGCCTTGGTTTTTGGGCCTTTTGAGGCCGTCCTAGGTCCGTATGCGGGCAAATGCGTCGCAGGGAGCCATCATGGTGATCGACCGGAACCAATCTTTTTTACTCATGGTCGACGTCCAGGAGCGGCTACTGCCCGCCATGGCGGATGCCGGATCGGTGCAGGCAAATGGCGCCATTCTGCTAAAAGCCGCCACTCGCCTGGATGTTCCGATTCTCGCTTCCGAGCAGTATCCCAAGGGCCTCGGGTCGACCGTACCCGCGCTTCGCGGACTGGTGCCGCCTGGGGCAATCCTGTCGAAAACCGCCTTTTCCTGTGTCGGCGATCCGGCATTGCGGGCGCGGATTGCCGGGTTCGGGCGACCCCAGGTGGTCATCTGCGGCATCGAGACGCATGTCTGTGTGCTGCAGACCGCACTCGATCTCGCCGCTGAAGGTTATCGCTGCTTCGTCGTGCGCGATGCCTGCTCCTCACGACGGCAGGCCAGCATCGATGCGGCGGTATCGCGGCTGCAACTCGCCGGCATCGCGATCGTGACGACAGAAATGGTGTTGTTCGAGTGGTTGCACGATGCGGCCGCACCGGAATTCAGGGAAGTCAGCGCCTTGATCCGCTGACGATACAGTCCTCAGAGTGCGAGCGGATACTCGCCGCGGTCGTGATCGGGGTGCGACTGTGGGTCTTCAAATGGCAATAATCCATGAATGATGCGGCGCAGGAACAGGCGGAACTTCGGGTCCTCCGCAGACACGGCGCCGGAATGGCGTGCCGCGAGGGATGAGTAAGCGCGGTTGTCGGCCGCGCAGAAGGCTGCGACGACTCGAATCTCGCCGACAGCATTGGCGCGACCGCCGGTCGGCAATACTGCATCGCAGAGATCGGGGCCGTTCGTGTTCGCAGGGCCGTCGAACACCAGTACGATACGGCGATGGCCGCGCGCGGCGTCGGCAGTCATCGGAGAAAACTGCGCGCCGCCACCCGGATTTGCGTCCTGGATATTGGCCGCAACCTGCGTTTCGAACGCGGCCCGATCTTCTGCTGTCGGATTGACCACGAACGGACTACCGATGACGACGAGCGTCACCGTGCTGCCGCCGCGCATCTGCGTTACAGCCTGCTCAATCATGCTGCGATGGATCGTGCGGTGGCTGATGGTGCCCTCGTTCGCACAGGCGGCGGCGACAAGGGCGATCAACAGGGCAGGCACGCAACGGAGTGGGCGGTGCATTGGTCTAATTTGGTGCCTTGGCTGGAGCCTCGCAAGACGCGCCAGCCTGAGTATCAGATATCCAGCGTCTCGACGTCGCCGGCATGATCCTGGATGAAGCGAAAGCGCAGCTCCGGTTTGCGGCCCATAAGCTGCTCGACCAGATCGGCGGTGTCGCGCGCCGCCTTGCGTGTGTCGGCGTGAAACCTGTCGGGAACCTCGACGCGCAGCAGGATGCGCGAGCTGGGATGCATGGTTGTCTCGCGGAGCTGTGTCGCCGGCATCTCGCCAAGGCCCTTGAAGCGGCTGGTTTCGACCTTGCCGCGACCTTTGAATACGGTTTGCAGCAGTTCGTTGCGATGTTTGTCGTCGCGCGCATAGGCGACCGTGCCACCCTGGGCGAGCCGATAGAGCGGGGGCAACGCCAGGAACAGGTGACCGCCTTCGATCAGGCCGGGCATTTCGCGATAGAAGAACGTCATCAGGAGCGAGGCGATATGCGCGCCATCGACGTCGGCGTCGGTCATGATGATGACCCGCTCGTATCGAAGTTTGCTCTCCGCGTACTTGTCGCGCGTACCGCACCCGAGGGCCTGGATCAGATCGATCAATTCCTGGTTCGCGCCGAGTTTGTCGGCCGAGGCGCTGGCGACGTTCAGGATTTTGCCGCGCAGCGGCAGCACCGCCTGCGTTTCGCGGTCGCGGGCCTGCTTCGCCGACCCGCCAGCGCTGTCGCCTTCGACCAGGAATATCTCGGTTCCGCTCGCGCTATCGCGCGTGCAATCGGTCAACTTGCCCGGTAGCCGCACCTTGCGCGTGGCGGTCTTGCGCGTCAGCTCGCGATCCTGCTTTCGGCGCTGACGTTCCTCGACCTTGGCCAGTGCATAATCGATCAGATCGCGCGCCCGTTCGGGATCGGCCGACAGCCAGTGCTCGAAATGATCCTTGAGCGTCGCCTCGACCAGCCGCTGCGCCTCGACCGATGCAAGCTTTTCCTTGGTCTGGCCCTGGAACTGCGGATCCTTGAGGAACAGCGACAGCATGATCGCCGCATCCTCGATCACGTCGTCGGCGGTGATCTGCGCCGCCTTGCGATTGCCGGTCAGCTCGCCATGGCTGCGCAGCCCGCGACCGAGGGCGGTTTTCAGGCCTGCCTCGTGGGTCCCACCTTCCGGCGTCGGCACTGTGTTGCAATAGGAGTTCAAAAACCCATCGCCCGTGGCCGGCCAGGCGATGGCCCATTCGACGCGCCCCTGTTTGTCGCCGAAGGCGGACTCGCCGGTGAACGGCATATCGGTGACGGTCTTTCGCCCTTCGAGACTTTCGCCGAGGAAATCGACCAGGCCGCCGGGAAAGTGGAAGACCGCTTCGACCGGTGTTTTGTCGGATTTTCCGATCAGCGCCGCATCGCAGCGCCAGCGAATTTCGACGCCGCGAAAGAGGTAGGCCTTCGAACGCGCCATCCGGCAGAGCCGCACCGGCTCAAACTTGGGATCCTTGCCGAAGATCTCGGGATCGGGATGGAAACGAATCGTGGTGCCGCGACGGTTGGGAGCGGCACCCTGTTTCTTGAGTTTACCGGCAGGCTTACCGCGTTTGTAATGCTGTGCGTAGAGCTGCCGGTCGCGCGCGACCTCGATTTCGAGATCGTCGGCCAGTGCGTTGACGACCGAAAGCCCGACGCCGTGCAGGCCGCCCGATGTGGTGTAGACCTTGCCGCCGAACTTGCCGCCCGAATGCAGCGTTGTGAGAATCACTTCGAGGGCGGATTTGGTCTTGAACTTGGGGTGCGGATCGATTGGGATACCGCGCCCGTTGTCGCTGACGCTCACATAGCCGTCCTTGTCATAGGCGATCTCGATGCGGCTCGCATGGCCGGCGACCGCCTCGTCCATTGCGTTGTCGAGCAGTTCCGCCACCAGATGGTGCATGGCGCGCGTATCGGTGCCGCCGATATACATGCCCGGGCGCCGCCGCACCGGCTCCAGGCCCTCGAGTACCTCGATGTCCTTGGCGGTGTAGTTGCGCTCGCCGCGCCGACTCGGTCCGGAGAAAAGATCGTTCATGGCGGCGGGACTATAAGTGCCTGCCTGATTCGCCCGCAAGGCGCTCGCACCATTGCCTGCGGTGGGCCTCGCGGGCATCATGCGGGCTGATCGTCCGCCGGATCGGGCGGGCACCCATCGGATGCGCCGGGAGGATGCTTCATGCCGGATTCGGCCCACGCAGGCAACGAAGCTGCGATCGCCGCCAAGCGGATTGCGTTTTCGGAGATTCCCGTCGTCGACATCGGGCCGATGTTCGGTCCCGACCGCGCCGGGCGCCTCGCCGTGGCAAAGGAACTACGCCGCTGCTGCAGCGAAGTCGGTTTTATGTACATAAAAAATCACGGCGTGCGGGAAGAGCGCATGATCTGCGCTCGCGAGCAGATGGCCGAATACTTCCATCGGCCGCTCGAATACAAGCTTCAGCACGACATCATGCACGCTCAGCGCCATCGTGGATTCGTGCGATACGGCGGCCTCTATGCCGATGTGTCCGCAAAGCCCGACCATCAGGAGGCTTTCGAGGTCGCGCTCGAGTTACCGGAGAACGATCCCGACTATCTCGCGGGCAACATGATCTACGGCCCGAACATCTGGCCGGAAGATATGCCGGATTTTCGCAAACACATCTATGCCTACTATGACGAAATTCTTTCACTGGGCCGCGTCATGTTCCGCGCCTTCGCGCTCGCGCTCGACCTGGAGGAGACCTGGTTCGAGCCATTGATCGACAAACCGATGGGCCAGCTGCGCCTGATCTATTATCCACCGCAGGAGGGGCCGATCGATCCACAGCGTATCGGCATCGGCGCGCATTCGGACTATGAGTGCTTCACCATCCTCTGGCAGGACGGCACCGGCGGGCTGCAGGTGCAAAACATTGCCGGCGAGTGGATCGAAGCGACACCGGTACCGGGCACGTTCATCATCAATATTGGCGATATGATGGCGCGCTGGACCAACGGCCTGTTCAGTTCGACGCCGCACCGCGTCATCAACCGTAGCGGCAAGGAGCGGTATTCCATGCCTTTTTTCTATGGCGCGAGTTACGACACGGTGGCGAGTTGCGTTCCCTCGCTGCTCAAGCCCGGCGAGAAACCGAAGTTTCCGCCGACAAAATGCGGCTACTGGACCGAGATGAACAACACCGCCGCTTACGAGTATCGCCGCGCCTTCCGCGAAACCGGCAAGGTACCGAATCCGGAACTGAGCGGGGACGTGCTCGCCTGAAGCCAGTCGGCACCGCCGCGGGGAGAACGACATGAATGAGATCAAACCGGCGGCAGCACCGCTGGTTTTCCGTTCGGTCAACGAGATTACCGAGATCATCGAGCATTTCGATGCGTCCGATCCGAAGCGCTGGGTTCCCTTGCGCGACGGCGTGCAGTTCCGCCCATTCCTGTTCGACGTGACAACGGGTGGCTGGTCGAGCGTGCTGCGCATTGCGCCGGGCCGGCAGCTCGCCTGCCACTATCACACGCAACCGGTTTATGGGTTCACGCTCGATGGCTCGTGGCGTTATCTCGAACATGACTGGATCGCAAACAAGGGCACATTCATCTACGAGCCGCCCGGCGAAATGCACACGCTGGTCGCCCACGAGACGTTGGGCATGAGCACGTTCTTTGTCACGCGCGGCTCGCTCATTTACACCGATGAGCATGGCCGGCAGAATGGTTACGAGGATGTTTTCACCCGGTTTGCCCTGGCGCGCGCGCATTGGGCGGCGCAGGGGCTCGATCCGGCCGAGCTCGACGCAATGATGCGCTGACGACGTTTTGCGCCGGCGCTACCGCGCCACGTAATCCTGCACCGTGTGTTCTTCGGTAACGAAGTAGGTCTGGCTGCCGGCTTCGATGAAATTTGCTTCATCCGCGGTCGATGCGGCCCATTCCGGACTGGCCGCCGCCGTCGCCAGCGCCGCCCAATCGTCGAACCACAGCTCCGCCATGCCGTCATATCCGGGTTCGTTCGGATCGCTCGGGTCTCGGACGGTGCGGCTCTGCACCAGGCGTCGAACGCCCGGCATGCCGATCGCGATCTCCGTATGCGTGTTGTGCCAATAATCCCAGAACGCGGCACTGCTCATGCCGGCGCGCTTCTTGAAACAGTAGACCAGCTTGATCATGATCCCCTCATCGCAGGCTCCCCGACGGCAGAATGACGGTCCAGTTGTCGGGGGGCAAGGATCGGGGGCAAGGATCGGGTAACATTGCCCGGTCCATTTTCTGAACCATGGCAAAGCAGGCTCAATGGCCATCGATACTCGCGGGCTCGACGGAAAGGTTGCGGTGATCACCGGCGGCGGGCGCGGCACGGGCCGCGCATTGGCGCTGGTGCTGGCCGATGCCGGTTGCCGCGTCGTGCTGTTCGGGCGCAACGAGGCGGCTCTCGCCGAAGTTTCGGCGACAATCGAAAAGCGCGGCGGATTCCGTCCGGTAACGCATGGCTGCGACATGGCCGATCCCGCCGCGGTCGAGCGTGCCTGCCAGGCTGTACGCAATGAATTTCCGACCGTCGATATCCTGATCAATAATGCAGCGGCATGGTTACCGGAGAGTATCGAGCAGGCTTCGGTTGCGGCGATCGTCGATGCCATCAATTCGGCCGTTACCGGCTCGGTGCTGGCGACCCGGTTTCTGTTGCCGGCATTGAAAGCCTCTGATGGTGCCGATATCGTCAATCTCGTCTCGACGAGCGGTCTGCCGGCGGGCGCAGCCGGTGAGCTCGGATCCGAGCCCTTTATCGCCGGCAAGCACGGCCAGGCCGGATTCTCCGATGCGCTGCGCCACAGCCTCGCCCCCCAGGGTATCCGCGTGATCGCACTCTATCCGCCGGATTTCGCCGGCATCCAACCCGACAGCGCGGCATGGGAAGAAACGCCCGGCCATCGCGACGGTCGCGCGATGATCACGACGCGCGACGTGGTCGAGGCGATCATGTTCGCACTCACCCGCCCGCGCGTCATGACCGTCTCGGGCATCGTGCTCGCGAACAACGGATAGCCAGGCCGGGCCGCTATTCCGTCGCGCCGTTCGAGTTTCCGTTTGGACTGCGGCCGCCAAGAAAATCGCCGATCGCCGACAGGCGCTCGATATGGTCGCAGAGCGCCTTGAAGGCGACCAGAAGCGGCACCGCCATCAGCGCGCCCGGCACGCCCCAGATGAAGCCCCAGAAGGCAACAGCCAGAAACAGCATGACGGGGTTAAGCGTCAGCCGCCGGCTCAGGACCGCCGGCGTCAGGAACTGCGATTCCAGAATGTTCACGAGGAGGTAAATGCCGGGCGCGAGCAGCGCCTCGCCCATGGTCGGGTAGTGCAACAGTGCGACAACGAAGACGATCGCCATGCCGGCGATCGCGCCGAAATAGGGAACGAAATTGAGGATCGCAGCCACGATTCCCCACAGATGGGCGTTGGGCACGCCGATCGCATAGAGGCCGATGCCGACGACGACACCGAACCCGATATTGATCAGGGCTGTCGTTGCGAGATACCGCGATACGTCGTGCTCGACCTGATGCGTGATGGTCAGCGCCCGCTTCTTGTCGGAAAGGCGCGGCATCGCGCGCACCAGTTTTTCGGTGAACAGATTGCCGACCGCGAGCATGAAATAGAGCAGCACCATCATCGCCGTGAGCTGGATGCCGATCTTCTGCAGCGAGGAGAACAGCCGATCGAGCAGGCCCGGCGTCCGGAGTTTGACGGTCGGCTCGGCGGGATCCTGGACTTCGGTCGCTTCCTCGACCTGCTTCGAGGCTTCCTGCACCCGTTCGACCGGTTCGCGCAGCGCACGCAGCTTGTATTCCAGCTCTTCTGTGATTTCCGGCATGCGCGCGGTCCAGTCGGCGATCGGCCCGGACAGACTGGCAAAGCCGATCGCCAGCACGCCCATGAAGGCGGCCACGATCAGGGCCGCAGAAACCGGCGGCGGCACATGAATTCGTTCGGCCAGCCGCACGAGCGGCATCAGCAACAGATTGAGAATGACCGCAGCGACGACTGGAATGAAAAAATCCGCTGCGAGAAACAGCGTATACGCCGCAGCGAGCACGAGCAGCGCCTGGACGGCAAAGGGGGATTGGGGCCTCCCAGACTCAGCCATCGACGTGTGGATCCCCCATTGCGGGTGCATAGGCCTGTACTCGGAGATGGTGTGATTGTATAGCGGTTGCAATGACCGCGGTGCGAAGCTCCCAGGAGCTGAATTCGGGCGGCGGTTTCAATGCCAGCCATGCAGGCTCGGTTCGGCATCGATCGCGGGCGGCGGCTACGTTCCCCTGATGCGTTCGTTGCGATGATCTGCCAGGTCGGCGAGTTCAGGGAGAGCGACATGGCACTCAAGCGATACATCGTCGAACGGGAAATTCCGGGCGTCGGCAAGTTCGAGAACCGGCAATTGGGCGGGGCGGCAGCGGCCTCGAACGACGCGCTGGCCCAGCTCGGCGCGCAGATCCAATGGGTCGAAAGTTTCGTGGCTGCCGACAAGACGTTCTGCGTCTATCTTGCCCGCGATGAAGAAATTATTCGCGAGCACGCGAGACTGAGCGGATTTCCGGCGACGAAAATTACCGAGATTATCGGGACCATCGATCCGACCACCGAACGGAACAAGTGACGGTTCGCTGGACGGCGCGTGCCGGTGAAGTTCCGGCGCTCACGTACCGGTCAGCCGCGTGTCACGAAAAGGCCCTCGTCCTTTCAGGGATGAGGGCCTTGTCTGTCCGGTTTCCGGCCGCGTCTTCGACAAGCGAAGTGCAAGCCGGCCAGGCGATCGAGCTACGCCGCGCGTTACCCCGCGTTACGCCGCGCGACGACGGCGCGGCTCGTTGCCGTTGCGCGGGCCGGTCGACTGTGCGCCGAGCATCCGGGCGAGACCGGCGTCTTCCGCTTCATTGCCGGGGCGGGCTTCGGCGCGACGTTCGTCGCGGTGGCGCTCGTTCTCGGATCGTGCGTTGCGGCGGTCGTTCCCGCGGTCGTCGGAGCGCCCATGGGTCCGGCTGTTAGCCTGGCGCTCGTCCCGGCCATTGCGGCGATGCGCATTTGCCCGCTCGCCCCGCGGACCGTCGCCGGCTGCAGCGCTCTTGCCGGCGTCGGCCTGACGGCCACCGTTCTTCCTGTTTCCGCTATGGGCGCCGTTCTGGGTGCGCTGGCCGTTCGGCTTGCCTGAACCCCGCTTGTTCTGGCCGTTGCCGCGACAGCGCGAGGAACCCTCGCGCGATTCCCGAACCGGCATCCGCCCGATCGGTTCGGCATCGACCGCGACGGCAACCCCGTCGGCGCCCTGCTTGGGCAGCGCACGGCCGATCAGGCGTTCGATGTCGCGCAGCAGGCCACGCTCGGCCGGATCGCAGAACGCGACCGCAATGCCGGTGGCGCCGGCGCGGGCCGTGCGCCCGATCCGGTGCACATAGGATTCCGGCACGTTCGGCAGTTCGTAGTTCACTACATGCTAGATGCCGTCGACGTCGATGCCGCGCGCCGC
>JBBDWX010000292.1:0-11638 GCA_040902665.1 Dongiaceae bacterium
TCATCCCTGTGGCATTCATGTTACGCATAGGCTCGGGCGGCGCACAATGGCCTAATAGCCCGGTAAGCCGCCGCGCCTGGGCATCGGCACCCTGCATCACGCCGTTGCCGCTGCCTGAGACTCGAGATCGGGACGTTCGCTGACGACCTCGTCGATCAGCCCGAATTCCTTGGCTCGCTGCGGCGTCATGAAGTTGTCGCGCTCCATCGATTCCTCGACCACGGAGAGCGGCTGGCCGGTATGCCGGCAGTACATCTGGTGCAGCCGCGCCTTGATCGCCAGAACCTCGCGCGCATGGATCTCGATGTCCGTTGCCTGGCCCTGGTAGCCACCGGATGGCTGGTGGATCATGATTCGCGAATTGGGCAGGCTGAACCGTTTTCCCTTGGCGCCGGCGGTCAGCAGCAGCGATCCCATCGAGGCCGCCATGCCGATGCAAACCGTCGAGATATCCGGCCGGATGTACTGCATGGTGTCATACATCGCGAGTCCGGAGCTCACCACGCCGCCGGGCGAATTTATATAGATCGAGATGTCCTTCTTCGGATTCTCGGCTTCCAGGAACAGAAGCTGCGCGCAGACCAGGCTCGAGATCGGATCGTTGACCGGGCCGACCATGAAAATGATCCGCTCCTTGAGAAGGCGCGAATAGATGTCGTAAGCGCGTTCGCCGCGATTGGTCTGCTCGACCACCATCGGGATCAGCGCGTTGTAATAGTGCTCGACCGGGTCTCTCATCGTTCGTTCCTTCCAGCCTTCACAATCGTTCGGTACGGAGCCGCGCAGTCCCGAGCAATACCGGCGTCTCAAGTACCGGCGTCTCAAGCACCGGCGCTCTCGTTGCCCTCTTCTTTCGACTCCGCGCCAAACTCGGCGACCAAACCCTTTGGCGACAACTTACGTTCCTTCACAGCGGCCAGCTCGATGATGTAGTCGACCACCTTGTCCTCGTAGATCGGCGCGTGGAGCTGGGCCAGCGCTTGCGGCTGCTTCTGATAATACTCGACAACCTGCTTTTCCTGGCCGGGATATTGCCGGGCTTCCGCCATGACGGCACGGGTGAGGTCCTCCTGCGAGACCTCTATATTGTTTACCCGCCCCACTTCGGAAAGGAGCAGCCCGAGTTTTACCCGGCGCTCCGCAATATCGCGGTATTCCTTGCGGAGCTGGTCTTCGGTTTTGTCCTTGTCTTCCGCATCCAGACGCCCGGCCTTCTGGTCCGCTTCGATCTGGCGCCAGATTGCCTCGAATTCGGCATCGACCAGACCAGCGGGCAGTTCGAAACTGTGTTTTTCAGCAAGCTGGTCGAGCAGCTGGCGCTTCATGCGCGAACGGGTCAGCGCCTGATACTCCCGTCCCATATGGTCGCGCACCGTCTTGCGCATCGCATCCAGCGATTCCTGGCCGAACGATTTGGCGAACTCTTCGTTCACTTCGACCGGCTTCAGCTCGCGGATTTCCTTGATCGTCACGTCGAACTGAACTGCCTTGCCCTTGAGATGCTCGGCCGGATATTCGTCCGGGAACTTCACGTCGACGACAACCTGGTCGCCGACACTCTTGCCGACGAGCTGCTCCTCGAAGCCGGGAATAAAACTGCCCGATCCGAGTGCCAGGTGATGGTCGGTCGCGCTGCCGCCGTCGAACGGCTCGCCATCGAGCTTGCCGGCGAAATCGATCACGACGACATCCTCGTTCTGGCTCGGCCGCGGTGTTGCGACCGGTTCGGAGTTGCGCTGGCGCGTAGCCATGCGCTTCAGCTCTTCCTCGATATCCTCATCGGGCACGTCGACCGCGATACGCTCGAGCTCAAGCGACTTAAAATCGACCGGCTGGATTTCGGGAAACAGATCGACACTCATCGTATATTCGAGGTCGCCTTCCTCGGGGAACGAGACGATCTCGATCTTCGGCTGGCCCGCTGCCCGCAGACCGCGCTCGTTCATCACTTTCGACGAACTGTCGGTGACGGCGCGCTCGACGACCCGCGGCAGAATATTGCCCAGGAAGCGCTGCTTCAGCACCGGCATCGGGATCTTGCCCGGACGAAATCCCGGGATCTTCGCGCTTTTGCCCATCTCGGCGAGTTCCGAGGCGATCTCGGTCTGAAGCTGCGAAGCCGGCACCACCACCTTGTAGTCGCGCCGCAGACCCTGATTGTTCGTTTCCGTTACCTGCATGTTCATTGTCCGTCGTGATCCAGCCTGTGACCGCGCTCTGGCGGCGGTTCGTTCGTCGGGAAGCAAAGGGCCGCCCCATCGGCTGCAGACCTGGTGCGGGCGGAGGGACTCGAACCCCCACGACTTGCGTCACCAGAACCTAAATCTGGCGCGTCTACCAGTTCCGCCACGCCCGCCGTCGCTTGACCGGGCGCCGAGCCCGCGCCCGGACCGGGCCATGTAACGCACGCGACCCGGCGACACAACCGAAATCCGGCCACTGCGACGCTGCCGCGCTAGGTCCGCAGGCCGGCCATTTGCCCCAACCGGCGCATGCTTTCAGGAACACCCGAAACCAGATCCTCGGCGATCAGGCCTGGTCCGTGGACCCGCGCTGCCTCCGCCTGGAACCAGCATGCCGCCGCCGCAGCCCGCAATGTCGGCATGCCTTGTGCCATCAACCCCAGCGCGAGCCCGGCCAGCACGTCGCCGCTTCCCCCGGTCGCCAGGGTCGCCGGCCCGAGCGGGCTCAGCACCGCGGTACCATCGGGTGCAGCAATCACGGTATCGGCGCCCTTCAGGAGTAACACGGCATTGCAGCGGGCTGCCGCAGCGCGCGCGCGGCTCAGGCGATCGCCCTCCAGATCGGGAAACAGCCGGGCAAATTCGCCTTCGTGCGGGGTCAGGAGGCAGCCGGCATCGAGCCGGCGGAACAATGCGTCCGGCATCTCCGCAAACAGGGTCAGTGCATCGGCATCGAAAATGCAGCGTTTGCCAGCCGCGCGTGCGATCAGAGAATGACGCCGCACCGCGTCGTCGAGCCCGGCGCCCGGCCCCACCAGGACGGCCGTTACTCGTGGATCGCCGACCAACCGTTCGAATGCGGCATCGTCGGCGATCGGACGCACCAGTACGCCAGCGCTGTCGCCGGCATAGATCGGCACCGCCTCCGGCGGGCTTGCGATTGTCAGCAGCCCGACACCGATCCGCCGTGCCGCGCCCGCAGCCAGTCGTGCGGCACCAGTCATGACACCACCGCCCGCCAGGACCGCATGGCCGCGCGTGTATTTGTGACCGTCCGGTCGGGGAAATGGAAACCGGTCGAGCCACAATCCTGGTGCGTTCAGGGCCGTTCTTGGCACGATCTGCCCGAAGACCGAAGCCGGTATTCCGATGTCGGCGATTTCGAGCCGGCCGCAATGCGCACGCGCCGGTTCGAGAAAATGCCCCGGCTTGGGCCGGAAGAATGTCACCGTGAGCTGGCAGCGCGGTGCAATCCCGAGAATGCGGCCATCGTCGCCGGCAACACCACTCGGCACATCGACCGCCGCGCAATCGAGCCCGCGCGCACCGATCGCCTCGATCATGGCGCGCGCGACGCCGTCCGGTGGCCGATCGAGCCCGGCGCCGAACAGCGCATCGACGACCAGCGCCATGCCTTCGAGCGAAGCCGGCTCAGGCGGTGCTTCCCGCCCCTGCCATCCCGCAGCGGCCCGCGCCGCATCGCCGCTGGTGCCGGAACGCCCATCGAGGCGGATCAGCGTGACCGGCCAGCCCTGCGCCTGCAGCAGCCGGGCGATCACGAACCCATCGCCGCCATTGTTGCCCGGCCCGCACAGCACAGCGACCGGGCGCGTCGACCAGCGCCGCATGATCGCGGCGGCAGCCGCGGCGCCAGCAGCTTCCATCAGCGCGACGCCAGGACGGCCGCCAGCAATCGTCAACCGATCCGCATCGGCCATTTCGCGGCAGGTCAGGACCGCATGTCGGTCGAACGAGGCGGGACGGGCCTCCTGAAACGGCTTCTGCGCCGGGTCGAGGGCCACGGTGCGACCGATCAGCTCGCCGGCCCGGCGTCACCATGGGCGGCGGCAATGCGGCGCATCGCACTCTCCCGCAGCATGGCGAGATCGGCACTGCCCAGTACCATCCGATAGCCGGATGCATAGAGCGCCGGCGCCGGACGCATCGCGGTTTCGATCGTGCCCAGCCAGCGCCCGGCACGGCCAGCCGCCTGTTCCACGCGGGCGATGGCCGCATGCGCATCGGGATGATCCGGCTGGCCCAGATGGCCGAGATTGGCCGAGAGGTCGTAAGGCCCGACGAACAGCATGTCGATCCCGTCGACGGCGGCAATTTCGTCAATCGAAGCCACCGCTTCCGGGGTTTCGATCTGGCAGATCAGCAACTGGCGATGGCGCCCTTCGGCGAGATAGGCATCGGTATGCACGCCGTAAGCCGATGCGCGAACGACCGGCACCGCCACGCCCCGAACGCCCTCGGGGGGAAAGCGGAAGGCCCGGACCGCCGCCTCGGCTTCGGCCCGGTTCGACACCGCCGGAATCATGATCCCGTCGATGCCGAGGTCGAGCGCACGCTTGACCAGCGCCGGCTCGTTGGCGGCAACCCGCATCAGGGCCGCCGTGCCGCGCCCCTGGATCGCCATCGTCATGGCTTGGGCGGTCTCAAACCCGACCGGGCTGTGCTCGCCGTCGATCATCAGGCAGTCATAGCCGCAGGCGGCCAGCAGATCGGCAACGACCAGGCTGCATGAATTGAGAAAACAGCCATAAATGCCGCGCGGCGATTCCAGCCCAGCGCGAAGATCCTTGGTCACAAAAAATGCCCTTAGGTCAATTTCTTACGATCTGACATTCAACCGATTCCGCACGCTGTCGCAGCCGGTCGCAGAGATTTTTGGCGTCGGCTTCCGTGGCCAGCGGCCCGCCGAGGATCAGGAATTTGCCATCGGCACTTTGCGTCATGCGGGGGCTGACCGGCCCGAGCTCGTTCGGGAACGCAACCTTCAGGATCGACCAGGCCTGTTCCGCCTGAACCGGGGTGGGCGCGCGACCGAGCAGAACATAAACGCCTTCCACGCCGGCAGCGGCGTCTGCGCCTTCGGCCGTGGCGCCATCGCCTGGCGGCGGGATATCCGGCAGCGAGGATTGCTGGGTCCCGCCGGTATCGGCCGCGGCCTCGCTGGCAGCCGCCCCGGTCGCCGTATCGGCGGTTGCCGCGGCATCGTCCGCCGTCGTTGCCTTGTCTGGATCGGCCCAGTCGCTGCTGGCAATCGGTTCGCCCGCCGTCGTCGGTTCCTCGGCCGGTTCCGCGGCGATTTCCGGCTCGGCGATTTCCGGCTCGGCCATTTCAGGCTCGGAAGCTTCGGGTTCGGCGACCGGCTCGAGAACGGGTTCCGGTTCTGCGATGGTTTCGACTTCAACAACCGGTTCCAGGGCGTTTTCCTCTGCCGGCACTTCGACCGGCGCGACGACGGACATCGTCGTATTGCTGTCGGTCGCCGTGGCCAATTCGTCGAGGCGGCGCTGGGCGAGCCCGTGGCCGGAACCGGCGGCGATGGTATACCAGCGGCGCGCCTCGTCATCGCTTTGCGGCACGCCCATGCCGCGCGCATAGAGCTCGCCAAGGGCAAACTGCGCGTCGACCGAGCCATTATTGGCCGCTTCGGCGAACCACCAGGCGGCCTCGTTGTAGTCCGGGTCTGGTAGACCAGCGCCCCGGAAGAACAGCAGTGCCAGGTTGAACTGCGCCATCGGATGACCGGATTTGGCGGCGATCATCCATAGCCGATAGGCCTCGCCGACATCCTTGGAGACGCCCCGGCCGTCGGCATACATCAAGCCAAGATTGTTCATCGCCGCGGCTTCGCCCTGGTTGGCGGCGCCCCGGTAGAGCTCAGCGGCCCGTGCAAAATCCTGCGCCGGCACGCCCTGCCCGCTCTCGTAGAGCATGCCGAGTGCATGCTGCGCCTTGGCATTGCCGGCGGCGGCCAGCGGCTCCCATATCTCGGCTGCGCGGGGATACTCGGCGCGATCGAAGGCGACCAGACCGTCCTCGTAGGTCTGCGCGTCGGCCCCCGAACTGAGGGCGACCAGCGCAAATCCGATAAGAAAAACTCTGAGGAATTCTCGGTATCGCATTTTAGAACCTTGCTTTTCTGACTATCAGTGCAACCGTTCGGCGGCGCTCTGGCCCGTCTCCGGCCGGATCGAGGTCGGCCCGGCCTGATGATGCACCATCTTCCAGGCGCCGTCGCGCCGGGCGAACAGGTTGGTCGCGATCAGGCAGGTTGCGCCGATCTGCTCGAAGCAGACGACGAATCCGACATCGCCGATGAGGAAGGCCTGCGGAGCGACGCAAACGATGTTCGGCGCATCCGGGCTCTCGAAGATCGCGCGCCAGCTATCGATGATGCGACGGCGGTCGCTGAGCACGCCCCAGCCCGGATGAATGCAGGCGATCGGCCCGTCCTGCGACCAAAGCCCATCCATCGCTGCCGCGTCATGCGCGGCGAAGGCCGCATAGAAGGCATCGTTGGCGGCAATGAGATCGCGCTCCGACATGATTACCGAAGCCTAGCGAGCACGGCGAAACAGGGAAAGCGGACTGAGAAGATTAAGGACGGGCCGGATCGTCGCGAGGATCGCTTGCATCGCTTTGCCGCGAAGCCGGTGGCCGTCCGATACCCTCGCTACTCTGGCAATGAGTTCAGAATGTAAAGAGCTTCGAGAAGTCCGCCCAGTGTGCGTTCTCCAAAGGTGCCGCGATAGATATCCTCTATTTCGCGCGACCGATAGATACGGCTGATTGCACGATCGACGGCGAGGCGAAATTCGTCATCGCCCTTGGCCATGGCAAGCGCATAGGGTTCATAGCTCAGCAGCACATCAGAAAGCTTAACCCCCGCCGCAATATGCTCGAGCCCGATAAGGTTGGAAAGTATCGCCCTGTCGGCGAAATAGGCAGCAACCTCGCCCGATGCCAACTTTGCGATCCCGTCATCGTGATCGTCGACCTCAATGATTGTCGCGTTGACGTTGGATTCTCTTAGAAGCGAATCCAGAGTTTCTCGCATCGTCGTCGCTTTTCTGACCGCAATGGAATGACCCGCCAGATCCTCGAAGGTCTGCGGACCGTTTGCCAGATACAGGAGGCTTCCGCCGGTTACGAAAATCGGAAGCGAGAAATCGACCAGCTCGCGGCGGGCAAGTGTAACGGTTGTGGCGCCGCACAGCAGATCGATCCGATTTTCCGCAACTGCCGCAAAGCGGTCCTCTGTCTCAACCGGCACGTACTCGATTTCAAGCGATTCCAGGCCCGGTTCGGCCCTGAGGCGGTCAACCACCGCGGCACACAGGCTGACTGTGTAGCCGGCCGGTTCACCCGCGCCGGTGAGATATGAGAACGGGATTGCATCTTCACGAATGCCTATCTTTATCACGCCCGTCTCGCGCAGGCGCTCAAGCGTATCCGCGAACGCGACCGAAGATCCAAACGTAAGCAATGCCATCGCTACAATGGCGAGACGGACGCGACGCATGGCAAAGCCTTTCGTTGAATTAGCGCGACAGCTTGATCGGTCACCGTAGCACCGGGACGATGCCATGGTAAGCGTCCGGGTGATTCAAGGTCGACATCAGGGAAGCATTGGATCGGACCTTGCGCCGGCACGGAAACGAACTCGGGCTCCAGCCAACAGGAATGGACTGCCCGATGCATGAAGGGTCGCGGATCGCGCAGATCAGGCAGCGCGGCGTGAGCCACGCCGTCGTGCCCGGCTCCCGCCGTGGGGTCGCCACCATCCCGCCGGCACACGCGGCACTGCCGCGTCGGCGCGTCATTCGCCAGAAAACGCGGCACATCGCGCGGAGGTCGATCATGCGGATTGAAGTGCGCCGGGGCACCGCCCAGGGGGCAGGTGCGATGGCGGTCGGGCCGTGGTCGCGCTCCGGCCGGGGCGGAATGGGGCGAGTGATGGGACTTGAACCCACGACATCCAGATCCACAATCTGGCGCTCTAACCACCTGAGCTACACCCGCCATTCCGGGATTGCGCCGTTCGATAGCGGCGCCGTTCCGAGAGGGCGCCGGTCTATCCCTCCCCCGCCCCGCGCGTCAAGTCGCCGCAAGACGATCTGCCGTCGCAACAAAGCCTTTGCGAGATACGGGTTTCCGATTAACAAGGGGCCTCTTTCGACCGGCCGTCCAATGCCGGCTCAAAACAATAACGACGGGGAGCGCTACGTCCATGATTCAGTTGGCCCAGGGGATGAGCCGGCTCGGCACCGAGTCCGCCTTTGAAGTACTTGCCCGCGCAAATGCGCTCGCCGCCGCCGGCAAGTCGATCATCAATCTCGGCATCGGCCAGCCCGATTTCAAAACCCCGGCGCATATCGTCGACGCCGCCTGCAAGGCGCTGAAAGATGGGCATCACGGCTACACGCCGGCGAACGGCCTGCCGATCGTGCGCGAAGCGGTCGCGGCCGATCTGAAGAAGCGGCATGGCGTCACCGTCGATCCGGCCCAGGTCGTCGTCGTGCCGGGTGGCAAGGTCACGATGTTCTTTGCCGTTCTGATGTTCGGCGAGCCGGGGGCAGAGATTATCTATCCCAATCCGGGTTTCCCGATTTACGAATCGGTCATCAAGTTTACGGGCGCGACCGCCGTGCCGTTGCCGCTGCTTGAGAAAAACAAGTTCGGCTTCTCGGCCGACGATCTGCTTTCGCGTATCACCGACAAGACGCGCCTCATCATCATCAACAGCCCGGCCAATCCGACCGGCGCCGTCACCGAAGACGAGGAGATGCGCAAGCTGGTGAAGGGGCTCGAGAAGTTCCCGAATGTCTGCGTCATGTCGGACGAGATCTACAGCGAGATCCTCTATGAGGGCCGCAAGCATCTCAGCCTACTGACCTTCGAGAGCATGCGCGACCGCACCATCATGCTCGACGGCTGGTCGAAGACCTACGCGATGACCGGCTGGCGCATGGGCTATGCAGTGTGGCCGGGCAAGCTCGCGGAACTGGCGACGCGCCTTGCGATCAACTGCCATTCCTGCGTCAACGCCTCGGCACAGTTCGCCGGCCTCGCCGCCCTCACCGGTCCGAAGGACGACGTCGCCAAGATGTGCAAGGCGTTCGACGAGCGACGCAAGTTCGTCGTGAAGGCGCTGAACGACCTGCCGGGCGTCTCCTGCGTCGATGCGCTGGGCGCGTTCTACGTGTTCCCGAACATCAAGGGCACCGGCATGACCTCGAAGCAGGTTGAGGAAGGCCTGCTCAACGATGTCGGCATCGCGACCATTGCCGGCACCAGTTTCGGCGCCCATGGCGAAGGTTATCTGCGCGTCTCCTACGCGAACAGCCTCGAGAACATCGCCGAATCGATGAACCGCATGGGAAGCTGGCTGAAGGCGAAGGGCGTCAAGGCGGCCTGAACTTCGCGAGGCCTGTCGCCTCATCCTTCGACACGCTCAGGATGAGGCGCGAGAATTAAACCAGGCTATCGAACATCCTCATGGTGAGCTCGTCGAACCATGAGGGTCACCGGATTGTGCCGTTGCAACCTTTCTGGCCGGCATATCTTCGATCCCTTGATCCTTCGGCAGGCCCAGGACGAAGCGTTTCTCCGCGCGTTGCTACCAGTGCGTCTTGCGCGCCTTCCTGTGATGTGCAGCGTGCGATTCCGCGAGCAGGCACAACAGCTCGAAGCCGATCGCAGCCGCGATGTTGGCCGAGATGCCGTTCGGGTCGTAGGGCGGGCAAAGCTCGACGATATCGGCGCCCATCATGTTCATGCCGCGCAATCCGCGGACGAGCTGCAGAACCTCGCGCGTGGTCAGCCCGAACGGCTCCGGTAACTGCGTGCCCGGCAGGAACGTCGCGTCGATCCCGTCGCAATCCATCGTGAAATAGAATGGCCCGTCGCCGACGACACGCCGGATTTCCGCGAGCGTGCCGGGCACGCCGATCTCGAAGAACTCGTCCATCGGAATAACGCGCATGCCAACATCGCGCGAGAAATCCCAGTAGTGGGTCAAACTGCCCCGAATCCCGATCTGGACGACGCGCTCCGGATCGATCGCCCGATCGAGCACCGCGTTCAGGAATACCGAACAGTCGCTCAGATGGTTGCCCTGGAACTCGCCGCGCGACGTATCCGAATGCGCATCGATATGGACCATGCCGACCGGTTTGCCACCGGTCAGCCCCGCCAGGATCGGGTGGGTCAATGTATGGACGCCACCGACCGAGAGTGGCGCGATGCCGGCCTCGCGAAATTGCGCGTAAACATCCTTGAGCCGATCGACGCAGGCATCGATGCTGTGCGGGCTCTCGAAAGCGATATCGCCGTAATCCGCGACGCTGCAGAGATCGAAGGGGATCGTTCGCCAGGAATCGTGAACGGGGCCGCGCACCCGCGACCATTCGCGGAAACTGCGCGGGCCCAGCCGCGCGCCGGCGCGAACCGGCGCGCTGACCTCGAAGGGCACGCCGACGCAGGCGATGTCGATTTCAGCCAGATCGGAACGGCGCGGCGCATTGAAAAAACTCATGTCGCCGCTGTAGCAGTCGGCAAACACCGCGGACCCTTCGCGCTCCATTCGCTCGAAGAAATCCTGGATACGCGTGTCGTTGCTTTGCATGAACTGGCCGGCCGCGATCTTTTCGTATCGCGCCCAGCGTTGATCGATTGTTTCAGACACATTCGCCTCCCTGTTCCCCTCCCCCGCGATGCGGGGACCCATCAACATCACAGTCCACAAGATTACTACGGAACCGGCTGACCGGCCGATCATTTACGCCCAGTGCGCCCAGGTCATTGGCACGAGAAATTTTGATTCTATCGGCGCCCGCCAGCATATTGCAGGGTGCCCTGGATCAGATGGAGACAAACCCATGCGCGTGATGGTTATCGTGAAGGCAACGAAGGACAGCGAGGCCGGCGGGATGCCGTCGACCGAAATGATGGCGGCGATGGGACTGTTCAACGAAGAGCTGGTCAATGCCGGCATCATGGTCAGCGGCGACGGGCTGAAACCCTCCTCGAACGGCAAGCGCGTCCGCTTCGACGGCACGAAGCGAACCGTCACGGACGGCCCGTTCGCGGCGACAGAAGAGCTGGTTGCCGGGTTCTGGATCTGGAACGTGAAGGACATGAACGAGGCGGTCGAGTGGGTGAAACGCTGCCCCAATCCGATGCCCGGCCCGAGCGAGATCGAGATCCGGCCCTTCTACGAAATGGGAGATTTCGGCGAGGCATTCACCGCCGAGCTGCGCGAACGGGAAGACAGCCTGCGCAAGAAGATCGCCGACCGCTGATGCTGCGGCGGCGCCGGGCCAGCAGCCGCGGTGCGGGGTGGCTGGCGCAGCGCGGAGCAAAAGAATCCGCGCAATGCCTTCAAAAGAGGCAGGTTGCCTAAAAAACCACCAGGCCGGGCTCAGTCCCGGCCTTTTCTTTGGGCCGGGATCGAGGCGCCACCGAGAAATCCGCCGCTTCCCGGCGCCTCGGGCAATTGGAATGAAGTTTGCTTATAACCAAGCGAAGGCCCCGCACCTGCTCCAACAGGGCGCCCGGGCCGCTGGAGGTTTGCCCGATGAAAAAGATCGAAGCGGTCATCAAGCCGTTCAAGCTCGATGAAGTGAAAGACGCGCTGCAGGAAATCGGCATCAAGGGCC
>JBBDWX010000293.1:0-10082 GCA_040902665.1 Dongiaceae bacterium
GCGGGGGTCGTTCCGGACGGCGAAACGACCCTGCATCCGTTACCCCAGAAGCTGCTCGCCCGCCTCTTTCAGTCCGGCATAGATCGAATCGACCAGCTCGTCGATCTGCGCCGTGGTGATGATCAGCGGTGGCGACATGACCAGCGTCTCGAAGCTGACGCGCAGGATCGCGCCATGGGCCATGCAGCAATTGCGCGCGACTTCGCCCGCCGACATCGGCGGATCGATCCGTGCCCGCGTTTTCTTGTCGGCAACCAGTTCGACCGCGCCCAATAAGCCAATCGACCGGACCTCGCCGACGATCGGCAGGTCGTTGAGCCGCTTCAGGGCCTTCGCCAGATACGGGCCGGTTTCCTTCGTCACTTTCTCGCCGAGCTTTTCGTCTTCCATGATCTGGATGTTGCGCAGCGCAACCGCGGCCGCGACCGGATGGCCGGAATAGGTGAAGCCGTGCATGAACCAGCCTTCGTCGATCAGCGGCTGGGCGACGCGCGTGCTGACCCCGACAGCCGAGATCGGCAGATAGCCGGAGGAGAGGCCCTTTGCCATCGCGACCAGATCGGGCTTGATGCCCATGGTCTGGAAGCCGAACCACTCGCCGGTGCGCGCGAAGCCGCAGATGACTTCGTCGGCGATCAGCAGCACATCGTGCTTGCGGCAGATCTTCTCGACCGCGGGCCAGTAGGTCTTGGGCGGGATGATGACGCCACCCGCGCCCTGCACCGGCTCACCGATCACGGCACCGACCTTGTCGGCACCGATCTCAAGTATTTTCGTCTCGATCGCCTGCGCCATGCGCAGACCGAATGCGTCCATATCCTCGCCCGGTTTCGCATACTCGAAAGAGTAGGGCGGGTCGACATGGACGAAGCCGGGCAGCGGCAGGCCGCCCTGTTCGTGCATGTGGCCATACTTGGTCATCGAAGCGGCGGCCATCGTGCTGCCGTGATAAGCGCGCTCTCGGGCGATAATTGTTTGTTTTTCGGGCTTGCCGACCAGCCGCCAGTAATGCCGCACGATGCGCGCGATGGTGTCGTTCGCTTCGGACCCGGAATTGGCGAAGAACACATGCTGGAGATCGCCGCCGAGCAGTGAAGTGACCTTGCCGGCGAGTTCGACGGTGGCCGGTGTCGACGAAGCGAAGAAGCTTGAATAATAGGGCAGCTCGCGCATCTGGCGGGTGGCGGCCTCGACCAGTTCCTCGCGGCCGTACCCGACATTGACACACCACAGCCCCGACATGCCGTCGAGATAGCGCTTGTTGTCGATATCCCAGATATAGACGCCGTCCGCGCGCGAGAAGATCAGCGCGCCGCCATTGTCGATATTCTGCCGGTTGTTGGTGAAGGGATGGATGTGATGCTCGGCGTCGAGCTTCCGAAGCCGCGCCTTGTCGTAATTCCCGCGCATGACGGTCATGGCGTCTCTCTCCCCGCGTTTATTTGCATCCGTTGCCGCCATTAAGGCAGCCGGCCGGGCATTGGGCAAGCCGGGCGGGTTGCGTTACGCGCGCGGCCGTTATGCGCGGCCAATTGCCTGATCGAACTGCGGATTTTCGTCGGAAATGCAACACAGAAACATGAGAGAAAGACGAGGCTTCTCGTTGTCCTCCGTGTCTCTGTGGTGAAATCGCTTTACCCCTGGCGGTCCCTAAGAGGCGGGGCTAGAACTGCAGCGCGCCGACCTATTTGCCGGCCAGCGCCTCGCGCAGGCGGCGGACGCGGACGGCGAGCGCCGCTGTCTCATAAGGCTCGCGAGCGTGGCCCCAGACGGGCCCCGGCCAGGCCGGATCGTCCTTCTGACGGGCGAGCACATGGACATGAAGCTGGCGCACCTCATTGCCGAGCATGCCGATATTGACCTTGGCCGGCCTGAACAGCTTGTCGATGCCGCGGCTTGCGCGCGCGATTTCCTCGACCAGCGTTTTGCGATCCGCCGGGTTGAGGTCGTGCAGCTCTGTGATTTCGGCGCGCCGCGGAATCAGGATCAGCCACGGCCATTGCTGGGCGTTCATCATCCGCACATCCGAGAGATCCCAGGACGCGAAGGCGTAGCTGTCTTTGGCGAGACGTTCGTCGAGGCGGAATTCGGCAGCCATGGTCCAATGTCCGGTTGAAGCGGGCGGAGACTAGCCCCCGTCTCTCCGCGATGCCAGCCTTTCGGAGGCCTCCTGACCGGAAGTGGCGCTGCCACCGGCTGTTCGCTTGCGTCAGGGCGCAATCCGGGGCAGGTAAGGAGCGGCGCAACCGCTGTCCGGGAGCCGTCGCTTGCTCGCCGCCCTCCGATCCGTCGCCTCGCTGCTGCTCGGCGCCTGCATCCTGATCCTGGGCAACTCGCTGCTCGGCATTTTGCTGCCGATCCGCATGGGCGTCGAAGATCTTTCGCCCGAAATCGCAGGCGTCGTGATGTCGGCCTACTATTTCGGTCTGGTCGGCGGCAGCCTGTGGGGCAAGCGCATTATCGCGCGGGTCGGTCATATTCGCGCCTTCGCCGCCTTCGCCGCCGGCGCCTCGGCCGCAACGCTGCTCCATGCACTCTGGTACGACCCGATTCCCTGGGCCCTGTTACGCGTACTGAGCGGCTTCTGCATGGCGGCTCTGTTCGCCGCGATCGAGAGCTGGCTCAACATGCGCAGCTCGAACGAAACGCGCGGACAGGTCCTCTCGCTCTATGTCGTGGTCGCCTATGTCGGATCGTCGGCCGGCCAGTTCCTGGTGAACTATGGCGACGTGCAGGCCTTGCAGCCCTTCATGCTGGTGGCGTTGCTGCTTACCGTATCGCTCATTCCGGTCGTGATGACGCGCGTCGCCGGCCCGGAGATCGGTGCGAGCGCGCGCCTCTCGCTGGCGAAACTCTATCGCATCTCGCCGGTCGGCGTGGTCGGCTGCGTCGTCTCGGGCATCATCACCGGCGCGTTCTACGGCATGGGCGCGATCTATGCGCAGAATCTCGGCTATAGCGTGTTCGAGGTGTCGCTGTTCATGGGCGTGACGGTGATCGGCGGGTTGATCGCGCAATGGCCGATCGGCCGCCTTTCCGACAAATTCGACCGCCGTACCGTGATGTTCTTCGTGCTGCTCGCGCTGGCGGCAGCCTGCGTCGCCAATTACGCTCTTGCGCTGCGGCCCGAGATGCCGCTGCTGTCCATCCTGGTGCTGATCGGCATTTTCGGCGGGGCGGCGGCCTCGGTCTATCCGCTCGCGGTCGCACATGCCTGCGACTATGTCGAGCAGCCGCAGATGCTCGCGGCGTCGAGCGGCCTGTTGCTCTCCTGGGCACTCGGTTCGGCAGCGGGACCGGTGCTGGGCTCGCTGGTGATGGGCCAATTCACCGATCCGGCCCTGTTCCTGCTGATCGCGGCAGCCGGTCTGTTCCTCGCGATCTTCGTGCGCTACCGCATGTCGCGCCGCGTCGCGAAGCCGTCGGACGAACAGACCAACTTCGTGCCGGTCTCGACGATCGCGCTTGCGCCCACGGAACTCGACCCGCGGTCCGATACGCCGGAGGGCGAGGTGCTGCCGCCGGATCCCGATCGCGGCGCGACCGCGAGCGCCTGAACCATCGATAGCGACGCACACCGCATGACCCTGCCGATGTTCATCATCGATGCGTTCGCCGAGCGCACGCTGGCCGGCAATCCGGCCGCCGTCTGTCCGCTCGAAACCTGGCTGCCGGACGAGCGCATGCAGGCGATCGCCGCCGAAATGAATTTGTCCGAAACCGTGTTCTTCGCACCGGAACCGGGTGGCACATTGTCTGGCGATGGCAATCTGAACATTCGCTGGTTCACGCCGACGCGCGAGGTAACCCTGATCGGCCATGCGACGCTGGCCGCCGGCCATCTGATGTTCGAACGGCTGCGGCCCAACGCGCGGGAAGTCCGCTTCATGAGCGGCGGCGAGGCAATGATCGTTCGCCGCAATGGTGCGGTCCTGATGCTCGAAATGCCAGCCCTGCGGCCGCACCCGATCGAGGCGCCGGCCGCGCTGGCCGAAGGGCTCGGCGCGAACCCTCAGCGCGTCATGGCGGCGAAGCATTATCTCTGCTTATTCGAGCGCGAAGAGCAGGTCGCAGCACTGAAGCCGGAGATGGCAACGATCGCGGCACTCGAACTGCCCGCGGTCATCGTGACGGCGCCGGCGGGCGACAGCGCGCGTTCGGATAAGGGCAGGCCCGCCGCCGATTTCGTCTCGCGCTTTTTCGCACCGGCGAATGGCGTGCCGGAAGATGCGGTGTCGGGTGTCGCGCATCTTTGCCTCGCGCCTTACTGGGCGGAGCGGCTCGGCAGGAAGAAACTCGTCGGCCGGCAATTGTCTCAGCGCGGCGGCATCGTGCGCTGCGAGGATCTTGGCGACCGGGTGACGCTCGGCGGCAACGCGGTCATATTTCTCGAGGGCCGCATCGCGGATTGACGCAATGACCGGGACCGCGCGTATCGTCCTCCTCAATGGCGCCGGCAGCGCGGGCAAGAGCGCCATTGCAAAGGCGCTGCAGGCGATCACGGCTGCACCGTTCCTGCATGTCGAAATGGATGCGTTCATGGCGATGCTGCCGGACAGCCATTTCGGCGATCCGGCCGGCATGGTCTTCGAAACGATCCTCGAAGATGGTAAGCCGTCGATCGTCATTCATAGCGGCCCGATAGTCGAGAACGCGCTGCGCGGCATCCACCGTGCCGTCGCCGCCATGGCGGCAGAGGGCAACAACCAGATCGTCGACGATGTCATGCTGGGCGACGAGAACGCCGAATATACGGCGCTGCTCGCAGCATACAGGCTCTATCGCGTCGGTGTGTTCGCCCCGCTCGATGTGCTTGAAGAGCGCGAGCGGCAACGCGGGGATCGTGAAATCGGGCTCGCGCGCTGGCAGCATGATCGCGTGCACCGAAACATCGACTACGATCTGAAGCTCGACACCAGCCGCGCGACACCGCTCGAATGCGCCGAGCGGATCAAGGAGACGTTCGGGCTGTAATCGCTCGCCGACACCAGCGCCGTCGTTTGCGCGACCGGTTCAGTGCAACTGCGCCTGGGCGAGGCGGGCGGCGAACCAGTCATGCGCGATGTGACGTGCGGCATCGGGGGTGAAGTGGCCGTCGGACAGGGCCGCGCGCAGCCAGAGGCCGTCGATCAGGATCGAGAGGCCTTCGGCAATCGCATCGGCTTCCTTCCGCGGCATCAGCTCGACGAGCGCATGGGCGAGGTTGGTGTGCATGCGATCGATCAGAATGCGTTGCACGCGCCGGAAGTTCGGATTGCAGTGAACCTGCGAGCAGAAGGCGAGCCAGGCGGTCACGCCCTGCGGCGACAGCACGCCGGTCGCAAGATTGCCATCGATCACCGCGGCGACGCGATCGCGCGGCGTCTTCGCGTGGCGCAGCCGCTTGACTGCGCCGGCGCGCACGTCGGTTGCGAGCTGGCGCATCGTCGCCTCGAGCAGGTCGGCCTTGCTCTGGAAGTAATGGTGGACGATGCCGGTCGAGACGCCGGCCAGCGCGCTGATCCGCTGCAGGGTCGCATCCGCAAAGCCGTTCTCGTGGATCGCGGCGATCGTGGCCTCGATCAGTTGGCGGCGGCGGATCGGTTCCATGCCGAGCTTGGGCAACAGGGTTTCCTCGGCCATCAGGGCCGTTTCTTTTTATATTGGACAGCCAATCAATGAAAGCGATAAATTGTCGTTGGACGGCCGTTATCGTCAAGGAATTTGCCTTCATCGTCGGCGGCTTCGTCGCAGGCTGTGGGCGTTTCGGGATCAGGTCCGGGGGGACCGGGTAACGGCCGTCCACGCAATGTTTCGCTGTGGCATGGCGGGTCTGGTCGGCCCGTTCAGGGAGCTGGTACGAGATGGAATACGGCACCGGCATAGGGCGCGTGCCAGGGATCGTCGACGGCAGTCACGTAGATCGCCGGCGCCTGGCCTTGCGTCGCCGGTCCGAAGGCGAGGTTGGTCGGATAGCGCAACGGCAGGTCGATGCTGTCGGCGAGGTTGCCATCGGGCTCGAACGTCAGAAGACGGCCGGTACCGAAATGCGCAACATGCAGCCGGCCGTCGGTATCCAGTTCCATCCCGTCGCCACCGACATAGGGGTCGCGGTCGAGCTCGTGTGGCGCGCTATGGCCGAGCCGGCAAAAAACACGCGGCACCCCAAGGCGCGCAAAGCCGTGAACCTCGAACATCAGGATGCGTTGTGCCAGGTGCTCACTGACATAGAGCCGGCGGCGCGCGGGATCGAAGGCGATCCCGTTCGCAAAATGCAGACCGTCGACCAGGCATCGGATCTGGCCGCGCGGATCGAAATGCATGACAGCACCCTCGATCGGTGCTTCGACATCGAACCGGCCGGAAACAGTAAAGAAGAATCCGCCCTGGCCGTCCGGCGTCAGGTCGTTCGGTCCGACAAACCCGTCGCCGTCGATATCGCGATCCCAGCGCGCGCGGGTACTGCCATCGGCGCCGATGCGCAGCAGCGCATTGTCGTCGAATGCGCAGAGCAGGAAATCGTCGCCCCATGCAGCCAGCGCACAGGGGCCGCTGCCGGGCTCCCGCCAGAAGATTTCGTTGCTATACCCGTTCCAGCGGACGATCCGGTGGGCAGCGTACTCGACATACCAGAGACAATCCCGATGCCAGAGCGGGCCCTCAGGATAGCACGCTTTGGCATTGATAGCGTCCATCGCAATTATCTTGCGGCGAATTTGCCCGCGGCTCAATCGGAACTCCGACGGTCGGTCCCATGAGAGGCAGTCGTGCCGAATTGCTGCCGTCCGCGGCCATCGCGCTCTGCGCCGCGACCTGGGGCGCGTATTGGCTGCCGCTGCGCCATATTGACGGGCTCGGCCTGCCGGGTGCCTGGGCGACCTGCATCATGGTGGCAATCTGCGCGCTTATATTGGCGCCGGGCCAGATCGTGCGCCGCCGGCGTCTGGCCAAGGGCGGCTGGCCGATCCTGATTGCCGGGCTGATGACCGGCACCGCCTTCATCCTCTATTCGAACTCATACGCGTTCACGTCGATCGTCAATGTGCTCTTCCTGTTCTATCTGTCGCCGATCTGGAGCACGCTGATGGCGCGCGTGTTTCTCGGCGAGAAAATTTCGCCGATCCGAATCGGCGCGATCGTGGCGGCATTTGTCGGGCTCGGCATTTTTCTCGGCGGCAACGGCGAGTGGCCGATCCCGCGCAACGTCGGGGACTGGATGACGCTCAGCTCCGGCATCATCTGGTCGGCGGCTACGGTCGTCCTGCGCAAGCATCAGGGGCCCGGGGCAGCCGTGGCGTTGCAGGGCGATGGGCCCGGCTTCTACGAGAACACGTTCATGTTCTTCGCCGGCGGATTGATCGCCGCGATAACATTGCCGTTTTTGCTGCTGGCCGACCCTGTTGGCGCGCTGCCGGCTGCTGCGGATTTTGGCCCCTATCTCCCTTGGCTTCTCGGCCTGGCCTTGCTCTGGTGGCTGCCGACTCAATTCATGCTGATGTGGGGCGTGCCCAAAGTGAGCCCCGGCCGCGTCGGCATATTGCTGATGGCCGAAGCTTTGTTCGGATCGTTTACCGCGGCCCTCTTCAGCGACGAGCCGTTCGGTCCGCGCCAGATCGTCGGCGGTGTCTTGATTCTGGGCGCTGCTATCGTCGATACACTCGTGGTGCCCGCTCAGAACGTCGAGCGGCAACCCAAACAGATTCAACCGGCAACCGGGCAGTGACGCTGCCGATTTTATTCTGCGAAGGAGGAACGATATGAACGACCAGTCTCCCGCTACGCTGTTCACCCCGCAAGGCAAGGTCAGCGAAACACGGCCCTACAACCCGGATCCGGCCCGCGGTTACACGATTCCGGCTCATCACTACTACGATCCTTCGATTTACGATGAGGAGCTGGAGAAGATCTTCTATCGCTCATGGCTCTATGTCTGCCATGTCGAGAAGCTGCGCACGCCGGGCGATTACGTCACGACTTCGATCGGCGATCAGAACGTCTTTGTGATCCGGGGCAAGGATGGCGTGCTGCGCGCATTCTACAATGTGTGCCAGCATCGCGGCCATGAACTGCTCAAGGGGTCCGGCAGTTCGAAGGTGATCACCTGCCCGTATCACGCCTGGAGCTACCATGCCGACGGCCGGTTGCGCACCGCCCGCGGCAGCCAGGACATGGTCGATTTCGACAAGTCGAACTTCGCGCTCAAGGCGGTCGGCGTCGATCTCTTCTGCAACATGGTGTTCGTCAATCTCGATCCGGATGCGCCGCCGGTGGCGACCCAGCTCGACGGGCTCGAGGAAGAGCTGCGCCAGTACTGCCCGACCTTGGACAGTCTCACTCATGCCGAAACGCTGCTGTTCGACGTGAATGCGAACTGGAAAAATATCGTCGACAATTTCGTCGAATGCTATCACTGCCCGATCGGCCATCCGGCCTTCGTCGAGCTTGTGGACATGCCCACCTATCGCACCAACACCCATCGACTCTGGTCGAGTCATTGCGGGCACGCGAAGTCGGGCGAGAACTCGGCCTACAAATTTGAAGGCTCGGTCGAGGATACGGCTTTCGGCGCCTGGTGGGTCTGGCCGGACCTCACGCTCGTGATGAATCCGGGTTGTCCCAATCTGGTTGTCTTTCGCATGAAGCCCGGCGGTCCCGAACTGACCAACGAGACGCTCGAGTTCTATCTCTCGGCCAAAACGCCGAGCGCGATCGAACAGGCCTCGATTGACTATTTCCGCGACATCCTGAACCCCGAGGACCTCGGCCTGGTCGAGAGCGTGCAGCGGGGTTTGCGTTCGCGCGGCTACAATCAGGGGCGCTACGTCGTCGATAAGGATCGCACGCAGAACAGCGAGCACGGATTGCATCACTTCCACACGCGCGTATTGGAAGCGCTCGGCCGGATTTAGCGGCCGCGCGAGCGGGCAGAGCCGGTTCTTCCGGCCGAATTTTGCGGCCGGCACAGGGCGTTCTGTGCCGCTGGACGCCCCCGGTCATTTGTGACTAGTCTTTCGGTCCGATTGGACGACGGGTCTGCATCCCGGCGGGATGTGCCTCGACGCTCCCAAAAAATGATCAAATGCGGAGGCTTCGGAATGCGTAAATCCATGAAATCACTGGCGGCCGGACTCTTCGGTGCTGCCCTTGTCGGGCTCGTTGCAGTAGCTCCGGCATCGGCCGAGGTGCCGGAAAGTTCCGATCCGATCAAGCTCGCACTCAACGAGTGGACCGGCCAGGTGATCACGACTCATGTCGCGGGCGAAATCCTGAAGCGCATGGGCTACAACGTCGAGTACACCACAGCTGGATATCTGCCGCAGTTCGAGGCGATCCAGGACGGAACGGTGACGGCATCGCTCGAGATCTGGTCGAACAATGTCGGCGATGCCTATGCTGTCGCCGCCGAGACCGGCAATATCGTGCATGTCGGCGACCTCGGGCTGAAGGCGGGTGAGGGCTGGATCTATCCGGCCTATATGCAAGAGCAGTGCCCGAGCCTGCCGAGCTGGGAAGCGCTGGTCGAGTGTGCGGATCTGTTCTCGACGCCGGAAACCTTCCCCGATGGCCGTCTGCTCGACTATCCGCTCGATTGGGGTGCACGCAACCCTGTCGTCATCGAAGCGATGCAGCTCCCCTATGTCTCGGTGCCGGGCGGCAGCGAAGGCGCGATGGTGGCCGAATTCAAGGCGGCCTACGAGCGCAAGGAGCCGATCCTGATGATGTTCTGGACTCCGCACTGGCTGTTCGCGGAGGTGGATGCCAATTGGGTCGAGATGCCGGTCTATGAAGCGGCCTGCGATGAAGATGCAGCATGGGGTCCCAATCCCGACGCGACGGGCGACTGCTTCTACGAGCAGCCGACGACCTTCAAGGTCGCCTGGTCCGGTGCAAAGGACAAATGGCCGGCGGCCTACCGGTTCCTCGAGGAGTTCACTTTCACCGCCGAAGATCAGATTCCGCTGATCGCCAAGGTCGACCAGAACGGAGAAGATCTTGAAGCCGTCATCAGTCAATGGGTCGACGAGAACGAGGCGAAGTGGCGTCCGATGGTTGAAGCAGCGCTCGCCGGAAGCTGAGCGAAATCGAAGGGCCGGACCCACAAG
>JBBDWX010000293.1:10092-11351 GCA_040902665.1 Dongiaceae bacterium
CGCCCCCCCCCTTCTCTCATTCGCGACACAACGAAAGAGATTCGATGACCAACGCCGCGGGGGGCCGTGAGGTCAAACTTTCCTGCCGCGATGTCTGGAAGGTCTATGGGGCCGATCCGGACAGCTTCTTTAACGCGCGCAGCGGCCGCGTCGACGACCCGAAGGGTCTGATCAGCAGAGTCCGCGAAAGCGGACATATCGTCGCCAGTGCCGACGTTTCGTTCGATGTGCACGAGGGCGAGATATTTATCATCATGGGGCTTTCCGGCTCCGGCAAGTCCACCATCGTCCGCTGCCTGTCGCGTCTGGTCGAGCCGACCGCGGGCGAGGTCATTTTCAATGGCAAGGATCTCCTGAAATCGAGCCGCGACGAACTGACCGACATTCGCCGGCACAAGATGGGCATGGTGTTCCAGAATTTCGGACTCATGCCGCATCTGACCGCGCTCGATAATGTCGCGTTTCCGCTCAAAGTGCAGGGGGTGGCACCGACCGCCCGGCTAAAACGTGCAGCGGAAATGCTTGAATTGGTCGGCCTGAGTGGCCGTGAAAAAAACTTTCCGAGCGAGCTCTCCGGTGGCCAGCAGCAGCGTGTCGGCATTGCCCGTTCGCTCGCGGTCGAGCCTGAGCTTTGGTTTCTCGACGAGCCGTTCAGCGCGCTCGATCCCCTGATCCGTCGTCAGATGCAGGATGAATTTCTGCGCCTGCAGAAAATGCTGCACAAGACGATCGTGTTCATTACCCACGATTTCCTCGAGGCGCTGCGCCTCGGCGATCGTATCGCGATCATGAAGGACGGGGTTGTTGTGCAGATCGGTACGCCGTCCGAGGTTGTGATGCGACCGGCCGACGACTATGTCGCCGAGTTCACGCAGGATGTGCCGCGGGTGAAAGTCATCACGGTCGGCGAATGCATGCAAAGCGGGCCGCCGCCTGCGATCGTTGCCGGGGAGGTGCCGCTCGGTCTTACGCTCGAGGGGGTACTGCCGCGCTTCGCACGCGGAGCTGCGGCCCTTGCCTGTGTCGACGAAAGCGGCACGGTGCGCGGGCACGTCACGCCAAACGGTGTGCTGAAGGCGTTGGCGACGGCAGCCGAAGAACGCGCGACATGAGCGTCGTCGCCGATCGTCCGCCGGGCAGTGCGGTTGGCCTGCTGGCACAGATCGACCGCCGCCTTCTGCTGTGGCTCGGCATCTTCGCCTTCGCGATCGTTTGTTTCGCATTGCGAAGATCGGAAACCTGGATCCTGGTGCCGCCGG
>JBBDWX010000294.1:0-11309 GCA_040902665.1 Dongiaceae bacterium
GCCAACCGGTTCGAAACTCGCTTTGAGGAAATCGACCAGACGCTGCGCCGCGGGCGGCGGGTTGGTGCCGCGATAGAGCCCGACCCAGACGGGATCGAGCGGCGGCAGGCCGGCCTTGCCCGGCAGCGCTGCGAGCCCCGCGGGCACGGTCCTTCGCGACAGAACGGTGAGGCCAAGCCCCGAACGGGCGGCGGCGATCAGGCTCGACAGGCTCGGGCTCGCAAACACCATGCGCCACGGTCGGCCGGCATTGTTGAGGGCACGAACCATGCGTTCGCGATAGATGCAGCCTTCGGGATAGACGATCAGCGGCACCGGCTTTTCCGCTTCGGCAATGAGATGGGGCTGGCCGACCCAGGCGAGTTCTTCCTGCCAGACCTGGACGGCGGGCCGGTTCGGCAACTCGCCGGTCATCGCCACCACCAGATCGTAGGCGCCGGTGTCGAGGCCCGCGAGCAGTTCGGTCGACAGGGCGCAGCTTACGGTCAGCGCGGAATCGAGATGCGCATCGGAGAACCGGCCGAGACTCTCCGGCAGCAGCGAAACCGCATAATCGTTTGGGAGACCGACGCGGACCGTGCCGTCGGTCTTGCGCGCCACGATCTGTGCGACCGCTTCGTCGTTGAGGCCGAGAATGCGCTCGGCATAGCCGCGCAGCAGCTGGCCGGCTTCGGTCGGCACCAGCCCCTGACGGTTGCGATGAAACAGGGCCGTTCCGACCAGGCTTTCGAGCCGCTGCAATTGCAGGCTGATCGCGGGCTGGGAGCGGCCGAGCCGGTCGGCGGCGCGGGTTACGCCATGCAGCTCCGCGACGGTTACGAAGGTTCGCAGCAGATCCATGTCGATGTTGAGCAGGGCGGCCCTGCGGGCGTCGGTTGCCATCGCAACTCAGCGCTGGTCGAGACGCAGTTCGATGCGGCGGTTGCGCTGCAGGGCTTCCTCGCTGTCGCCGGTGTCGAGCGGCTGGAACTCGCCGAAGCCGCCGGCAGCGAGCCGTTCGGGCGGCAGGCCGCGCTCGATCAGATAGCCGACGACGGAAATCGCGCGTGCCGTGGAGAGCTCCCAGTTCGAACGATAGACGCTGGAGCGGATCGGCCGCCGGTCGGTATGGCCATCGACGCGCAAGACCCAGTCGATCTCGGGCGGTATCTCGGATGAGATCTGCAGGAGGGCATCGGCGATCCGCGCAATCTGCGACTGGCCCTCCAGCCCGAGATCGGCGGAGGCGGATTCGAACAGCACGTCGGACTTGAAGACGAACCGGTCGCCGACAACCGCGATGTCCTCGCGTTCGCCGAGGATTTCGCGCAGGCGGCCGAAAAACTCCGAGCGATAGCGCGCCAGCTCCTCGACTTTGCCGGCGAGCGCCGTATTGAGCCGCCGGCCGAGATCGACAATCTGCACATCCTTCTCGATTGCTTCCGCTTCGGCCGCTTCGAGCGCGACGGCGAGGCGTGCCAGTTGCTGGCGCAGCGCCAGCAATTGCCGGTTCAGCAATTCTACTTCGCGCTGCGCTTCCTCGGTGAGCTGTTCCTGCGCCGAAAGTTGCCGCTCGCTGTCGGCTTCGCTCGAAAGCAGCTTTTCCGCGAGTTCGTCACGCAGGCTTTCCAGCGCGGCGATGTCGGCGAGAAGCTTGCTCACCTCATCGCGATGTTCTTCATCGAGTTCGGCGATCTGGGCCGAGAGCGAATCGCGCTGGCCGATCGAGGCCTGCAACTCGGCCGAGAGCTCGGCGAGATTGACGCGCAACTCGTCGCTCGATGCCTGCTCCAGCGCCAGAAGTTCCGTCAACTGGGCGATCTGCTGGTTGAGGCGGGTCAAAGCGCGGTCGCGGCCGGACAATGCGTCGGTCAGGAAGAACTGCGCGATCACGAACAGCATCAGCACGAAGATGATGACCATGAGCAACGTGCTGAGCACGTCGACATAGCCTGGCCAGGCATCGAATCCGCGTTGATATCGGCGATTGGCCATCGCCATCGCGCTAGCGCACCTGCGGCGTTTCGCCCTCGGCGATGGCCGCGATGGTCCGGGTCAGCAGTTTGATCTCGCTGCGCAGCTCATGAACCATGTATTGCCGGCCCGTGACGGTCTCGTCGACCAGCCGGTTCATCTGAATGTCGAGATTGCGCAGATGCTGGCGGCTCGCTTCGTCGATCCCGAGCGAGCCGGAACCCATCGATTCGTTCATGCGCTGCAGGATTCCCTGTAATGCATTCTGGCTCTCGGCGACCTTGACCAGAAGCTGCTGCTCGGCGCGCATCTGGTCGGTCAGTAGCGTCAGCCGCTCCACCATCGTATGCGTGCGTTGGCTTGCCTGCACGCGGCCTTCCTCGGCATGCGACATGGTGCGCTGGAGATTGTCGAGGCTCTCGGCGGTCTGTTCGAGCAGGGCCTGGATATAGACCGGGACCGACTGCTCGCCTTCGGTGACCGGGCCGCCGCTGCCGAGGCGCGTCTGGCCGGAGAGCCAGTCTTCGACCTCGTTGAAGAACCGGTTCTGGGCCTGGCCTGCCTGCAATTCGAGAAAGCCGACCACCAGCGAGCCGGCGAGGCCGAACAGCGATGAGCTGAACGCCGTACCCATGCCGGTCAGCGGTTGCTGAAGATTGCTCTTGAGCTGGTCGAACATGGCGCTGACGTCGCCGCTGCCGACCGTGACTCCCGAAATCGCGTTGGTGACGCCGTTGATCGTGCCAAGCAATCCCCAGAATGTCCCGAGCAATCCGAGAAAGACCAGAAGGGCGATGAAGTAGCGCGACAGCTCGTGCGATTCCATGAGCCGCGCCTGCAGGCCGTCGAGCAGCGAACGCAAAGACAGCGCCGAGAGGCTGAAGCGTCCGCGGCGCTCGCCCAGCATGGCGGCCATCGGTGCCAATAGTCGCGGCTCCTGTCCGGCGATGTCGGGCGCACCGCTGCGGAACTTGTCCAGCCATGCGATCTCGCGATAGAGCCGGATCACCTGCCAGAACGTAAAACAGATGCCGATCAGCAGCACCACGAAGATGCCGCCATTGAGTCCGGGATTGTACGAGAATGCTTCGATGATGCGCTCGTGCAGCACGATCGCGAGCACCAGCACAGCAGCGACGCCCGCGGCCATCCAGGCGAGATATCGACCCGGGCGCGTCATCGCGGCGGCGAGCGGAATGGCAGGGATGGCATCGGCGCTGTCACGCGGAACGCCGCGTCATTGCGTCTTGGGCAGGATGTCGACGCGATCGGCCGGTTCGTCCTCGACATTGTTGCCGAGGGCGCGAACGTCCATGCGCGTGCTGCGCACGCCTTCGTTGATCAGGAAAGCACGCACGGCCAGCGCCCGCGACAGCGACATGCGGCGTGCGCGGCTCGCGGAATCCTCGTCGCCGGCCGCATAGGCCAGCAGTTCGAGGCGCAGCGTTTCATCCCCGGTCATGCGGGCGGCGAGTTCGCGTAGCGGTCCTTCGGCCTCGGCGGGCAGGTCGGCAGATTCGAAGCCGAACAGGACGCGGACCTGGCCCTCCGGCATGGCAAGCGGTGTCAGAGCCGCTTCCTGCGTCTCGGCTTCGTCGGTTTCCGCCTCTTCAGTATCTTCCTCGATTGCGACTTCTTCCTCGGCCGCCATTTCTTCTTCGGCTGCCATTTCTTCTTCGGCTTCGGCCGCCGCAATTGCAGCCGCCTCGACCTCGGCCGCTTCCGCGGCGGCGATGGCGGCGGCTTCCGCTTCAGCCGTTTCGAGGGCTCCGGCTTCTTGCATGGCTGCCAGTTCTGCGGCGGCGGCCTCTGCTTCGACTTCCGCTTGCGCAGCTTCGATGGCGGCCGCTTCCGCCTCGGCCTGGCTTGCGCTGGCGGCAGCGGATTCCGCTTCGGCGGCTGCGGCCTGCGCTTCCGCCTCCGCAGCCGCTGCGTCGGCAGCCAGTTCCGCTTCGTCGGCAGCCATCTGGTCGGCGCTGGGAACCGCCGGCGCTTCAGGAACGGCCGGTGCCGGCGGTGGAATTTCGGGCAGGTTCGTTGTCGTGCTCGACGATGTCGGTGTGCTGCTCGACGTCGGTGCCGGCGGCGGAATTTCGGGCAGATCGAGATCGGCCATGGATGTAGCGCTCGGCGCGGTCGCCGCCGGGATCGGTACGGAAACCGCAGCCGGTGCTGCGGGCGTGTAGGCGGTGGTGGTGGTCACACCGTTGACGACGCTGATCAGCAAGGTCGATTCGGGATAGGATTCGGGCGGATAGCGCAGCAGGCGTGCCGGCTGATTGCCGTAAGGATTGTAAACGCTGCCATAGGTGACGCCCGAATTGCCAACACCCCCCTGCTCGTAGGGGTAACCGTAAATCGTCACAGATGGATACTCGCCCGCCGGCAGTGCGCCCGGTACGGCCGGACCCGAACCAAGGCTGTCGAGCACCGACTGATCGACAAAGACGTCCTGTGCGGCGGCCGGAGACACAGACCCCAGGGCGACGCCAAAGAGTGCAAGCGCCAGCACCCCAAAAGGGGTCGGGCCCGGTTCGGTCGTCCGCCGCTCACGGCTGCATCCGTGCCGCGTCATGCCTTTCGCTCGCATCGCACCGCCCTGCAAGAAACCCTTGATTCCAAGGTACTATATCGGAGGGGGGCGGGGTGAACAACCGCACCCCGGCCATGTCACGCGCGTGTGAGAAGTTCGCGGATCGGCGCCGCCAGCGCAGGATTGGTCGCAAGGATACTCGGGCTCTCCATGCGTAAGGCGCCGCCCTCGATCTCGGAAACGAAGCCGCCCGCCTCGCGGACCAGAATGACCCCGGCCGCCATGTCCCATGGGCTCAAATCGCGCTCCCAGAACCCGTCATATCGACCGGCCGCCACATAGGCGAGATCGAGCGCCGCGGCGCCGAAGCGGCGCACGCCCGATACGGCCGGCATGATGCGGCCGAGCTCGCCCAGAAATTTCGGATGATCGCCGTATTCGGCAATAGGGTTGCCGGTTGCGACCAGCGCCTGGTCGATCCGCTTGCGCCCTGAAACCCGCATCCGCCGATCGTTCTGCCAGGCGCCCTGACCCTTTTCGGCCCAGAACATCTCGTCCTTGATCGGATCGAGGATGACGCCGGCGATGACCTCGCCGGCGCGTTCGAGACCGATCGAAATCGCGAAATGCGGAATGCCGTGCAGGAAATTCGTGGTGCCGTCGAGCGGATCGACGATCCAGCGATGTTCGGTATCGTCGCCCGGGATCCAGCCGCTCTCTTCCATCAGCAGCCCGAAACGCGGACGCGCACGCAGCAACTCGTCGCGCAATGTCCGTTCGGCGCGCAGATCGGCCTGCGAGACATAGTCGGCCGGTCCCTTGACCGAAACCTGGAGCTGCTCGACCTCGCCGAAATCGCGTTTGAGCCCGCGCGCGGCCTTGTCCGCGGCGCGTGTCATGACATTGATGAGGGGCGAGCGGATGGCCATCGGTTCAGTTCAGGGCCATCCCGACGAGCGGGCGGCGCCTGAATCTAGTCCTTGGCCCGTTCGACGTAACTGGCGTCGGCCGTGTTCACGACGATCCGTGTGCCGCTTTCGATATGCGGCGGCACCAGAACGCGCACGCCGTTTTCGAGGATCGCGGGCTTGTACGAAGACGATGCCGTCTGACCCTTCACGACCGCATCCGCCTCGACGATCTGCATGATCACGCTGTCGGGCAGCGACACGCTGATCGGGCTGTCTTCGTAGCTCTCGATCGTCACCATCATGCCGTCCTGAAGGAACGCGGCAGGCTCGCCGATCATGTCCTCCGGCAGCGTGATCTGATCGAAGGTCTGGTTGTCCATGAAGGTGTATTGATCGCCGTCCTTGAACAGATACTGATACTCCTTCGAATCCAGCCGCACGCGCTCGACCGTTTCGCTCGAACGGAAACGCTCGTTCAGCTTGGTGCCGTCGCGCACTTCCTTGAGTTCGACCTGAAGATAGGCGCCGCCCTTGCCAGGCTGGGTGTGCTGGATCCTGACCGCGCGCCAGAGCCGGCCTTCATGCTCGATGATATTGCCGGGACGAATGGCATTGCCGTTGATCTTCATGGGTCGAAAAGTCCGTCTGGATGGGGTGTCGGGGCGCCGAAAGGCGGCGGAACCTATCATTCCGACCCGAGGGAGTAAACGGGAGCGGCGGACCCTGAGGAGAACGCCGTTCCGGGCGGGTCAGGCGGGCTTCCGCGCCTTCAGGCCATCTCGAAATTGCGCCGCCGGTCGATATCGGTGACGAACGATTCCAGCGCCACCAACTCGAGCCGTTCGACCACCATCAGATTGTCGACGAATTCCGGCGACAGGATCTCGCGGGTGATCGGGCTGGCATCGCACAAAGCGAGCGCGGTCCAGAGATTGCCCGGCACGGTCTCGACTTCGGCCCGGTAGGCGTTGCCGGTCGCGGGCGGCGGCAAGGTCAGCTTCTTCGCGATGCCGCGCATGCCGGCACCAAGGCAGGCCGAGAAGGCGACATAGGGATTGAGATCGGCCCCGCCGATTCGATGTTCGACACGACACGCGCCGGGATCGGTGTTGATGACGCGCAGGCCCACGGTGCGATTGTCGATGCCCCAGGATGCCGTCGTGCCGGCCAGCGTTTCCGATTTCATGCGCTTGTAGGAATTCGCATAGGGCGCGAACAGCAGCGTGCTCGGGATCAGCGCGTCGAGTAACCCTGCAACGTAATGTTGCATCACCGGTGCCATGTTGTGCGGCTGCTTCGGATCGTGAAAGACCGGCTTGCCGGTGCCGCGTTCGACCAGGCTCTGATGGATATGGCCGGAGCAGCCGGACATGTTCTCGTGGATCTTCGCCATGAAGGTCGCCGACATGCCGAGCCCGGCCGCGGCCTGCTTCACCGCCGTCTTGAACGCGATGACGTGATCGGCCATTGCCAGCGGATCGCTCGCCTTGAGCGTGATCTCGAACTGGCCCTGGCCCCATTCCGAACCGCCGCCTTCTACCGTATCGGCAAACCATTGCCGGATCTGGCGATAGAGCGGTTCGTAGAAATGGCCTTCATAGACCGAGTAGCAGTGAACGTCCTTCGACACGGTTTCGACGGTCGACCAGTGACCGAGCCGGATTTTTTCGATCGGTGTCGGTAAAATATGGAACTCGAGTTCGAGCGCGAACCGCGCGTCGTAGCCGAGCCCGCTGAGCTGTGCGAGCTGGCGTTTCAGTTCCGAGCGCGGGCAGAACGGGCAAAGACTGTCGTCGGGCCATACCCAGTCGAACAACACCATCGCGGTGTCGGGTTCCCAGGGCGCGAGGCGCAGCGTCGTGAGATCGGGTTTGCCCTTCACGTCGGGCAGGCCGCCTTCGAACTGGCCGGGCGCGGATTCGTCCATCGGGCCGGTATTGAGAATGGTCCAGGGCATGCGGAAGCCCTTGGCGGCGGTCGCGAGGAAATAGTCGGCCGTGTAACGCTTGCCGCGCAGCGTGCCGACCTGATCGGGCCCGCCCGCGATGACGGTCGTGATGCCGTTCTTTTCGATGAAGCTCCGGGCTTCCTTAAGATCCAACGCCGCCTCCCCCAAAGCCCGGTTGGAACGAACGCCGGGCCTATTCCTTGCCGCGATATATATCGACGATCTGCGACAGCATCGCGAGCGCTTCCTCGCGCGGGCGCTGGAACGTGTTGCGGCCGATGATCGAGCCGGTGCCGCCGCCATCGCGAATGCCGCGCACCTCGTCGAGAATTCCCTTGATGTCTTTCGACGCGCCGCCGGAGAAGACGACGATGCGCCGGCCGTTGAAGCAGGCCTGCACGACATGCTCGACGCGCTTCGCCAGCGACGAGATGTCGATCTTCTGTTTTTCGTAGACCTTTTTCGCTTCGTCCTGTTCGAGATGCGCGGTCGGCGGTTTGACCTTGATGATATGCGCGCCGAGAAGTGCCGCCATGTGGGCTGCATAGGCACACACGTCCATCGCAGTTTCACCGTCCTTCGAGAGCGCGCCGCCGCGCGGGTAGGACCAGATGACGACGGCGAGCCCGACAGACTTCGCCTCCTCGGCCATCTCGCGGATTTCTTCCATCATCTCGAAGGCGAATTCGGAGCCGGGATAGATGGTGAAACCGATCGCAGCACAGCCGAGCCGCAGCGCATCGCCGACCGAGCCGGTGACGCCCTGGTTCTTTTCCTGGGCGAGGCTGTTGGCGCTGTTGACCTTGAGGATGGTCGGGATCTGCCCGGCGAACGTATCGGCGCCGGCTTCGATCATGCCGAGCGGGGCTGCAAAAGCGGACAAGCCCGCATCGATCGCGAGCTGATAGTGATAATGCGGATCGTAGGCGGCCGGATTGGGCGCGAAGCTGCGTGCGGGTCCGTGCTCGAAGCCTTGATCGACCGGCAGGATCACCAGCCGACCGGACCCGCCGAGCTTGCCCTGCATCAGGATGCGGGCGAGGTTCGCCTTGGTGCCGGGGCAATCGCTTTCGTAGTGGGACAGAATCTTGCGGACGCGCGGCGTGGTCTTCATCACGATCCCCCGGAAGGCCGAATGGCCAACAATAGACCGGCAATGCGGCCAATGCGGGGTGAATAGCGGAGGGTAGGGGTCATTTCAACTGGCCCCGCAGCCAGGCCAATGCAGCCGCGTCGTCGATTTCCGCGCGCTCCTTTGCTCCGGCGGAGGGGCCCGCGAACCGCTCGGGCAGGGCCAAAGCAGGGGGCCGGCGACGCAGCAGCAGCCGGCCGGATTGAGCCGCTATATCGGCGAGCTTGTCGAAGACCGGCTTGCGCCCGCGAAAGACCACGCCCTCGATCCCCTGATGGAAGGCGGCCTGGGCCAGATCGGGCCGGTCCGCGCAATCGATCAGGCCGATCGCATCGGCCCCGGGCGCGGCGGCGCGGGCCTGGCGCATCACCGCATCGAACCAGCCGATGCCGGCATTGAGGGCGGCGTCGGGGACGCTGAGCAAGGCGACCGGGCGTTTCGCCGCGGCCGCGGCGCGGAGTGCGATTTCTGCCTCGCGCCGGTCGCGTATGAGAATGACGGGCCGGTCCATGCCGGCCATTCTAGCCGAGACGCGTCGGCTGCGTGGATTGCGCTAGAGCTTGCCGAGCGCGACGGCCGTGTCGGCCATGCGGTTCGAGAAACCCCATTCATTGTCGTACCAGGACAGCACGCGCACGAAGCGGCCTTCGATGACCTGCGTCTGTCCCAGATCGAAGATCGAGCTCGCCGGGTTGTGGTTGAAGTCGATCGAAACCAGCGGCTCGTCGTTGACGGCAAGGATGCCCTTCAGCGGGCCGGCGGCGGCTTTCTTTATCGCTTCGTTCACTGCCTCGACCGATGTCGCCTTTTTCGAGCGGAACTTGAAGTCGACAACCGAGACATTCGGCGTCGGCACGCGGATCGAGGTGCCGTCGAGCTTGCCGGCAAGCTGCGGCAGCACGAGACCGACCGCCTTCGCAGCACCGGTCGAGGTCGGGATCATCGACAGCGCTGCCGCGCGGGCGCGATGGAGATCCTTGTGCAGCGTATCCAGCACCGGCTGATCGCCGGTGTAGCTGTGGATCGTGGTCATGAAGCCATGTTCGATACCGATCGCCTGATCGAGCACGAACGCAACGGGTGCCAGACAGTTGGTCGTGCAGGATGCGTTTGAGACGATGGTATGGCTCTTCTTCAGGCTCTTGTGATTGACGCCATAGACGACGGTGAGATCGGCCCCGGTCGCCGGTGCCGAAATCAGCACGCGCTTGGCGCCGGCCTCGAGATGTTTCGAGGCGCCCTCGCGCGCGGTAAAGAACCCGGTGCATTCGAGCGCGATCTGGACGCCCAGCTTTTTCCACGGCAGCTTCGCCGGATCGCGCTCGGCCGTCACCGTCATCCAGCCCCGGCCGGCGTCGATCGCGTCCTTCTTCGTCTTCACCTTGCCGGCGAAGTGACCGTGCACGGAATCGTGCCGCAACAGATGCGCGTTGGTTTCGACCGGGCCGAGATCGTTGATCGCAACGACCTCGATGTCCTTGCGGCCGCTTTCGTGGATGCCCCGCAACACCAGCCGCCCGATGCGGCCGAATCCGTTGATCGCCACGCGCACTGCCATCGCTGCCTCCGTTACTGTCTGCAAACGCTCGTCACGCGGCGGCCATCGGGCCGCGCGTCAGAGTCGCATTCTGATCTGTTCCACCAGGGCATCCGCCGTGATGCCGAAATGGCGATAAAGGTCGGGTGCGGGTGCCGAGGCGCCGAACCCGGTCATGCCGACCGACGTGCCTTTGGGACCGACATAGCGCTCCCAGCCGAAAATGCCGGCGGCTTCGATCGAAACGCGCACCGGCCCGCCGAGAACGGAATCGCGATAAGCCTGCGGCTGCGCATCGAACAGCGACCAGCAGGGCATCGAGACGACGGCGGTCGGAATGCCGTCCGCCTCCAGTTTCGCGCGGGCCGCGACCGCGATTTCGACTTCGGTCCCGGTGGCGAGGATCGTCGCCTGCCGCGCGCCCGAGGCGTCGAGCAGTACATAGCCGCCGCGCGCCGAAAGATTGTCGTCGCTATGGGTCGTGCGCAATGTGGGCACGCCCTGGCGGCTGAGTGCGATGACCGATGGCGTGCCGGCGCTTTCCAGAGCGAGCTGCCAGCATTCCGCCGTCTCGATCGTGTCGGCCGGGCGGAACACATGCAGGTTGGGGATCGCGCGCAGCGCCGCCAGATGCTCGACCGGCTGATGCGTCGGGCCGTCTTCGCCGAGGCCGATCGAATCGTGGGTCATCACATAAACGACGCGCAGGCCCATCAGCGCGGAAAGCCTGAGCGAGGGCCGGCAATAATCGGTGAAGACGAGGAACGTCCCGCCATAGGGCGCAAAACCGCGATGCAGCGCGATGCCGTTCATCGCGGCAGCCATGCCATGCTCGCGCACGCCGTAATAGATGTAACGGCCGGCAAAGTCGTCAGCGGTGACCGGCTTCATCGGTTTGGTCTTGGTGTTGTTCGAGCCGGTCAGGTCGGCCGAACCGCCGACCAGTTCCGGCATGACCGGCACGATCGCCTCGAGCACGTTCTGCGAGGATTGCCGCGTTGCGATCTTCGGCGCCTCGGCGCTCGCCTTGCGCTTGGCGTCGAGGATGGCCTTGGACAACGCACCCGGAATCGTACCCGCGATGCGGCGATCGAACTCGTTGCGCGATTTGTGCGCGGCGTGACGCGTCTGCCATTCCTCGCGCTGTGTCCGGTTGCGGGTGCCGGCTTCGCGCCAGGCGTCGCGGATCGGTGCCGGGATTTCGAACGGCGGCGCATCCCAGCCGAGCTGTTCGCGCGCGCCCCTGATTTCGTCGGCCCCGAGCGGTGCCCCATGCGTCGCGGCGGTGCCGGCTT
>JBBDWX010000295.1:0-1667 GCA_040902665.1 Dongiaceae bacterium
TATGTGGCCCTGCAGTCGCTGCTGCCGCTGTTGGTGTTCGCGCTCGCGCTGACCTTGCCGCGGCGGCTGAGCGGCAGCTTCCGGGGCGCCGCATGAGGGCCGGCGGCGCCCTGCAGCTCGAGGGAGTCGGCCTGCGAATCGGCCGGCGGATGCTGGTTCAGCCGATCGATCTCGTGGTGCCGCCGGGCACGATTGCGACCGTCATGGGACCGAGCGGCTCGGGCAAGTCGAGTTTGCTCGCTTACATCTGCGGCACGCTCGATCCGGCGCTCGACGGTTTCGGGCGCGTCCTCGTCGACGGCCAGGAGATCACGACGCTCGCGCCGGAGCGGCGACGAATCGGCATCCTTTTCCAGGACGATCTCCTGTTTCCACATCTCGATGTCGGCGAGAATCTTTCGTTCGGCCTGCCACGCGATTTGACGCGCGCGGAGCGACGCCAGCGCGTCGCGGCAGCGCTCGCCGCGGCGGATCTGACCGGGTTTGCGACTCGCAGACCTGAGTCGCTGTCCGGCGGTCAGCGCGCGCGCGTTGCGTTGCTGCGTACCCTGATGTCGGAACCGATGGCATTGCTGCTCGACGAACCGTTCAACAAACTCGATGCCGATCTGAGAGCGCGATTTCGACAATGGGTGTTTGCGGAAGCATCGAGACGCGCATTGCCGGCGCTCCTCGTGACCCATGACGCCAGCGACGCCGCGGCCGCCGGCGGCTCGATCCTGATGCTGGCTTGAATTTTGCCCGACCTTGGAATGACCCCGTTCTCCACAAGGTCTTGTGGCAATATTGCCACAGATTGATGAAAAAGTCACAGGAGCGCCGGTTTCATCCCCATATGACTTACAGGCGGAATGCCGGGTTCCTATGATTGTCTCGGAAACTCAAGGGATATGCTTCTGCCGACCCGGCGCATGTGTTAGCGTCCGGGACGGCCATCGGGACCGAAAACCTCAAAAATGGAAGCGGCACGGCTGTGCCGAGGTGGGGAGAAACTGTAATGCTAAAATTTAAGATTATCGGCGCCGTCATGGCGCTGGGGCTTCTGGCCGGTTGCGCGACCGACATCCAGCAGATGCGGGATGTTCAGGCGACGGGCACACCGTTCACACAGGCCCTGACGGAAGAATACCGCAGCATCGTCGCCTTCGAAGCCGACGAAATGTACGACTGGCCGGATGCCGATTACTTCGCCGAGAAGGGTCTGCGCGCGGCCGGCGGTGAAGTCGTGCTGCCGGAAGAGATGAGTAACTGGATGTTACCGCCGGACGAATCGTTCTGGCGCGACTACACACTGACCGACGAGTGGGTCGGTGGTGGCAGTCTTCAGGAAATGGCCGATGGCCGCAATCGCCTGATGATTGCGCTCGACGGTGGCGGTCGCGAATCGTTCCCCGAGCTCGCAGCACGCGCGCAGGGCCGCTTCGACTGCTGGGTTGAGCAGCAGGAAGAAAATCACCAGGCCGATCATATCGCCGCATGCCGCGACGATTTCTGGGCGGCGCTGGAAGAACTCGAGGCAGCACTTGCCCCGGTCGAGATGGTTGAAGAGCCGATGGCAATGGTGCCGGATATCTACATCGTCTATTTCGATTGGGACCGGGCCGATATTCGCCCTGACGGCGCGGCGGTGATCGCCGATGTCGTGCGCGATGCCGGTTCGCTCGGCA
>JBBDWX010000296.1:0-11205 GCA_040902665.1 Dongiaceae bacterium
AATGAAATTGCCGCGATCGGCCGCACCGGGCTCGGCGTCGATCGGGTCCATTTCCCTGAGCCGGAGAACACGCCGCGCATAGAGCGCATAGGGATCGCTCATCCAGATACCGATGTCGGTCACGGAAAGCCTGGTCGGACGCGATTCGACCGGCGGCCGCGGCTCGGGCGGCTTGCAGGGGAGGATCGCATCGGGTCGGTCGAGCAGCGCGACATGATCGAGTGTCGCCTTGTCGCGGATTGTCTCTGTGTCGATGCTGCAGGCGCCGAGCAGCGCATCGAGCCGCAGCAGCCAGCGCGCCGGTACGGTCGGCGTGCCGCCGACCCGCAGCGAGCGCGTCAGGATCACTTCAGGCGCCGCCATCGCCTGTGCGAAATCGTGCGCGGAAAGGCCGATGCGCCGTTCCGGCGGTGCGAGACCGAATTTGTTGCGCATGTCGCGGCTGAACCAGGGATCGGCCGGCAGATCGGGCGGCCAGCTCCCCTCGTTGAGGCCGCCGAGGATCATCCGGTCGACATGCTGCAGGCGTGCCTCGAGCGGACCCCAGATCGCGAGCCGGGGATGGCGTCCCCAGGCCGGCCGCACGACATGGCCGCGCATCAGCGCCGACAGCACCGCCGCGTAATCGCCGAGTGCGAGTTCCGGAAAGGGGGCGGAAGCCTCGCGCAATTCGTCGACGAACAGAGCGGCCGCCTCGCCGGCATCGCCGGCCCAGAGCCGTTCGGCACCGCTCGCATCGTCGCTCGCCGCGAGCGCCTCGGCGCATTCGAGATGCGCGGCGATCAGATCGCCGAGCGTGAGATCGGGCCGGTCGGCGAGCGCAAGCAGCGGTGCGAAAAGCGCGGCAAGCCGGTCGACGAACGGCAGCAGGCCGGCATCCTTCGGCGCCAGCGCTGCGCGCAGACCGGCCAGGCCCGGTGCCGGTCGCGGACCGCGCAAAGCTGCGCGTTCGAGATCGCGCACCGTTTCGCGAAAACGCGCCACGTCCATGCCGCCCGAGGCGAGCGGATGCTTCAGCAGCGCCAGCAGCGGTACCGGTGCGAGCGACGACGCGACCGCCTCGGCCAGCAGGCGCAGGAGCACGCCCGGCGGGGTCGTGCCGAGTTCGACGCCGGCCGAATCGTCGATATCGATATCCCAGCGCTTCAGCGCGGCAGCGACGCGGCGCGCGAGATCGCGGTCGGCCGTGACCAGCGCCGCGCGCTTGCCCGGCGTCTCGAGCACCGCACGCATCGCGAGCGCGATCGCACCGGCTTCTTCCGCGGGTGTCGGCGCGTCGATCCGCTTCACGTCCCTGAGTGCGCCCTTCATCCGTTCGACGTCGATCTTCGCCTTGTCGAAATGCGCCGTCGCCTCCTGCCAGCGCTCGGCCGTCGCGGCGGGACGCATCGCTTCGGCGACGATGCGCGCGCGGGTTTCGCCGATCCGTGCATCCTGGCGCTCGTCTGCCGTCACGAGCGATGGGGCCATGGCCGGCCAGAGCGCGACATCGCGCGGCACGACATCGAGCCGCTTGAGCAGCAGGGCAAGCCCGTGCTGCGGATGGGTCGGATCGGTGCCGATCGCCTGCCAGGTTTCGTCGTCGGCATCGCGATCGAGGCCGGGCAGCACGATGCGCCCGGCGGGCAGTTGGATAACCGCGGCGATAAGATCGGCGGTCGCCGGGATCGAACCGGTCGAGCCGGCGACGATCACCGGTTCTCGCGGCGGATCGCGCTGCCATAACGCGCGCTGCGCATCGATCAGCCGATTGCGCCGCTCGGCCGGGTCGAGGGCGCGCTGGTCGGCGAGAACGGCGGGCCAGCTTTCGGTGACGATCGCGAGGAAACGCAGGATCTTGTCCCAGTGCTCGGCGAAATCCTTTTCGCGCACCAGTTCGCCGAGCTTCTCGAAGCCGAGCCGCTCGGTCTGCACCTGGTCGAGCAGCGATGCGAGCGAGGCCGCCAGCAGCGCCGCCTGGTCGAGCGTCGGTGCCGCACCGCCGAGGCGGCGGTAATAGGCGACGACGAGCCGCGTCAACAGCGCCTGGCGGCGCAGTGGCGCGATCGCCAGCTCGAGGCCCGCCGACGCGGCCCCGGCATCGAGCCCGCCGCCGACAGTGAGTTCTTCCTCGTCGATATCGCCGAGCGGCACAAGGCGCGGCAGCAGCATCGGACGCCCTTCGCTTGCGCGCAGAAACGCCTCGCGCAGGCTGCGACAGCCGCGACGCGTCGGCAGCAGGATGCGATAGCGGGCGAGCGCGACGGGATCGCCGGCGGTTTCCTCGATGAGGCCAGCCGCCAGTGCATCCACGAAGCTCACGCCGGCCGGAATGGTGAAGATCGGCGCTCCGCGCTTCGTCGTCCCGCGCGCCGCCTTCATGCGCGCCGCTTTCATACGCGCCGCTTTCCTGCGCGCCGTCTTCGTGCGCTCCGTCTTCGTGCGCCCACCGGGCTCATGCGAACCGCCGTGTCATGGCTTCGCTCAGGCCGCGGCGAAGCCGAGTGCGGCCAGCGCCGCTTCGATAATTTCGACATGGGCTGCCGTACTGACCTGGAACCATTCGCCGTCGTGCCGGAGGCCGAACAGCCGGCCCGCCTCGATCGCGCGGTCGTAGAGCTCGTTCATCGAGAACGCGCGCCGCGAACCCGTGTCGGGCGCATCGGCGAACAAGCGCGGATGCAGAATCTGGATGCCGGTATAGACGAACGGCGCCACTTCCCAATGCCGCCGTCGGCGCACATGCCCTTCGGGATCGAGAAAGAAATCGCCCGGCCCGTCATAGGCGCGCGCCATGACCGTGGGATGCACCAGCAGGAGCCCGTCCATGCGGCTGTCGTCCCAGCAGGCGGCAAGACGTTGCAGTGCCGGAATGCGGCCGTCGAGCCAGACGATCTTGGCATTGACCGCAAGGAATGCATCGTCGCCCAGCTGTGGCAGCGCGTTCGCGATGCCGCCGCCGGTGTCGAGAATGGTTTCTTCGCGCGAGATTGCGATCTGCGGCGCCCTGCGCCCGGCGAGATGCCGTTCGACCTGCTCGGCAAGATGGTGCGTGTTGACCACCGCGTGTTCGATGCCAAACGCGGCGAGCCGGTCGAGCGTGTGATCGATCAGCGGTTTGCCGTTGACCGGCATCATCGGTTTCGGCATCCGGTCGGTCAGCGGCCGGAGCCGTGTCCCGTGTCCGGCTGCCAGCACCATGGCGGTACGAAGATTGGCCGTCATGCGATCTCGACTTCGTCCTTCTGCTTTCTGTTCGATGGCGCTGAACCTTGCGCCGCGTCCCGGTGCGCGTCCGCCTGCTCGGCAATCGCGCGCAGCGACCCCGGAATGGTACGCAGATTCGGCGGCAGATGACGATCGAACCAGGAACGCACCGGTCCCAACGCCGGATGATCGAGATTGCGGCTTACCATCGCCCAGGTCCGCGGCAGCCAGTTGAGATAGCCCGGCTTGCCGTCGCGCACCCAGAGCCGCACGAACGTGCCGAGAATGCGCGTGTTGCGCTGCGCACCCAGCACCGCATAGCTGGCCGCGAATGCGTCGCGATCGAGATCGGGAAATGCCGCGAGATAGCGCGCGATGCAATGTGCCGCGAGATCCTGGCTGACGTCGCGCCGCACGTCCTGCAGCAGCGAGGCGAGATCGAACGAGACCGGCGCGCGCATGGCGTCCTGGAAATCGAGCAGGCCGACCTGGGCGGGGCCGCGCGGGCCGGGGAGCAGCATCAGATTGTCGACGTGATAATCGTAATGCATCAGCCCGTCGGGAATGCGCCGCGCCGCGGGTAGTACCTGACGCCATGCGGATTCGAACGAGCGGCGGATCGTGGCGGTCGGCGCCGTGCCGTGCACGGTCGGCCACAGCCATTCGATGAGTCGCATCGCTTCTTCGACGCAGCGCGCATCGTCGAAGGCCGGCAAGCCGGCGATCTGCTCCTGCGAGAGGTTGCGATGCAGCTCGATCAGCACATCGACCGCGAGATCGTAGAGCGGCCGCTCGTCGGCACCGCGCGCGAGCAGCCTTGTATAGGTGTCGTCGCCGAAATCCTCGATCAGCAGCAGCCCCGCCTTCGGGTCGGCTGCAAAAATTTCGGGCGCGCTCAGGCCGGCCCTGCGGATGAGATCGGCAACCGCGATGAACGGCCTGACGTCTTCCTGCGGAGGCGGCGCATCCATCAGCACGGCCTGCGCGCTTTCGCCGTTGCTGGCGAGTTCCAGCCGTTCGTAGCGGCGGAACGAGGCATCGCCGGCGAGCGGCCGGCGCACGGCATCGCTCCAGCCGGCTTTGGCCAAAAATTCGACAATGGCGCGTTCGCGCGCAGCCTCAGCCATCGACGGCGATATTCCTCAATCGTTCCGCCCGCTCGCCGAAACCGCGCAGGATCGCGCGGCGCGAATCGGGGGTGGGGCCGAATTCTAGACGAAGCGACAACCGCTCGCGGAGCAGAAGCGGGCCGAGCCGCTCCGGCCACTCGACCAGCACAATACCCTCTCCGAGCGCATCCTCGAAACCGAGCGGACCTGCCTCGGCCGCATCGGCGATCCGGTAGAGGTCGAAATGATGGACCAGGCCCGCCCTGGTTTCGTAGCTCTGCAAGAGGGTGAAGGTCGGGCTCGGCACCTCCTCGGGGTCGTCCTGAAGGGCGTGGATGAAGGCGCGCGCAAAGCTGGTCTTGCCGGCGCCGAGATCGCCCTCGAGACAGATCAGATCGCCCGGCCGTGCGGCCATCGCCAGCCTGGCAGCGAGCCGCGCCAGCGCCGCCTCGTTCGCGATCTCGAGACGGATTTCGTGCGGATTTTCGGGACCGTTCTCTTGCACCCTCGCCATGGGCCGGGTTGTAGCACGCTCGGCACCGGTGCCGCCTGCGGATGGCGGGCTGCTGCCATCCGCCCCTTGCGTCGGGCCAATCGAGCCGCCATTTTGGCGCGCCGCGAAGGCGGCAAATCCTTACGGGCGAAGGGTTTTTGGAATCGCCGGTAGAACCGGGCGCGAGGGGTCGAAGGCAGACATGGCAAACGTAACGCAGGTCACGGATGTGGCCATCATCGGCGCGGGGCCGGTCGGCCTCTTCGCCGTGTTCGAATGCGGCATGCTGAAGATGACCTGCCATGTGATCGATGCGCTCGAACAGGTCGGCGGCCAGTGCGTCGCACTCTATCCCGAAAAGCCGATCTACGACATTCCGGCCTGGCCGCGGATCGATGCGCTGCAGCTGATCGAAAAGCTCGAGGAACAGATCGCACCGTTCAATCCGGTGTTCCATCTCGACCAGCGCGTCGAGAAGCTCGTGCCGCACGGAGCCCCGGGCGCCGAGCGATGGCTGATCGAGACATCGGCCGGCACGAAAATCGATGCGCGCGCGGTCATCGTCGCGGCCGGCGTCGGTGCGTTCGGACCGAACCGCCCGCCGCTCGACAATCTCGAGCGCTACGAGGGCAGGAGCGTCTTCTATCTCGTGAAGCGGCGCGAGGATTTCCGCGGCAAGCGCGTCGTCATCGCCGGCGGCGGCGATTCCGCAGTCGACTGGGCGCTGTCGCTGCCCGAGGTTGCGGAGAAAGTCTATGTCGTGCATCGGCGGCCGAAATTCCGCGCGGCACCGGAGAGCGTTGCGCGGCTCGATCAGCTCGTGAAGGAGGGCCGCGTCGAGCTCGTGGTTCCCTATCAGCTCGCCCGGCTCGAGGGCAGTGCGGGCGGTGCGCTGACGCATGTTGTCGTCGCGACGCTCGACGGCGAGGAACGCGCGATCGAGGCCGACGTGCTGCTGCCGTTCTTCGGCCTTGCGATGAATATCGGCCCGATCGCCGAATGGGGTCTCGATCTCGAGAACCGGCATATCGCCGTCGATCCCGCGACCTGCGCGACCAATCTGCCGGGCGTGTTCGCGATCGGCGATATCGTTCATTACCCGGGGAAGCTGAAGCTCATTCTCTGCGGCTTCTCGGAAGCGGCGATGGCCGCACATGCCATCCGCCCGCTGGTCCATCCAGGCGAAGCCTATCACTTCGAATATTCGACCACCTCGGGCGTGCCAGGGGCATAAGCGGCGGCGTAGACGGGCGGCGTAAGCGAGCGCGATCGTCCAATTCGTGCCGCGCACTCATCCGTTATCGCCGGAGCTGGATCCGGCACTCCACCGTGCCGATGCGCCGGGCTCAACGCGTGTGAGGCGACGGAGTGCGCGGCGCCCGGTGAAGTGGTTCGTTTACAGCGTCTTAGCTGCGTCGCCTAAACCGCGCGGATGCCGTAGAGCGGACCGTCGCGGAAGCGGGCGAAGCGGAAACCTGAAATGTCCATCGAGGTCCGCCCGTCGGTTGCGAGGTCGGCGGCGATGCGGCCGGCGATCGGGCCCATGCCGAACCCGTGCCCGCTCATGCCCGTCGCAACGACGAGGCCTGCGGGCGTGCCCGGCGCATCGATGACCGGGATCATGTCCGGCGTCATGTCGATCATGCCGGCCCAGCTCTTCTGCACTTTGACGGGCCCGATATCGGGGAAGAGCGATTGGAACGCCGCAATGGCGCTGGCGTTGCGCCCCTCGTTGGGCGCCGGATCGAGCACGCGCGTTCTCGCGTAAGCCGATGCCGGTTCGCCGCGAATCTTGTCGATCAACCCGTCGAGGAACGGCCGCCCGAAGGAGAGCGCAACGTCGCCGCGGTTCGCCTGCAGGCCCGGCCAGAAAATTTTCATATGACGCAGGCTGTCGGGCACCAGGAAATGATCGGTCTTGCCGTCGGCGAGATTGACGGCACCGTTGCTGCGCTGACGGAACCCGACCTGCGGCGACCAGACACCGCATTCCGTGATCGGCCGGACCGGATCGATCAGCGTCACGCTGGCGCGGATCAATAGTTGCGGCAGGTCGAGGCCGAGTTGTCGCAACAGACGCGACGACCAGGCGCCGGCCGCGACGATCACCTTGTCGCATTTGACGAAACGCTTTTCGGTCTGCACGCCCGCTATGCGCCCGCCTTCGGTTTCGATCTTGAGGGCGGCTTCGCCGGTTGCAATCTCGGCGCCGCCCTTGCGCGCCGCCGCCGCGAAGGCATCGGAGACTTTCTCCGGGTCGGCCTGGCCATCATTCTCGGTGAAGATGCCGCCGACGAAGCTGCCGCTGATGCCGGGCACGATCCCGGCGATCTCTTTTGGCGTGACGGCGCGCGTGCGCAACTGGAACTGTCGCGCCACATCGAGCCAGCCTTCGTACTTCGCCATCGTCTTCGGATTGTCGGCGATCTTGAGATTGCCGCCCATGCGCCAGCCGAGATCGGCGCCGAGCTCTGCCTCGAGGTTTTGCCACATCCGATTGCCCTCGATCATCAGCGGTACTTCGAACGGATCGCGGCCCTGCTGGCGTACGAAGCCCCAGTTGCGGCTCGATTGCTCGCCGGCAACGCGGCCCTTTTCGAGCAGCAGCGGACGGATGCCTTTCTTCACGAGATACCAGGCGGCGCTCGTGCCCACGATGCCGCCGCCGATAATCACTACGTCTGTCATGGCACCACATCCGTCATGGCACTAGATCCGTCTTGGCCGGATCCCTCAGAGAATCTCCAGCGGCACCGCGCCGCCGCCGGTCAGACGTTCGAGCCCGTCTTCCGTGAGCGCATAGGTGCCGCCCTGGATGATGCCGATGCCTTCGTCCTCGAGTTCGATGCAACTATGGAGCACGAAGGTCGTGTTGGCTTGCATCACCTGGTTCGATTCGCGGCAGATTTCGAGCGCCTCGAGCCAGATCGGCGGATAGGCGATGCCGATGCCGTAGCCGAAGCGCATCAGGAACTTGTCCTCGAGGCCGGCCGCGCGCAGCGGTTTGAGCGACGCCTCCTCGACGGCGGCGACGGGGGCGCCGATTTTGCAGGCACGTTCGCCTTCCTCGAGCGAAACGCGACAGAGCTCGTAGAGCTCGCGCGTGCGCTTGCCGGGATCGCCGAGCGCGAAGCTGTGCAGCACGACGGCGTGATACCGATTATCGACACCGGCGAACTCGGCATGGACAAGATCGCCCGATCCGATTTTACGAGCGCGCGCGGCACCGTGCCCGCCAGGCGTGCGCGGGCCCGAAGCGAGTTCGGTGGTGATCGCCCAGTAATCCGACCCGGCGCGACGCATCGCGCCCTCGATCTCGGCGGTCAGTGCAATCTCGGTGACGCCGGGTTTTGTGAATTTGCGCGCGGCATCGAGTCCGGCATTCGCATAGCCCGCGGCCCGGCGCATATAGGCCATCTCGGCTGGCGACTTGACGACGCGCGGCGCACCCAGGATCGCATTCGCGTCGACCAGTTTTGCCGGCGCGAGTGCCCTTTCGATCGCCTGTGCCATCGGATGCGAAAGCATGTTGCAGCCGAGTTCGATGCCGACCGTCCCGTTGCCGGCGAGGCCCTTTTCCTGCACCACCTGCGCATAGAGCGCGGCCACGTCGTCGACATGAAGCTTGTAGATCCGGATATCGCCGATCCAGCTCGATTCGCGCGCCAGCGGCCGGTCGGTATTGCGCAGCACCAAAGTGGGCTCGCCGTTCTTGTCGTCCGATGTCGCGAAGATCATCGCCTGCGGGCTGACCGCGCTGGTCCAGCTGTCGTAACCGCCAAAATAGAAATGATGTTCCGGCGCGACCGAGATCACGACATCGATGCCGGCGTTGCGCAGCTTGGGGCGGACGGCATCGAGCCGTGCGCGATGTTCGGCTTCGGTGAAGGCAGCGAAGGGCGGGGCCATGTCGTTCCGTTCTCTGTCGGTGGTCAGCGCGCGAGACTAGCGGGGCGCGGAGAGGGCGGCAATCGGGTGTCTGTGCCGAACGGTCATGCCCGAGCCCTCATGGTGAGCCTGTCGAACCATGAGGGTTGCGCCATCCTGCCGCCTCATCCTTCGACGGGCTCAGGATGAGGGGAGTCTTGTGTCTTGCCACATTCTTGTTTCGTCATCGCCGGGCTAGATGTTTAGCCCGGCAATGACGAAAGAAAAATGAGTCGAGCAGGAATTGGCGATAAGACCGCCTCTACCCGTTCTTCGCCAGAACCTCGCCGGCGAAATAGAGCGAGCCGCAGCAGAGAATCCGCGCCGGGGTCGACCGGGTTTCGAGAATGCGGGCGACGGCCGCCTCGATCGTGTCGGCCGCCTCGACCGCCGCGATGCCGGCCTCATTCGCCGCTGCAATCATCTCGGCGGTCGTCAGGTTCTGATGGCCGCCGCCGATCGAAACGGCCTGCAATGACGTGGTGTACGGCATCAGGTGCCGCAGATAGTCGACCGGCTGTTTGGTGTTCAGCATGCCGAAAACGAGATGCACCATCTTTGCCTCGCCGCCGGCCCGCCGATCCGCGTCGACCCAGTCGCGCAGCAGCGAGGCGATCGCAGCGCCGGCGGATTCGTTATGCCCGCCATCGACCCACAGCTCCCAGCCGGGCGGCAGGCGCGACACCAGGCTGCCCGCGGTCAGATGCTGCATCCGCGCCGGCCATGAAACCTCGCCGAGACCGCGGCGGATCGCATCCTCGCGCACGTCGATATCGCCGAGGCAGGGCAGGGTCGCGATCGCCATGCCGGCATTGTCGATCTGGAAAGCGCCCGCCAAAGCGGGGTGCGGCAGATGCAGTTCGCGATTGGCATCGCGGAAGCGCATGCCGTCGGCCCCGGCGCGATGCTCGGCCGAACAGGTCCATTCGCGGCCCTGTCGCACCAGCGCAACGCCGAGTTTCGCCGCGCGCGCATCGAACACGGATGAAGCTTCCGGCGGTTGCGCGCCGACGATCGCCGGCACACCGGCTTTCATGATGCCGGCCTTCTCGAAGGCGATCTTCCCGAGCGTGTCGCCGAGATAGCTCATGTGATCCATCGAGATCGGCGTGATGACGGTCGCGAGCGGCCGGTCGACCATGTTGGTTGCGTCGAGCCTGCCGCCGAGCCCGGTTTCGAGCAGCAATATGTCGGCCGGCGTTTCGGCGAAGGCGAGGAAGGCCGCGACCGTCGTGATCTCGAAGAAGGTGATGTTGCGCCGGTCGTTGGCGCGCTCGCATTGCTCAAGCAGATCGATCAGCCGTTGTTCGTCGATGAGCGAGCCTGCGAGGCGGATGCGCTCGTGAAAGCGCACGAGATGCGGCGAGGTATAGACATGCACCCGATAGCCGGCCGCCTCCAGCATCGCGCGCAGATAAGCGATGACCGAACCCTTGCCGTTGGTGCCGGCGACATGCACGACCGGCGGCAGCCGGTCCTGCGGCCGGCCGACCCGATCGAGCAGGTCGGCGACGCGATCGAGGCCAAGATCGATGATCTTCGGATGCAGCCGGTTGAGCCGCTCGAGAACGCGATCGCTGCCGGCGAGATCGGCATCGGGTGCGGCCGGGGCGTCGGGGGTGCGGGCCATGATGTCGGGCGGTGGCGTTGCCGCGCCGGTCCGGATCGACGGATCCGGTCAGCGTGCGGTGCCGGTGTTTCCGTCGTTTCCGGTCCGGATCGGACCGGCGGGGATGGAGATCGCATCGGGCGGCGGCGGTATCGTGCCATCGCGGCCGGCACCCTCTCGTCCGGCACCCTCTCGGCCGACCCCCTCTCTTCCAGCCGGCCGGCCGGGGCGTGTGATGAGCCGGATCAGCCGGATCAGCGTCTCGCGCAGCTGGCCGCGCGGGACCACCATATCGACCATGCCGTGTTCGCGCAGATACTCGGCGCGCTGGAAACCGTTCGGCAATGTTTCGCGGATCGTCTCCTCGATGACGCGCGCGCCGGCAAAGCCGATGACGGCACCGGGTTCGGCGATCGCGATATCGCCGAGCATCGCGAACGACGCGCTGACACCGCCGGTGGTCGGGTCGGTCAGCACCACGATATAGGGCAGTCCGGCTTCCTTGACCTCGTCGATGGCGATGATCGAGCGCGGCATCTGCATCAGCGAGAGAATGCCCTCCTGCATGCGAGCACCACCCGAGGCGGGAATGGCAATCAGCGGTGCCCGGTTGGCCACGGCATGGCGCGCGGCCGCGATCAGCCCGTCGCCGACCGCCTGACCCATGGAGCCGGCCATGAAATCGAAATTGAACTGCGCGATGACGACACGCATGCCGCCCATCGTGCCGTCGGCGACGATGATCGCGTCCTGCTCGCCGGTCGTCGACTGTGCGTCCCTGAGGCGATCGGTGTAGCGTTTGCGATCGCGGAACTTCAGCGGGTCCGGCTCGATCTTCGGCAAGGTCAGCCGTGTGAACTTGCCGTCGTCGTAGAGGAGAC
>JBBDWX010000297.1:0-11124 GCA_040902665.1 Dongiaceae bacterium
TCCTCTATTTCAGCGACACGGCCGGCCGGCGCCTGCTTGCCTACGATCTCGATCCAGAAACCGGCGCGCTCGGCACGGCCCGCCCGTTCGCCACCATCGGCGAGGATGCCGGCCTTCCCGACGGCCTGACGGTCGATGCCGAAGGTTTCGTCTGGTGTGCGCATTACGGCGGCGGCCGGGTGACGCGCTTCGCACCGGACGGCCAAATCGACGGCACGATTCCATTGCCCGTTCCGTTCGTGACGAGCTGTTGCTTCGGCGGCGGCTCGCTGGAAACACTCTACATCACCACCGCACGCAGCGGCATGGACGCAGCCGCGCTTGCAGCCACGCCCTTATCCGGCGCCCTTTTCGCCGTCGAGCCCGGCGTTGCCGGAATCGCGGAACGTCCGTTCGGCGTCGATTGGCGATAGAACCCGGATTCTAGCGCCGCTGGTACTGCGTCTTGCCGAACAGCATCTCGCGCGTCTTGTCGTCGACCGGTCCGCTGCGGCTGCGATCCGACAGAACCTTGATGCCGCGTTGCACCGCCGGCCGCACCGCGATCCGGTCGAACCAGCGCTGCACGTTCTTGTAGTCCGGCAGGTTGACGCCCTGCCGTTCCCAGGAACGTAGCCACGGCCAGATGGCGATGTCGGCGACCGAGTACTCGTTTGCAACAAACTCGCGATCGGCGAGCTGACGGTCGAGCACGCCATAGAGGCGCTTCGCCTCGTTGCTGTAACGTTCGATCGCATAGGGAATTTTTTCCGGCGCATAGATATGGAAATGATGCGCCTGGCCGAGCATCGGTCCGATGCCGCCCATCTGGAACATCAGCCATTGCAGCACGTCATAGCGCTCGCGCGGGGAAGCCGGCATCAGCATGCCACTTTTCTCCGCGAGATAGATCAGGATCGCACCGGATTCGAATACAGCGATCGGCTTGCCATCCGGCCCATCGGGATCGACCAATGCCGGCATCTTGTTGTTCGGGCTGATTGCAAGAAAATCCGGCTTGAACTGATCGCCGGCGCCGATATCGATCGGAATGACCTTGTACGGCATACCGATTTCTTCGAGCATGATGTGGATCTTGTGGCCGTTGGGCGTGGGCCAGGTATAGAGGTCGATCATTCCGGTTTCCTCTTCGTAACTGTCCGTACCGCAACGCGGCTTGTGAGCAATATATGACTTTGGGCGACATTAACCATATCTCGCTGACGGTCGGCGATCTCGACCGGTCTATCACCTTCTACGACCCACTTATGCAGTTTCTCGGGTACCACGAGTCTGAGCGCGGGCCCGACTATGTCGAATGGTTGGGGCCGGCCGGCTGGTTCATCCTGCGATCCATGCGCCAAGACACGCCGCATGACCGCTATGCGCGCGGCCTGCATCACCTCGCCTGGAGCGCGGATAATCCCGCTGAGGTCGACGCTTTTCATCTGCTTCTCGTCAAGAACGGCGCGACGATCCTCGAGGCGCCGCAACCGTTCCTGCAATACAGCGCCGGTTACTACGCGGTGTTTTTCGAGGATCCGGACGGCATCAAGCTCGAGCTCGCGCATACGCCGGAACAGCATCGTCCGACGAGCCGATAACCGCGCAACACCGCGCGCGAGATCAGCGTTCGAGGTTAACCGGCGAGGTTAGCCGGCGAGCTTCGCCTTGAGCCGCTCGTTGACGACCGCGGGATTGGCCTTGCCGCCACTCGATTTCATCACCTGGCCGACGAAGAAGCCGAACAGCTTGTCCTTGCCCGAGCGATACTCGGCAACCTTGTCTTCGTTGGCTGCCATCACCTGGTCGATCACGGCGTCGATGGCGCCGGTATCCGTGACCTGACGCAACCCCTTTGCCTCGACGATCGCCGCCGCCGGCTTTCCGGTATCGACCATCTCGGCGAACACGTCCTTTGCAATGCGCCCCGAGATCGTGTTGTCGGCGATCAGATCAATCAGCCCGCCGAGATTCTCCGCCGAGACCGGCGACTCCTCGATCGTCCTGCCGGTGCGGTTCAGCGCTCCGAACAATTCGGAGATGACCCAGTTCGCGGTCAATTTCGCGTCGCGATTCTTCGCCACGGTTTCGTAGAACAGCGCCGTTTCCTTTTCGGCAACCAGCACACCCGCATCGTAGGGCGAAAGACCGAAATCCTGCATGTATCGCGACTTCCGCGCATCAGGCAGCTCCGGAAGGCCGGAGCGCAGCCGCTCGACGAATCCGGGATCGAGCATCAGCGGCAGCAGGTCGGGATCGGGGAAATAGCGATAGTCGTGCGCGTGTTCCTTGGAGCGCATCGGCCGCGTCGTACCCTTGTTGGCATCGAACAGCCGCGTCTCCTGGTCGATCGTGCCGCCCTCCTCGATCACCTCGATCTGGCGGTTGGCCTCGTACTCGATCGCCTGCATGACGAAACGCACCGAGTTCACGTTCTTGATTTCGCAGCGCGTGCCGAGCGGATCGCCCGGCTTGCGCACGGAAACATTTACGTCGCAGCGCAGGCTGCCCTCTTCCATATTGCCGTCGCAGGTGCCGAGATAACGCAGGATCGAGCGCAGCTTGCGGATATAGGCGGCGGCTTCCTCGGCCGAACGCATGTCGGGCTCGGATACGATCTCCATCAATGCGACGCCGGACCGGTTCAGATCGACATAGGTCTTGTCCGGATGCTGATCGTGCAGGCTCTTGCCCGCATCCTGCTCGAGATGCAGCCGCGTGATGCCGACGGTTCGCGAGCGCCCGTCCGGCAGGTCGATCGTGATTTCGCCATTACCGACGATCGGCTGCTGGTACTGCGAGATCTGATAGCCGGCCGGCAGATCGGCATAGAAATAATTCTTCCGATCGAACACCGAACGCAGGTTGATCTGCGCGTTGAGGCCAAGCCCGGTCTTGACCGCCTGCTCGACGCAGAACTCGTTGATCACCGGCAGCATGCCGGGGAAGCCGGCATCGACGAAGCTCACCTGTGCGTTCGGCTCGGCACCGAAGACGGTGGATGCACCGGAGAACAGCTTCGATTTCGAGATCACCTGGGCATGGACCTCGAGCCCGAGCACGAGTTCCCATTTGCCCGTGCTGCCTTCGATCAGGAGGGTGTCGGCGCTCATGCGATGACTCCCGGCTTCGCGGTAAACCCTGCCGCCCGTTCGATCGACCGACCGACGCGGAGCACCGTTGCCTCGTCGAAGGCGCGACCGATGACCTGCAAACCGAGCGGCAGGCCTTCGGCCGAAAGTCCGGCCGGCAAAGAGAGGCCCGGCAGGCCGGCGAGATTGACCGGCACGGTGAACACATCGTTCAGGTACATCTGGATCGGATCGTCCATCTTGGCATCGGCGGCAAAGGCAGCGCTCGGTGCGGTCGGCGTCAGGATCGCATCGACCCGCTCGAACGCCTCGGTGAAATCGCGCGCGATCAGAGCCCGCAGTTTCTGCGCCTTCAGGTAATAGGCATCGTAGTAGCCGGCCGACAGCACATAGGTGCCGATCAGCACGCGCCGCTTCACTTCCGCACCGAACCCGGCCGCGCGCGTCAGCTCGTACATGTCGTTCAGCGATTTGCCGTCGACCCGCAGGCCGAAACGTACGCCATCGTAGCGCGCGAGGTTCGACGACGCCTCGGCGGGTGCAATAATATAGTATGTCGGCAGCGCGTATTTCGTATGCGGCAGCGAGATGTCGACGATCTCGGCGCCTTCTTCCTTCAGCCAGTCGCGGCCCTGTTGCCACAGTTTCTCGATCTCGGCCGGCATTCCGTCGACACGATATTCCTTGGGGATTCCGATCTTCATGCCGCGTACGCCGCCCGACACGGCGGCGCGGAAATCCGGCAGCGGCACGTCCGCCGATGTCGAATCCTTCGGGTCGTACCCGGCCATGGCGCCGAGCATGATCGCAACGTCCTCGACGCTGCGCGCAAACGGCCCGGCCTGGTCGAGCGACGAGGCAAAGGCGACGATGCCCCAGCGCGAGCAGCGACCATAGGTCGGTTTCATGCCGACGATGCCGCAGAAGGAGGCCGGCTGGCGGATCGAACCGCCGGTATCGGTGCCGGTCGCCGCCATCGCGATTCCCCCGGCGACGGCTGCAGCCGACCCGCCCGAGGACCCGCCCGGCACCAGAGGCGTCGGGTCGCCCTTGCGCTGCCAGGGATTGACGACCGCGCCGTAATAACTGGTTAAGTTCGATGAACCCATCGCGAATTCGTCGAGGTTGGACTTGCCGAGCATGACCGCGCCGGCGCGCCACAGATTCGCCGTCACGGTCGACTCATACGGCGGCACGAACCCGTCGAGAATATGCGAGCCCGCTGTCGTCAGCGTGCCTTCGGTGCAGAACAGATCCTTGATCGCGACGGGAATGCCTTCCATCGCCCCGACTTCGCCCTTGCTCCCGCTTTTTCGACGGCGCGCGTCGGACGAAGCGGCCCTTTCGAGCGCGTGTTCCGGCGTTTCAGTAATATAGGCATTGAGCGAGCGGCCGGCGGCCATGGCATCGATATGTGCCTGCGTCAGCTCGACCGCCGAAAATTCGCCGGATTCCAGTCCCCGCAACGCCGCCGCAACCGAGAGGGTCGTCAATCCCGCCATTACTCGACCACCTTGGGCACGGCGAAGAAACCGGCCGTACCATCGGGCGCGTTGCGAACGATCCTGTCGGCATAGCCGCCATCGGTGACGGCATCGGGGCGCTGGCGCAGGGTGACGTTGCCGACCCCGGCCATGGGCTCGATGCCAGCGGTGTCGACCTCGCCGAGCTGCTCGACCCAATGCAGGATCGTATCCAGTTCCCGGGCAAGTGCGTCCTGCTCCGCCGGCGCCAGCCGGATGCGCGCAAGAGTCGCGATGTGGGCGACAGTCGTCCGATCGATTGCCATGACAAAATTCCGCTTGGAGTGTCCCTGAAGGGCGCGCGAAACTATCATCGGGCGGGCGCTGGCCGCAACCCGGCGGTGCCCTGAGCTTTGCCGTGCGAAGAACCGCTCGCCTTTCGGAGGATCGTTCGATGCTGAGACCGCTTTTTGTCGCCCTCGCCCTCGGATCTGCCGCCTTTGCGCCGCCGGCAGCGGCCCTCGATCTGACCGGTACCAAGCCGCTACGCATCGCCGTCTACGATGCGACCCGAGCCAACGTGGCTGCCACGCTCGACGCCAGCGACATCGTGTACAGCATCGACGACGACAACGATATCCAGTTCGAGGTCGAGACGGGAACCGGCACGACCACGGCCTGGGTCTTGTTCGACGAGGACGACAGCGGCGAGATCTGGAATCTCCGCTTCATCGCATTTCTCTATACATCCGACTTCGATCAGGATCTGTTGCTGCAGCACGCCAACCGGATCAATCGCGACTACTGGTTGACGAAGGTCTTTGTGGATACCGACGGCGATCTCAATATCGAACTCAACCTTCCGGTCGAAAACGGATTCATACCGGAAGAGTTCATGACGAATCTCTACCAGGCCGGTATCGATGCCATCGTCGAAATCGATGGCGAGATTGCCTCGGCATACGGAAGCGCCGATGGCGGAACCGAGGCGCCGGCCGTCGAGGAGCCCGCAGACGTCTTTCCCGCGAGTGCAATCGGCCGCCTCGATTTCGGCGAAGATGCGTTCTGCACCGGCAGCGTTGTCGGACCGGCACTGGTCCTGACCGCCGCCCATTGCTTCTACGCCGAGGAGACGTTCGACCGACTCGAGCCGACCCGGTTCTTCTCGGGCACGGCATCGGGAACCAGCGTTGCGGAATCCGATGTCGCGGATTTCTATGTTCCGGCCGAATTCGACATCGACCGTTTCATGAATTCATCGGACGTCGACCGGTACGACTATGCGCTGATTGTCCTGGCGGAAGACATCTCGCCGGAGACCGGGATTCTGCCGCTCTATCTCCCCAGCGTCGACGAGTATTACACGCTAATGGAAAGCGACGGCGACGGTTTCCAGCAGATCGGATACGGCGTCACGGGTGGTTTTTATCCGATGCGCCGCGGACCGTGCCACATCACGAAGCTGTGGGACGACGACACCTACAGTCACGGCTGCGGTTCGGTGCAGGGAGATTCCGGTGCACCGAATCTGATCCTTGTGGACGGTGAGTACATGATCATCGGCATCGAATCGGCCGAGATCGAGGATGTCGATATCGAATTTTCGGACCTGGTCGTTTCGAGCGCCGCCTTTGCCGCCGACGTCGACGCGCATCTCGGCCGCTAGGCACCGGACATCCCCGCGCATCCGTCCGTGCCACTGCTCGACCTCGACAAATTCGTGAACGCCCTGGCCCCGCGAGCGCGGCTGCTCGGGCTCGACGTCGGCAGCAAGACCATCGGCCTCGCGATTGCCGATTCCGCATTTACGATCGCCTCGCCGCTCGAGACCATCCGCCGCACCAAGTTCACCGCAGACGCGGTCGTACTCGAGCGTGTCATCCGCGAGCGCGAGATCGGTGGGCTGATCGTCGGCCTGCCGGTCAATATGGACGGCAGCGAAGGCCCGCGCTGCCAGTCGGTGCGGCAATTCGCCCGGAACCTTTTGGAGCGGATCGATCTGCCGCTTGCCTTCTGGGACGAAAGGCTCTCTACGATGGCGGTGACGAGAACGCTGATCGAGGCCGATATGTCGCGTAAACGGCGCGGCGAAGTGGTCGATAAAATGGCGGCCTCGTTCATCCTGCAGGGTGCGCTCGACTATCTGCGCAACCACCCCGCCCCGCCCGGCGAGAGCCATTGACGGCAATCCCGCGGAGCGGCAACAGTCCGCACCCGTAGCGCATCCTTTTCCGACATGCCTTCGACCAGGAACCCGATCATGGCAGGCCCGCTTTCCGGCATCCGCGTCTTCGACCTCTCCCGCATCCTCGCCGGCCCGACCTGCAGCCAGCTGCTCGGCGATCTCGGCGCCGACGTGATCAAGATCGAGCGCACCGGCGCCGGCGACGACACGCGCAAATGGGGCCCGCCCTACATGACCGGCAAGGACGGCAAGCCGACCGGCGAGGCCGCCTATTATCTGGCGTCGAACCGCAACAAGCGATCGGTCACCATCGACATTGCCAAACCCGAAGGCCAGGCGCTGGCGAAACGCATGATCGGCAAGTGCGACATCATGCTGGAGAATTTCAAGGCCGGCGATCTGAAGCGCTACGGCCTCTCATACGCCGACCTTAAGGACGCCAATCCGGGCCTGATCTATTGTTCGATCACCGGCTTCGGCCAGACCGGCCCCTATGCGCCGCGCGCCGGATACGATCTGGTGGCACAGGGGATCGGCGGCATCATGAGCGTGACTGGGGAACCCGATCGGCCGCCGATGAAAGTCGGCGTCGGCATTGCCGACATCATGTGCGGTATGTACGCGACCGTGTCGATTCTCGCGGCCCTCAACCATCGCCATGCCACGGGACAGGGCCAGTATATCGATCTTGCCTTGCTCGATACCCAGGTCGCGTGGCTGACCAATCTGGGACTCAACTATCTGACGTCGGGCCAGGTGCCCGGCCGCGTCGGCAACGAGCATCACAATATCGTCCCCTACAACACGATGCCGGCCACGGACGGATTTTTCATCCTTGCCGTGGGCAACGACGAACAGTTTCGACGTTTCTGCGAGTTCGGCGGCTGTCCCGCGCTGGGCACCGATCCGCGCTTCGCCACGAACGAGGCACGACTGGCCAACCGACGCGCACTCTATCCGCTGCTCGAGGATGCGACCCGGCGCAAGAGCCGCGACGAATGGATCGAGGGCCTCGCCAAGCGCGGTGTGCCGGCGAGCCCGGTCAACGATATCGCGCAGGTGTTCGAGGATCCGCAGGTTCTTCATCGCGGCATGAAGATCGAGGTGCCGCATCCGCTGGCAAAGAAAGGTACGGTCGATCTCATCGGCAACCCGATCAAATATTCGGCGACGCCCGTCGAATACCGCATGGCGCCGCCGACCTGCGGCCAGCACACCGACGCGGTGTTGCACGAACTGCTCGACATGGACGATGGCGAGATCGCGGCGTTGCGCGCGAAGGGTATCGTCTAGCGGCGGGAGCGCTATCAAACGGAGCGCCAACGCCGTCGCGGAACCGTGCAAAATTCGCCTTCCGCATTCCACAGCGTTGGGCTGCCTTGTGCCACCGATCGGTCACTTGCCTTCGCGCGTGGCTGGGGTCACATCGTCGCCACGCACTCGAACACAAAAGAGGAAACCATGGCACGCAAGATTTTCGTCAACCTGCCGGTGAAGAATCTCGACAAGTCGATGGCGTTCTTCAAGAAGCTCGGCTTCGAGTTTAACCCGCAGTTTACTAACGAGAACGGGGCCTGCATGATCATTGCCGAAGACAGCGCCTATGCGATGTTGCTGGCCGAACCGTTTTTCAAGACATTCACGCCCAAGAACATAGCGGACGCGTCGAAGACCACTGAAGTGCTCACCGCTCTATCGCAGGACAGTCGCGCCGAGGTCGACCGGCTGATGGACGTTGCCGTGAAATCCGGCGGCTCGGAGCTGCGCGAAGCCCAGGATCTCGGCTTCATGTACAACCGCGCCTTTAACGACCCCGACGGCCATATCTGGGAGATTTTCTGGATGGACCCGGCGCAGATTCCGTCGGACCCTGCTCGGAAACCGGTTTAACGCGGCAAACGGCGGCGCCGGATTGGCGCCGCCTTCTGTCACGCAATCAGAACGCTACGGCTTGTAGATTCCTGTTCCGAAGATGTGGCCGTCATGCAGGACGACCCAGCTCGATTTCTGAACCTGCTCGCCGCTGAGCGGATCGAGCCAGGTGTAATCGACCCACGCGCCTTCCGGTGTCGCGCGCTCCACGAATTCGCGGCCGAACCCTTTGCCGTTAGCATCGACAAGCACCGTCACGTCGTCGCCGATCAGGTCAGCCGACGCCCCGTGCGCAACGAGCAGCCGGTCGGGCGCGATCACGAAGACATAGAGATCGCGGTCGACGAATTCGGTGCTTGGCGCGGTCATTGCCGCGAACGAGGCCGTGCCCTGCGCGTCATAGGTGTCGATCGCGCGTTCGACCATGTCCTTCGCTTCGCCGGCGCTGCCGCGTTCGGCATCGCTGCTCGCGCAGGCCGACAACGCCGCCATGCTGCCGGTCACCAGGATGGCCAGCCAGAACCGCATCCGCTTCCTCATAAAGCTCTCCCCTTCCGATGTTTCCGCGGCCCGGAGCCGCCCTGTCCTTGAGTATTCCGTAATTTGCCGGCCGGCGACAGATTTATTGGGCGGGGCTACCCGCCCGGCTCGGCCAAGTCAGTGACTTGTCGCCCGTTTCGAACGAATATCGGCGGGTCGACACCTTGGTCGACACCTTGGAGACCCGCATGGAAACCGCATCGCTGACGACCCTGCATCGCCACGGCCGGCCGGCGTGCAGCCCGGCTGAATGGCAGACCCGGATCGAGCTCGCCGCGCTCTATCGCGCGACCGCGCATTACAGCATGTCGGATCTCGCCAATGGCGCAATCGGCGCGCGCATCGCGGGCGAGCCCGATCAATACCTGACGCATCCCTACGGTCTCTACTGGGAGGAGATGCGCGCCTCCGATCTGGTCAAGATCAATCGCGACGGGAAACCAGTCGAAGCCGACAGCGCCTGGCTGAACGACGGGGCGGTCAATCTCTGCACATGGATCTTCGGTGCACGGCCTGACGTCAATTTCTTCGTACACGGCCACGACATCGAGGTGATGGCGGTCGGCTCGATCGAAGACGGGCTTATGCCGCTCAACCAGCCGGCGGTCTATCTCGGGCATCTGATGACTTATATCGAGTACGAGTTCGACGAGGACGAAGCCTATGGCGAGCATTTCACGAAATCGCTCGGCCGCCATCAGATCGTCGTCAGCCGCAATCACGGCTACTACGCGCTCGGCGACACGCCGGCGGCCGCGTTCTTTCGCGCCTATTTCCTGAAACAGACCTGTGCGGCGCAGATCGCCACCTTGTCGATGGGCCGAGCACCGCATCTTCTCGATCCGCAGAAGGTTGCGCGCTATCGCGACCAGATGTATGCCTCCGAGCACTATCACTATGATGGCAAGACGGAATGGCCGGGACTCATCCGCCTGCTCGACCGCACCCAGCCCGACTATAAGGAATGAGCGCGAAGACGGTGGGAACGCCCGCCGTCTCCGTTCGATGGTGCCAACGCTACGGCCGATAGATACCGCAGCCGAACACGTATCCGTCGTGCCGCACGACCCAGCTCGATTTGTCTTCGACCAACCCGCTCAGGGGATCTTCGCGCCGATAATCGACCCAGGCGCCTTCCGCGGTCGCTTCTTCCACCAATGCGACACCATAGGGATTGCCCGTATCGTCGATCAGCGTCGTCACATCGAGGCCGATCCGTTCGAGCGAAGCGCCATGCGCCACGACCCGATTCTCGGACCCTATTACGAAGATATAAAGATCGCGATCGACGAACTCGGTGTTCGGCAGGGTCATTGCCGTAAAGGCCGCCTCGCCGTCCCGGTCGTAAAGCGCAATTGCGCGGGCAACCATCGCCTGCGCTTCTTCGGCCGTGCCGCGATCGGCGGCCAGCGCCGGCATCGCGAGGCATCCCAGCAGGATCGTGGCGGCAAGGATCGATGGCTTCATACGGCACCCGCTCGTCGTTTTGCCGGAAAATCTGCATTCCGGGGGATTCGCTTGTCGTCCAGGGACAGGCCAGCTTATAGTCACACTTTAATGACTGCCAGACCGGAACGGCCCACGCCCCTCTTCTACCGGCGCAAACATTTGCTGGAGATCGAGGGGCTTTCGCGCGACGAAATCGTCGGGCTTATCGATCTTTCCGAATCCTATGTCGATCAGAGCCGCCGCCCCGAAAAGAGGGCGGCGTTATTGTATGGACGTACGGTCATCAATCTCTTCTTCGAGAACTCGACCCGCACCCGCACCTCGTTCGAGCTGGCGGCAAAGCGGCTCGGCGCCGACGTCATCAACATGTCGGTCGCCACCAGCGCCATCAAGAAGGGCGAGACGCTGATCGACACCGCCATGACATTGAACGCCATGCGGCCCGATGTGATCGTTGTGCGTCATCCGGATTCCGGCGCGGTCAATCTGCTCTCGCAGAAAGTCGATTGCGCGGTCGTCAATGCTGGCGACGGCAGCCACG
>JBBDWX010000298.1:0-1639 GCA_040902665.1 Dongiaceae bacterium
TCAGGCCGCTAGCCCGAAGCAGATTGATCGGCGGGATATAGGGCATATCCCCGCCTGTTGCAAGGGATTGGGGGCGAAAATGGGGGTTTGGGGTGGGCTGGCGGGCCGGTTTCCGCGGGTTTTGACGGCCCGAGGGCGTACGAGCAGGCAAAAAAGGCGGGAAACGGTCCCGGAAACCGGCCCCGGAAACCAGTCGCCAGATCGATCGCGCCACGTTCGCGAATGCCGGGCATCAGCCTGCCGCGACGGAGCGGATATAGAATTCGAGCATCGCTTCCAGCGCGGCCGGGTCGCGCCGAAGACGGCTGCGCAATGCAGCGCCTTCCCAGCAATCGACCAGCAGGTTCGCCATCTGCTGCGTATCGCAGTCCGGGGAAATATCGCCATTCTGCCGGGCCTCTTCGAGGCAGGACGCCAGGCGCCCGGCGATCATGGAAAAGCAGCCTTCGATCTTGCGCCGGAAAACCTCGCTGATGCCCGAGAGCTCCTGTCCGAGGCCGCCGAGGAGACAGCCCATATAGCCGTCCTCCCGATATTTCTGCTGCGTCAGTTCGAAGAAGCGGCGCACCCGCATGAGCGGCGGGCGTTCGCCGTCGAGGAGACAGAAATCGAGGCCGGCATGGACCTGCACGATGTAGGCGTCGATGACCTGAAGGGCGAAATCCTCCTTGTCACTGAAGTGATGATAGAAAGAGCCCTTGGGAATGTCCGTGGCGTCGAGCAGCGCCTGGATCCCGAGATTGTTGTAGCCCTGCTCGAGCAGCATGCGCAGCCCGGCATCGATCAGGCGCTGTTTGGTCGAATGCGTCATGACGAAACGGGTATCGGCGCAAAATGCCCGCCGGCGCAAGAGCAGGCCCGGCCCGCACGCCCGGAAGGCCGATCCTTCCGGGCGCCGAAATCGTTCAGGCCGGGGCCGCTCAGGCCTGATCCTTCGTCATTTCGATCATGTGATCGATGACGTGGGTGTGTTCGCGCTGCGGGCTGAACATGATGATCTCTGCATCCTCGTCGACCCGGACATTATGGCCGGGCGGCCAGTAGAAGAGATCCTCGGCATTCACCGTCTCCTCCCCGCCGCTGCTGTCGGTGGTCGTGATCCGGCCCTGCAGCACGTAGCCCCAATGCGGACAGTGGCAGAGATTGCCGTCCAGCCCCTGGAACAAAGGCGTGGTGTCGACGCCCTTGGCGAGGGTGAAGTATTCGCCGCTGATTCTGCCGTACCCGGTCGCGTCGCCGAAATCGGTGTGCTGGCGGATCGTGGCGCCGGGAATCTCCATCTTCACATCGACCTTTTCCCTGGCAATGCGCATGGTCGTTGTACCTCCTGTTTTCTCTGGCTGCCCTGACGATTTTAGCCGGACTAGACCGATCGGTCTAGTGACAGTAAACGGCCCCCGGAGCGCCTTTGTCAAGCGCGGGCGGCGCACAGGCGGAGCGCGCGCATCGCAGCGACCGCCGCGAACACAGACCGTCATCCCGCTCAGATCGTCATCGCCGGGCCCTCATCCTGAGCCTGTCGAAGGATGAGCCTGTCGAAGGAGACGGCGATCCTCGCATCCGTCGTGTCGCCCTCGGGAAGGGCGCAATCCGGTCGCACCGTGTTTGCCCGGGTCTCCTTCGACAGGCTCAGGATGAG
>JBBDWX010000299.1:0-11079 GCA_040902665.1 Dongiaceae bacterium
TTGTTGCCGGTCGAGAGCACCATATGGCCGAACTTGTTCGAGATCGCCATCAGGATGACGCCGCGGCTGCGCGCCTGGATGTTCTCCTCCGTCGTATCCGGCGACCGACCGGCAAAGACCGGCGCCAGAATTTCGTCGAACGCCCCCATCGGCGCCTCGATCGACAGCACGTCGTGTCGGATGCCGAGTAGCCGCGCGCATTCCGCCGCGTCCTCGAAACTCACCTCGCTGGTATAGGGCGACGCCATCATTACCGACCAGACGCGATCGGCGCCCAGCGCATCGACCGCGACGGCAGCGCTTAGTGCGGAATCGATGCCGCCGGAGAGGCCGATCACCACGCCGGGAAACCGGTTCTTGCCGACATAGTCGCGCAGGCCGAGACAGAGCGCGCTGTAGACCTCTTCGTCGCCTTCGACGATCTTTTCGATCGAGGCTTCGCGGCAATGCCAGCGATCGCCCTCACGCTGCCAGCGCGTCAGGCCAACATGTTCACGAAACGTCGGCAGCTGCGCCTTCAGCATGCCGTCGGGATCGAGCGCAAAAGATCCGCCATCGAACACCAGCTCGTCCTGGCCGCAGACCTGGTTCACATAGATCAGCGGCAGGCCGTGCGCCGCAACCCGTGCGCCGGCAAGCTGGAAGCGTTCATCGTGCTTGTCGCGCTCGTAGGGGCTGCCGTTGATGACGATCAGGATTTCGGCGCCGCTCTCGGCCAGCGTATCGCTGACATCGGGCGTCCACATGTCTTCGCAGACCATCACGCCGAGCCGCACACCACGAAAGGCGATCGGTCCCTGCGGCGGGCTTGCGGCAAACACCCGCTTCTCGTCGAAGACGCCGTAATTCGGCAGATCGACCTTGCGCCGGATCGCGGCGATCTTCCCGCCGTCAAGCAGCAGGGCCGCGTTATAGATGCGCCCGTCCTCGACCCAGGGGCAGCCGACGATCAGGGCCGGCCCGCCGTCGCCTGTCTCCGCCGCCAGCGTCTCCGCCGCCTCACGACAGCGGGACTGGAAGAAAGGCTTGAGAACCAGGTCTTCCGGCGGATAGCCGCTGATGTACAGTTCGGTTCCGATCAGCAGATCGGCGCCCGCTGCGGCTGCCTCCTGCCGGGTCTGACGCAGGCGGGCGACATTGCCATCGAGGTCGCCCACGACGGGATTGAGCTGGGCCAGCGCGATGGCGAGACTGTCGGTCATGCGGCCCTAGATGTAGCGCAGCGGCTGCCTTACAACCAAGGTCTGACAACCGGTCAAGATAAGGAAGCGAGGGCGAGACGATGGCGGATTCCGGCCTTACCAAAGAGATCATGGCATCGGTCGAGGCCGGCTTTGACGATCAGCTTGCCTTCACCCGGGACCTAACGGCGATCCCCTCTTTGCGGGGTTGCGAGGCCCCGGCGCAGGATTTCATGGCCCGGGCCTATCGCGAGCGCGGTCTCGCGGTCGATCGCTGGAAGATCGACGTGAAGGACATTCAGCATCTGCCCGGCTTCTCGCCCGTCATGGTGAGCTACGACGATGCGTGGAATGTCGTCGGCAGCCACCGGCCGCGCGAAACCAAAGGTCGCTCGCTTATTCTCAACGGCCATATCGACGTGGTGCCGACCGGGCCGGCCGATATGTGGGCCTCGCCGCCCTTCGAACCGCGTATCGAAGGCAACTGGCTCTACGGTCGCGGCGCCGGCGACATGAAGGCGGGGCTGGCGGCGGGTATGTACGCGCTCGATGCCTTGCGCCGCATCGGCTATCAGCCGGCGGCCGACGTCTATCTGCAATCCGTGGTCGAAGAGGAATGCACCGGAAACGGTGCGCTCGCCTGTCTGCAGCGCGGTTACCGCGCCGATGCGGCGATCATTCCCGAACCGACCAGCGACACGCTGGTTGCAGCCCAGGTCGGCGTCATGTGGTTCCAGGTCAAGATCAAGGGCCGGCCAGTCCATGTATCGGTTGCCGGCACCGGGGCGAATGCGATCGAGGCGGCCTATCCGATCATGGCAGCCCTGCACGGCCTCGAGGCGAAATGGAACGCCGACAAGCATGCGGCCTTCCACGCGGTCAATCATCCACTAAACTTTGTGGTCAGCCGGATCGAGGGTGGCGACTGGACCTCGAGCGTGCCGGCCTGGTGCACGTTCGACATGCGGATCGGTATCTATCCGGACATGGATCTGAAAAAGGTGCGCGAGGCGGTCGAACAGACAGTGGCAACAGCGGCGCGCAACGATTCCTATCTCTCCAACAGTCCGCCCGAGATCGTCTATCACGGCTTCCAGGCCGAAGGATATGTACTCAAGAACGCCGACGAACCGATCGGCGTGCTCGAACGCGCGCACGATGCCGTCACCGGTACCGCGCTGGAACAACATGCGATCACCGGCACGACCGATGCGCGGTTCTTCGGGCTGTACGCGGGCATTCCGGCGTTGGTCTATGGACCGGCCTCCGAGAGCATCCACGGATATGACGAGCGCGTCGATATCGCATCGACCAAACGCGTGACGCAGGCGATCGCCCTCTTCATGGCGGAATGGTGCGGGCTGGAGAAGCTCGCAGCCTGACGGGAAATGCTATTTCTTTTCGGCTTCGAGGCGCCGCAGCAGGAATTCGCGGCCGACCTTCACGCGTGGCGTGCCGTCATAGGCGACAATGTCGGCGGTCGCATAAGTCTCGTGCCAGCGCGACGGCAAATAGGATCCGGTGCCGATCACGTCGATCGGCGCACTGGCCTCGGCCATCAGCTTGCATTTCGCGGGCCCGAAGCCCGACGAGGCGACCAGTTTCACATCGCGGCAGCCCGCATCGTCCAGCGCATCGCGCATGTGAAAACAGGCGGCCGCGGAAACACCACCACCGACCAGATAGCGAAGTTCTGACTCGCTGCGATAGCCGCGGATCGCGTGTGGCGCGTGACGATCGAGCATCGCATAGGAACGTGGCGGATCGAGCCCCTCGACGAAGCGGCTGCCCGGTGTGTCGATCCGCACCGAAAGCCGGCCGGCTTTTGCGAGATCAGGAAAACGCCGGCAAACCGCGACCGCATCGGTCACTTCCTGCGCGAAGTAATCGACCAGCACGGTCATGTCGTCGTTCGGGAAGGCCTCGTGCATCATCTCGGCCGCACGCACGGTCGAGCCGGCATAGCCGATCAGCGCATGCGGCATGGTACCCATGCCGTCGCGCTGGCCGAAGAAATGCGCCGTTGCGCGGGTGGCATTACCGATGAACCCCTTGGCGCCGACCTTGCGGCGCGCCCGGTCGGAGCCGACGCTGGCCGCATAGGCCATGAACTCGGCCATTTCGAGCCCGGCACAATGGCGCGCATCCATCGCGAGAAAGGCGACGCGTGGCAGGTCGGCGCACATCGTATAGGCGTTGAAAGCGGCGACGCAGGCCGGGCCGATCTTCTGCAGGAAAATGGTTTCGAGATCGACCAGCTGCACGAACGAGCCGGTGATGTAGAGAATAACCTCGCCGGCGCCGACCCAGCGACCTTCCTGATACATCACGTCGATCCTGAAGGACGTATTGCGTGCCTTCGCGATCGCATTGAGCCAGTCGATCGCCAGCCGTGGTGCGGAAATTACCGGGCGGCGCATGAAGATGGCATAGGTGACCGGCATGTCGCCGAAACGGGCGACCGTTTCCTTGGTCTTCAGGAAATAGTGATCCGTCCAGGTAGGAATCTGATCCGGTTCCGGAATCATCGTCCCGCCCTCTTTCCCGAGATCACGATGCTTCGGCGAGACGACGGCCGTTGCCGTTGCTCATGCGCTCGCGCTTGAGCGATTCCGCTAGCAGGAAAGCAAGCTCGATCGACTGCGAAGCGTTGAGACGCGGATCGCAATGGGTGTGATAGCGGTCGGCGAGTGCCTGTTCGGTGATCGCCTGCGCGCCGCCGATGCATTCCGTCACGTCCTGTCCGGTCATCTCGACATGGACGCCACCGGCATGGGTACCCTCGGCCTGATGGACTGCGAAAAAGTTCCGCACCTCGGCCAGAATCCGGTCGAAGGGCCGCGTCTTGTAGCCGGTCGAGGATTTAACTGTATTGCCGTGCATCGGATCGCAGGACCACACGACCTTGGCACCCTCGCGCGTGACAGCACGGATCAGCCCCGGGAGCTTTTCGGCGACCTTGTCGTGACCCATGCGGCAGATCAGCGTCAGCCGGCCCGGAATGTTCTTCGGGTTCAGGATTCCGATCAATCGCAGCAGATCGTCCGGGTCGAGCGACGGACCGCATTTGAGGCCAATCGGATTGTCGACGCCGCGCAGGAACTCGATATGTGCACTATCGTGATTCCGCGTTCGATCGCCGATCCACAGCATATGTGCCGAGCAATCGTACCAGCGGCCGGTCAGGCTATCGACGCGGGTCAGCGCCTGCTCGTACCAAAGCAGCAAGGCTTCGTGGCTGGTGAAGAAATCGGTCTCGCGGATCTGCGGGGCGGTTTCTGCCGTCAGGCCGCAGGCCTCCATGAAGTTCAGCGTCTCGGAGAGACGATCCGCCAGTTCCGCATAACGATGGCCCTGCGGGCTGTCGGCAACGAAATCCAGCGTCCAGCGATGCACCTTGTGCAGATCGGCAAACCCGCCCTGCGCGAAGGCCCGCAGCAGATTGAGCGTCGCCGCCGCCTGATTATAGGCGCGCAGCAGCCGCTCCGGATCCGCCTGGCGCGATGCCGGATCGAAACCGATCGCATTGATGATGTCGCCGCGATAGCTCGGCAGCTCGACATCGCCCTGCTTCTCGGTCGCAGCCGAGCGCGGCTTGGCGAACTGACCGGCCATGCGGCCGACCTTCACCACCGGCAGCGCTGCACCGAAGGTCAGCACAATCGCCATCTGCAGCAGGACGCGGAACGTGTCGCGGATGTTGTTGGCATTAAATTCGGCGAAGCTTTCCGCACAGTCGCCACCCTGAAGCAGGAAAGCCTTGCCATCGGCCACGCGGCCGAGCGCATCCGTGAGGCGCCGCGCCTCGCCGGCAAAAACCAGCGGCGGGTAGCTGCGCAGCGTCGCCTCGACCGCTGCGAGGCGGCCGGCATCCGGGTATTCCGGCATCTGGCTGATCGGCATATTGCGCCAGCTATCCGGGCTCCAGGTCGCAGTCATCGTCGTGATCCTTTCGCGGGTCTGCAGCGCCCCTCACTTGGTCAGAGGGTACCCGGCAAACCGAAGGGCATGCGTATACGCCCGAAGCGAACAAAGGGTCAACCGCGGCAGCCCGAGCCCGACTAGCGGAAAAACTCGAAATATCTAGGCATTTCAACGATCTGTGGACAGAGGCGACCGGCGTACCGACGAGCGGCCATCGACGACGCGTTTACTCCGCCGCCGCCTCGGCCGGATCGGGCAGGGGCGTGCGTAGGGTGACGAACTCTTCCGCCGCGGTCGGATGGATCGCGACGGTCTCGTCGAGTTGGCGCTTGGTCAGGCCGAGCTTCACCGCGATCGCGATGCCCTGGATGATCTCCGGCGCATCCATGCCGACCATGTGCGCTCCCAGCACCCGCTGCGAGGCGCGATCGACCACGAGCTTGACGAGGGTACGCTCGGTCCGGCCCGAAATCGTATGCTTGAGCGGCTTGAAATCCGCCTTGTAGATATCGACCGCGCCATATTTGCGGCGTGCATCGGCTTCGCCGAGACCGACCGAACCAACCGGCGGATGCGAAAACACGGCCGAGGGAATGTTCTCGTGATCGACCGGCCAGGGCCGCCCGCCGAAGACCGTATCGGCGAAGGCCATGCCTTCGCGGATCGCGACCGGCGTCAGATTGGCCCGATTGGTGCAGTCACCCACCGCGTAAATGTTCTCGACGGTCGAGCGCGATAATGGATCGACCTTGACCGCGCCCTCGCCGTCGAGTTCGACGCCGACCGTATCGAGGCCGATGCCATGTGTGTTGGGAACGCGGCCGGTCGCGAACATGACGAGGTCGGCTTCGACATTGCCGCCGCCGGTGAGGACCACATGAATGCCGGCGGGCGATTTTACCAAGCGTACCGGATCCTCGTAGGTGCGGATGTCGACGCCCTTCTTGATCATTTCGGCGGCGGTGAAATGACGCACATCGTCGTCGAAACCGCGCAGCACCTGGTCGCGCCGGTATGTGACAATCACTTCGCTACCGAGCCCGTTGAAAATGCTGGCGAACTCGAGCGCGACGTAGCCGCCGCCGACGATCAGCGCGCGCTTGGGCAGGGAATCGAGATGGAACGCCTCGTTCGAGGTGATGCCAAGCTCCGCACCCGGAATCTCCGGTTTGACCGGATGCCCGCCGACTGCGATCAGGACGTACTCGGCCGTGACGCGACGATCGCCGATCCGGATCGTATGCGCATCGTCCAGGACAACACGCGTCTCGAACAGGGCGACGCCGGAATTGGCGAGAAGCTCCTTATAGATTTCGTTGAGCCGGTCGATCTCGCGATCCTTGTTTTCGATCAGCCGCCGCCAGTCGAACCGCACGCCCTCGACAGTCCAGCCATAATTGACCGCGTCCTCGAAATCTTCGTGAAAATGGGCACCATAGGAGAGCAGTTTCTTCGGCACGCAACCGCGAATGACGCAGGTGCCGCCGACGCGATACTCCTCCGCAATGGCGACACGCGCGCCATAGCCGGCGGCCATACGTGCCGCCCGAACGCCGCCGGAACCGGCACCGATGACAAAGAGATCGTAGTCGTAACGGGCCATCGCCTTGTTCCTCAGACCGAATGAGGTGCCAGCGAATGCCAGCGTCGCCACAGCAGATAGGCGATCGGCAGCAAGGTTACCAGAGGGCCGACAATGGCGATGGCCGGATGGCCGAACGGCCAGGGCACGGCGAAAGCGACCGCATCGAGCGGTGCCACGAAACTGATCAGCATCGGCAGGATTCCATAATTGACTGCCAGCAGGATCGCAGCGCCGACATCCGGCGTACGGGATTTCGACGACATGTTGAGCCAGAGCACGAGCGCCGTGTCGCGCAACATGAACAGAATCGCTGCAGCAGCCCAGGCGAACAGCGAGCCGACGCCGATCCCGTCGCGATCGGTCAGCTCGTCATAGAGATCGAAGAGTTCGTAGGCCTGGCCGCCGCGCGCATGGACCGCCCAGACGACGATCAGGATCGAGGCCAGCGCCAGCGAAAACAGCCAGGATGGAAACAGCCGCGCGGCACGGCTGGAATCGCTGCCGATCGCACGCAGGAACCAGCGCAACCGGATCCCGTCTTTCCCGTCGCAGAGCAGGGCGGCATAGAACAATACGACCGCGGCGATCGCGGCGACCATGATTGCCATCGAAGGCGTTCCACCTGGACCGAGCGGCAGCAGGAACCCGAGCAGGTAGGCCAGAACGAATGCCGTCACCAGCGGCCAACCCCACGGCCATGTCGGCTTCTGCAATTCGCCGCACATCGCGCGATAGACACCGAACCCGAGCCAGAGCACGAGCGCTGCCTGCGTCGCCAGCAGGAACATCGGCTCGGCGATCGCCTCGCCATACCAGAAAACCGTGAAGCCGCGCTCGATGCCGAATTCCTGGACGAGGCCGAGATCGGTATTGGCAGCCAGCAATCCGACGGCGGCACCGGCCGCCTGCGCCATGAACGACGCGCGCCGGCCGGGATCGCGCGGTCGGCGCAGATGCAGCAGCACCACCAGAAACGATGTCAGCATCGCCGCGAGACCGACGAACATCAGACTGAGCGCGAGCTGCAGCCGTTCGATCGCATTGCCGGGCGCGAGGCCAAGGAACGTCGTCACGGCGAGACAGATCAGGCTCGCATACCAGACATAGGCGGTTCCGCCGAAGAACTTGGCCCAGCTCATCGACCAGGGGCCGAGCGCCGTCATGCGCTGGAAATCCCAGGTTCCACCGTTCACTTCGTCGGCCAGGGCGTTGGCGGCGCGACGCGTGCCCCACAACAACACCAGCGCGAGATAGATGTATCGCGCGACGAAACGGACCTCGTCACTTGAGCGTCCCCCGACATACCAGACGACGAGGAAAATTATCGCCAGCAGGACCGGCACGATCAGCAGCCGCGAGAGCGTCAGCTCGATCCAGAGATTGCGGCGGAGCTCCGGATTCATGCGGTTTTTCCTGCACGCAGCAAGGCAAGATACGCGTCCTGCAGGCCGCCATTGACCGGCCCGAATTCGGCAACCGCCAGTCCTGATTCGATCAGTCGGCGCAACAACGCCGCCTCCGCGGCATGCCCCCCTTCGAGCCGGAACCTTGCCTCGAGGCCCGCCGCATCGATGGCACATTCCGCATCGATATCGGCCAGCAGCGCATCGAGGCGGGCATCGGGCGCGGCCAACCGGATGCGCACCAACCGGCGCCTCTCGCCGTCGATACCGCCAAGGGCGCGATGCTCGACCACGCGCCCGTTATCGATCACCAGCATATGGGTCGAGTAATCCTCGAGTTCGGCAAGGATGTGCGACGAGACCACCAGCGTCATGCCGGCATCGCGCAGCTCGCGGAAGACCGCCGACAGGGAGACGCGGGCAGCAGGATCGAGACCCGAAGCCGGTTCGTCGAGCATCACGAAGGGCGGTTCGTGAATGATGGTCTGGGCAATCGCGAGCCGCTGGCGCAACCCGCGAGAGAGCGTGCCGGCACGATCGTTGAGCCGGTCGGTGAGGCCCATGCGCGTGGCCGCGCGGTCGATGGCCGCCGGCCGGTGTGCCGCATCGATCTTCAGCGCGCGGGCGCGATATTCGAGGCAACGCCGCACCGTCAGCTCGCGATAGAGCCCGAAGAAATCCGCGAGATAACCCATGCGTTTGTGTGCGCGCCGCGGCGATGCATGAACGTCGACCCCGTCGACCGTGACATGCCCGGCCGCGGGCAATGCCAGGGCCGCGATGCAGTTGAGCAGCGTGGTCTTGCCGGCACCGTTCGGACCGACCAGGGCGGTGATTGTGCCGCGATCGATGGTCAGCGATACACCCGCGAGCGCGCGCCGTCCGGGATAGTCGAAAACCAGGTTGTCGACCGTGACCAGCGGGCCGGAAGTGTCGCGCGCGATTTCGTTCACGGTTGCATCATCTCCCGCTGCGCGGTCCCGCCGATGGCTCGGCGCCGACCTGCACCATCATCTTGCCCTTGTTGGCGCCGCGCAGCAGCCGCATCAGCGCTTCGGGCGCGTTCTCCAGCCCGTCGACGATCTCCTCGCGGCTGTTGATCTTGCCGGCGCGATGCCATTCCGCAAGCTGCGCGGCCGCCTCACCGAAACGCGCGATATGGTCGAGCACGAGGAAGCCTTCCATGCGCGCGCGTTTGATCAGAAACTGCCGGTTCCAGCGCGGGCCCTTCGGTGTCGGGTCGGATGGCTGGGCGATCGTGCCGCAGATCACCATGCGGGCACCGACATTGAGGTTTTCAACCGCCGCATCGGCGATCTCGCCGCCGGTATTGTCGAAGAACACGTCGACGCCGTTCGACGCCGCGTTATGGATGGCCCGTGCGAGATCGTCTGCGGCCTTGTAGTTGATCGCCGCGTCATAGCCGAACTCTGAAACGCACAGCCCGACCTTGTCGGCATGCCCCGTGAGCCCGACCGTATGACAGCCGAGCAATTTGGCGATCTGACCGACGGTAGAGCCGACAGCACCGGCCGCGGTCGATACCAGGACCGTTTCGCCCTCTTTCGGCTTGCCGATCTCCATCAGACCGAGATAGGCGGTGACGCCGGTCAGACCAAGCAGGGAAAGATTGATCGGCAGCGGGCCGTGCGCGGAGTCGGCCCGGCGCACGATGTCAGTCCCGTCCGAGATGGCCCACTCGCGCCAGCCCTGACGACCGTAGACGAGTTCGCCCGTCGCATAGTCCGGATGGTTCGATGCGGCGATCTCGCCCAGCGTGAAGCCCGGCATGACGGCACCGAGCGGCACCGGGTCGCGATAGTTCGGTGCCTCGGCGATCCAGCCGCGCATCGCCGGATCGATCGAAAGGTAGATGACGCGGATCAGCAGTTCGTTGGCGCCGGGCTCGGGCCGCTCGACGGGCTCAATGGCAAAATCATCGGCCGCGACGCCCGCGGCGCCGGGCCGCGCCACCAGTTTCACCTGTCGATTGGCCGACGCCATGCGGATTCCTTCCGGTTCCTGCCGCCCCGCCTTGCCGTTAGATCACGATTCCCGGCGGGGCGTCCATCCAGACGCTGGCGGCAAAACCGCGCAAACGAAAGGGGCGCGACCCGCGGGCCGCGCCCCGTTTTGAATGTCGATCGAGCGATCGAATGGGCGGAAGATCAGATGCCGCCCATGCACAGATATTTGATCTCGAGGAAGTCATCCATGCCGTATTTCGAACCCTCGCGGCCGAAACCGGATTCCTTGATGCCGCCGAACGGCGCCACTTCGGTCGAGATGATGCCGGTATTGATGCCGACGATGCCGCTCTCGATTGCCTCGGCGACGCGCCAGACGCGGCCTAGATCGCGTGCATAGAAGTAGGCGGCAAGGCCGAACTCGGTATCGTTCGCCATCGCGATTGCCTCGTCGTCGGTCTTGAAGCGGAAGAGCGGCGCAACCGGGCCGAACGTCTCTTCGCGAGCGACTGCCATCTTGTTCGTCACGTCGGCGAGCACCGTCGGCTGATAGAACGTGCCGCCGAGATCGTGGCGCTTGCCGCCGACGACGACGCGCGCGCCCTTGCCCACGGCGTCGGCCACATGCTCCTCGACCTTCTCGATCGCGCCGGTATCGATCAGCGGGCCCTGGTTGACGCCGTCTTCGAGCCCGTTGCCGACCTTGAGCTTGCGCACCGCCGTTGCCAGCTTTTCGGCGAAGGCTTCATAGACGCCGTCCTGCACAATCAGCCGGTTGGCACAGACGCAGGTCTGGCCGGTATTGCGGAACTTCGACATCATCGCGCCTTCAACCGCCGCATCGAGATCGGCGTCGTCGAACACGATGAACGGCGCGTTGCCGCCGAGTTCCATCGAGACCTTCTTCACCGTATCGGCGCATTGCTTGATCAGCAGCTTGCCCACCTCGGTCGAGCCGGTGAAGGAGAGCTTGCGCACGATCGGGTTCGAGGTCATCTCGCCGCCGATTTCCTTCGACG
>JBBDWX010000300.1:0-8532 GCA_040902665.1 Dongiaceae bacterium
GTCAACGGCACCGGCAAGACCACGACGATCGGCAAGCTTGCGCATTTCCATGCCGGCGCGGGTAAGCGCGTCGTGCTCGCCGCCGGCGACACGTTTCGCGCCGCCGCGATCGAGCAGCTGAAAATCTGGGGCGAGCGCAGCGGCGCCGAATTGGTGGCGCGCGCGCAAGGCGCGGATGCCGCCGGTCTCGCCTTCGAGGCGCTTGAACGCGCGAAGGCGGTCGATGCCGATCTGCTGTTCGTCGACACGGCCGGGCGGTTGCACAACAAGGCCGATCTCATGGCCGAGCTCGGCAAGGTGACGCGCGTCCTCACGAAGCTCGATCCGACCGCGCCGCACGATGTCATCCTCGTGCTCGACGCGACGACGGGGCAGAACGCGATCCGCCAGGTCGAGACTTTCCGCGAAACGGTGAAATTGACCGGGCTCGTCGTGACCAAGCTCGACGGCACCGCGAAAGGCGGCGTGCTGGTGGCGCTGGCCGAAAAATTTGGCCTGCCGGTCATGGCGATCGGCGTGGGCGAAGGGGCCGAGGATCTGCGCCCGTTCGAGGCCGCGTCCTTCGCGCATTCCCTGTTAGGTATCGAGCCCGACAATGAGGCCTTGTAGGGGCGCACCCACACAAGTCAGCTCCGTTCTGAAGAGCGTCCGGTAAGCCCAGCTTTTCCCTCAATATTCTTTCTGTTATTGTAATCGCGAAGGCCCCGATTCGGGGGCGCCGCTTAACAGGCACGCGCCTATGGGTTTACTCGGAACCAGCAACAACGCCGGCCGCACCGCCAGCAGTCGTCATGAGCGCGGTGGCCTGTTCGGCCGCTACCGCGGCGGCAATGCGTCGGCGGCCGAGGCGGCGGCGCCGGCCGACGGCTGGGCCGATCCCCATTCCATCGCCTTCGTCGACCGCTATCTGAAACCAGGCGATCACGTGCTCGATATCGGTGCCAATGTCGGCGGCTTTGCCATCCAGGCGGCGCGCTGCATCGGGCTCGAAGGGTCGGTCGATGCGTTCGAACCGAGCCCGCAGATGCGCATGCGCCTCAAGGAAGCGATCGCGACCGCCCGCGCGCTGCAGGTCGTGATTCATCCGCGCCTCGTTTCCGGTTCCAACGGTCTCGGCCGCTTTCTCGACGGCACCGGCCGGTTCCGGCGTCGTCGCATCGTGGCGCCGCACGAGCTGGTATCGGGCGGTGTGATCGGCGTCGATCAGGTGATGCTCGATCGCTGGGTCGATGCGCGATCCTATGCGCTGATGAAACTCGATATAGCCGGTTGCGAAATGATGGCGCTCGAAGGCGCGGCCGATCGTCTGGCATTCGGGAATCCGCCGGCGATCCTGATTGCACTCGATGCGGCGCTGGTCGATTTCGGCAGCGCGCCGGTCCTGGTTGCCGAATGGCTCGCGGCGCGCGGTTACGAAACCATTCTCTACGATGCGGATCGCCACAAACTCGATTACGTGGCGGAGCCCTGGCAGCGCCGTCGCATGGTGCTTGCCGTTGCGCAGAGCGCCCGCAACGACGTCTCCCGCCGTCTCGCCGACTACAAGCCGGCCGCAACGAACGGCTGATCTATCGCCTCCGTCCGCGTAGCCGCGCGCGACGTCCTCCTTCCGGTTGCCGCCATGTCCGTCACTGTCCTGCTCCTGGTTCTCGCCGCGGCGGTCATGCACGCGACGTGGAATGCGCTGCTCAAGAGCGGTCGCGACAGGCTGATCGATTTGACGTTGGTGATCGCGGGCGCCGGCTTTTTTGCGATGCTCGCCATTCCCTTTTTCGGCATTCCCGATCGTGCCGCATGGCCGTGGATCGGCGCCTCGATCGTCTTGCATGTCGGTTACTACGTATTTTTGCTCTACGCCTACCGGGATGGCGCGATGAGTCGGGTCTATCCGATTGCACGCGGCATAGCGCCACCGCTGGTGGCGATCATCGCCATTCCGCTGGCCGGCGAAGTGCCCGATCTGACGGGCGCGATCGGGCTCGGGCTGGTCACGCTCGGCATCCTTGCGCTGGCGATCGAGCCGGGCAACATGCGCGGCGCAGAGGGCCGCTCGGTCCTGTATGCGGTGATCACCGGTCTTTTCATTGTGAGCTACGTGCTTGCCGACGGCATGGGCGTGCGTGCGTCGGGCAGTCCCGGCGCCTATATTTCCTGGAATTTCTTTCTCGAATCGATTCCGCTGGTCGCCTATTGCATCTATGTGAAGCGACATAGCTTCATTGTGCATGTCGTGCACGAAGGCTGGCGCGGCCTGTTCGGCGGCGTCGTCGCGGGCGGCGGCTATGCAATCGCAATCTGGGCGATGAGCCTCGCCCCGATGGCGCAGGTGACGGCGTTGCGCGAAACCAGTGTCGTATTCGGTGCCGCCATCGGCGCGCTCATTCTCAAGGAGCCGTTCGGCCTGCGCCGCATTGCAGCCGCTGTGCTGGTTGCGTTCGGCAACGCGCTGATTCAGTTCTGAATGCATGGAAGTCTCGGTGCATAACGGTTCTCATGGTTCGACAGGCTCACCATGAGGATTATTGAGAATTTTCCCGAAAACCAACGACAGCCTGCACGCGGCCTCATCCTGAGCCTGTCGAAGGATGAGGGCGGCAACGCGCTGATCCAGTTCTGAGCAGCTAGAGCCCCTGCGGCGCCAGTGCGCCATCCGGCGGATGATCGCCTTCTTCGCCCGGCGGATTGGTGCGGGTGACGAGCGGTGCGTCGGTGCCCGCCTCGCGATTGTGCTGCAGCGCCCAGCGCACCGAGGGAAAGGCGATCTCGTCCCACGGAACATCGTCCCAGCGGAACAGCGCGACCTCGCGGCTTTCCGGACCGGCGGCAATCTCCGGCGTCTCGAGCCGGGCGCGAAAGATCACCTGCACCTGGGAGAGCCGGCGGATCGTATAGACCGCGAGCACGCCGGTTATGTCGATGCGCGCGCGGGCCTCTTCCCAGGCTTCGCGCTTCGCCCCGTCGATCGCGCTCTCATGCAGTTCGAGATACCCGGCCGGCAAGGTCCAGAAGCCGCTGCGCGGATCGATCGCGCGCCGGCACATCAGGATGCGGTCGTCCCAGTGCACCACCGAGCCGACCACGATCTTCGGATTCTCGTAGTTGATGAAACCGCAATCGGCACAGACGAGCCGCTCCAGCGCCCCGCCATCGGGAACTCTGCGAACGAAGTTTTCGCGGGACCGGGTGGGATCGGGAATGTCGGCCATGGCCCTACTTTGCCGCTGCAAACGGATTGCAGCAACCGGCCAGACGCTTCCCGCTCAGGCGCCGCCGCTCAGTCGCCCGTATAGCTCACCCGCCAGATCGCCTTGCCGGTATCGTCGGCAATCAGCAGGCTGCCGTCGCCGGCGATGGCGAGCCCCGCCGGGCGCCCGAACACCTCGGCCGGGTTAGTATCCGCCAGCCAGAAACCGGTGAGGAAGCTCTCATAGTACCCTGCGGGGCGGCCGTCCTCGAACGGCACGCGGACGATCATGTATCCGGTCGGCTCGCTGCGGTTCCACGAACCGCGCAGCGCGACGAACGCATCGCCGCGATACGCGTCGGGAAACTGTTCGCCGTCATAGAAGGCGAGGCCGATCGCCGCCGAATGCGCGCGGAACAGTACATCCGGCACCTTCGTCGACTTGATCAGACCGGTCGGACCCTCGAGACCCGGTTGCGGATTGTCGCCGATATAGGCATAGGGCCAGCCGAAAAAATCGCCGCGCTCGATGCGCGTGAAGTAATCGGGCACCAGATCGTCGCCCAGCCCGTCGCGCTCGTTCACCGTCACATAGAGTTCACCGGTCTCGGGATGAAAGGCGATGCCGACAGGGTTGCGCAGGCCGGTCGCGAAATCCTGCTGGTCGCCGCCGTCCGCGGCGAAACTCTGCACTGTCGCATGCGGCGAACGTTCGACCGCGACGTTGCTCATCGACCCGATCGCCACGAAGAACCGGCCGCCATCCGGCGCGAAGGCGATATTGCGCGATACATGACCCTTCCCGCGGCCGAGCGCGCCGCCTGCGGTCACCGGCTCCGGATCGACCGATGCCTCGAGATCGCCCGGCTCGTAAGGGATGCGCCACACCGCCTCGATATCGGCGACGTAAAGATATCCGTCATGGATCGCGAGCCCGTGCGGCCACTCGAATCCGTCGGCAAACTCATGGCGCTCGTCGGCGATGCCGTCGCCGTCGGAATCGCGCAGCAGCGTCACCTCGTTGGCGCGCGGCTCCGCCAGCAGCACGTCGCCGTTGGCAGCGACGACCATCCAGCGCGGATGATCCAGATCGTCGGCAAACAGATTGACGGTGAAGCCGTCCGGTAAGCGAAAAGGCAACGGATCGGGACGATCGACCGCATCGGAGCTGTTGCCGCTGCTTTCGGTTGCGTAGGGCGGCGGCAGATCGGCCGGCCGGATCTCGATGCGGGTGCCGGGAATCTGTTCCTCCGGCAGCGCCAGCGCATCGCCTGCGGCAAATCCCGTCATGACCACCGCCAGGGCCACGGACAGCGTTGCGGGCAAGTCGGCGATATGGCGCATTCGGGTCCTCCTGTCCTATGGTCGGGGGCAATTCTATGCAGCCACCCGTGCCCCGGAAACACGTCCGCATGACGATCGACAAGACCGCGGCATTAGAGGATATGGCGCCGCGGGTGGCGTTCGTCGAGGGGATGCGGCTCGCCGCCGGCATTCCCGCGATTGTGCTGGCCTCGAGCTATCTCGGCTTCGGCGTGCTGGCGCGGGAAAGCGGGTTGGGGCTCGGCCCCAGTCTCGCCTCGACGGCGACTGGCTGGGCATTGCCCGGTCAGATCGCACTGGTCGAACTTTATGCCGTCGGCGCCTCGTGGATTGCGATTGCGATCGCGGTTGCGCTCACCAACGCGCGACTGCTGCCGATGACGGTGACGCTGATGCCCTATCTGCGCCATCCCGGCACACCGCGCTGGCGATATTATCTCGCCGCGCATTACGTCGCGGTCACCGGCTGGGCCAACACGATGCAGCGCGCACCGCATATGACGACGCGCGCACGGCTGCCGTTCTTTTTCGGAATCATTTCCGTGCTGTGGACCAGTACGCTCATCACCACGGCGATCGGTTATCAGTTGCCCGATCTACTGCCATCGAGCGTGACGATCGGGCTCGTTTTCCTCAATCCGATCTATTTCATGCTGATCTTTGCGGCTGACGCGCGCGCCCGCGCTCGCGCGCTGGCGCTCGCTTTCGGCGCGATCCTCGGGCCTCTCCTGCATCTCGTCTCGCCGGACTGGGGCCTGCTCGCGACCGGCCTCATCGCCGGTAGCGCCGCCTTCTGGCTCGACGAGAAGTTACACAAGACGAGGCCGGCATGAGCGACCCGCTCTATCCCTGGTTCGTGATCGGGATCGCAGCCATCGTCACCTATGGCTGGCGCTTCGCCGGCGTGCTGCTCGGCGGCCGCATCGACACTAACAGCCGGTTGTTTCGCTGGAGTGCGGCGGTCGCCTATGCGCTGCTCGCCGGCCTGATCGCGCGCATGATCCTGATGCCGGAGGGCCCGCTGGCGGAAACCGACCTCACGCATCGCCTCGCCGCGGCGGCCGCCGCCGCATTCGTGTTCTTCGTGACAAGGCGGAATCTGCTGCTCGGCTGCGCCGCCGGCATGGCGGTACTGATCCTGCTCAGCATTGCGACATCCTGACCCGATCAGCGCGCCGCGTCCTCGAGCGCCTTCACGCCCGGCAGTGTCTTGCCTTCGAGCCATTCGAGAAACGCGCCGCCCGCCGACGATACATAGGAGAGCGCGCCGATAACGCCGGCCTTGCCGAGCGCCGCCACAGTATCGCCGCCGCCGGCCACGCTCATCAGCCGGCCCGCCTGCGTGCGCCGCGCGACGATTTCGGCGATCGCCATCGTGCCCTCGTCGAAAGGTGGTGTTTCGAACGCACCGAGCGGCCCGTTCCACACCAGCGTGCGACAGGCATCGAGCCGTCGTTCGATCGCCGCCACCGTCGCGGGGCCGATATCGAGAATCATCCTGTCCGCCGGCACCGACTGGATCGGCACGGTTTCGGTTTCGACACCGGCTTCGAGCGCCGTTGCGACCACAGCATCCTCCGGCAGCAGGATGTCGCAGCCCTGGCGCTGCGCCTCCTGCATGATCTCCTTCGCGCGCGCCGCCATGTCGCGTTCGGCAAGCGAGCGTCCGATCGCGATACCGCCGGCATGTAGAAATGTGTTCGCCATGCCGCCGCCGACGATCAAAAGGTCCGTCCTGGCGACCAGATTACCGAGCAGATCGAGCTTGGTCGAAATCTTGGCGCCGCCGACAATCGCCGCGACCGGTCGCTGCGGATGGTCCAGCGCGCGAGAGAGATGATCGAGTTCGGCTTCCATCAGCCGACCCGCAACCGCCGGCAGCAGCCGCGCGATTGCCTCGGTCGAGGCGTGCGCCCGATGCGCGGCGGAGAACGCGTCGTTCACATAGACATCGCCCAAGGCCGCGAGCGCCCGGGCGAAACCGGGATCGTTCCTTTCCTCGCCCTCATGGAAGCGGAGATTTTCGAGCAGCAGCACATCGCCGGGCTTCAGCGCCAGAACGGCGCTCTCGGCAACGGGGCCGATACAATCTTCGGCGAAGGCGACCGGCCGGCCGCTCAACGCTGCCGAAAGCGGTTCGACCACCGGGGCCAGCGACATCGCGGGCACGCGCTTGCCGCCGGGCCGGTCGAAATGCGAAAGAACGACGACGCTCGCCCCCTTGTCGATCAGCGCCTGGATCGTGCCTGCGCCGCGGTCGATGCGGGTGGTATCGCTGACCCGGCCGTTCTTCATCGGCACGTTGAAATCGGCGCGCACGACGACGCGCTTCCCGGTGACGTCGATATCGTCGAGCGTGCAGAACTGCGCCATCGGACTCCGGTCCTCATCCCCGCCAAACCTACCCGTCGGGCGCCGCATCTTGGTCGGCACGGCCGCGATTCGCAATGCGCCAATCGGCAGCTCATCCGGGAGCAGCCCGGCCGGCAGAACCTTCCCGGAGCAACGGTCTAGAGCAACGTACCCTGCGTCGGCTCGGACGCGACGAACAGATGGCGCGGCGCGTGTCCAGTCATCGCCCGAAGCGCATCGGCGGTCAGGCGCCGGTGACAGTCGCGCGGATCGCGTTCGTAGCACATGAGGCAGACCGGGCCGCGAGCGGCTGCATTGGCGACCATGGCCAGGCCGTCGCGTGCGGCTTCGGTTTCGAGTTGCGCGCGATAGTGACGTTCGAATCCGGCCCCATCGCCGGCCTTTGCTGCATCGCGCGCCGGATCGGGACTGCCGAGCGACGGCAGATGGCGATAGGCGATGCCGGCTTCGGTCAATGCCGCTTCGAGACGTTTCGCCGCAAATTCGCTGCGCCGCGACCAGGCGTTGGCGCGGATATCGAACAGGATCGCAATTCCGGATTCGCGCAGCGTGCGCAGGAAATCGGCGAGCTTCGCGCGCTCGTAACCGATCGTGGCGATCGGGCTGCGAATTTTTTCGGGCGCGGGTTCGGGCATCGCTGCGATCCTAACCGTCCGCGCGGCGTCGTGCATCCGTGCGGTGTCGTGCCGCGAAACCGATTCGAAGCGAAATGGGCCGACCACAAAATGGCAGCCCCGCCGGGCTGAGTTATGCCACGGCGGGGCTTTGGTTCCAGGGCCTCTTCGGCCCGGATACGGGCTCTCAGGGAGATCCCGCTCTATGACGCCCGTCTTGCGACGCGGCGTTGTTCAACGTGTCAACCTGTCGGCGGTCCTTGTCACGTATCCGCGAGAACCGGGTGCCCTCCGGTTCGCGCGCGGATCCTTCAGGACCGTGGCTCCGCATCGAGGCGGAGCCGGGGTTTCTGCTTCGGTGGTTCCATGCAGGTCCGCATCCTCCTCTTTATTGGTTGCACAACGGGTTGAGCGAATCCATCGGCGACAGGCACCGACGAAAAAATGCTGCGCTCCGCTTTCGTCTGCGTCAACCGGCGCGATGGCAATTCGGGAAATCGTGATCGCGCGCACGTAAATTATCGCGTACGGCGCTGGAATTCTTACGCAGGCGAAGGCCGCCTGCGGTAATCGCTATCGAATCATGTAAACCTTGCGCACCGTCTCATGCACGCGGCATACGCCACGCCAATCCTTCGGAAAAAACGCCACGGTGTCGGGTTCGATCTCGATCGTCTCGCCGCTCTCGTGCGTATAGGTGCAGCGCCCGGCGATGAAATGGCAGTATTCATCGCTGGTGACGTGACAATTCCAGGTGCCCGGCGTGCAGATCCAGATGCCGGTTTCGCTGCGCCCGCCCGGCCCCTTGTAGAGAAGCCGGCCGGAGGTTACCGACTGGCCCTCGATCATGGTCGGCACCGGCCCCCAATCGACCAGCTTTGAAATCTCGAGAGGCTTGTACATGACCGGCGTCGCCTCGCGGTCGATCGTCGCCGGCGTACGCGCGAGCATGTAGCTGTTGCGCAAAATCGCCGTCACGTCGCAACGCCCGCTCCAGCCCGAGGGGAAGTGCACAACCGTCTCCGGCCCGACATCGAT
>JBBDWX010000300.1:8542-10921 GCA_040902665.1 Dongiaceae bacterium
TCGCCGTTATGCTCGGTGTAGACCGCGCGGCCTTCGAGGAAGTAACAGATCTCGTCGCCCGGCATCGAGAGTCGCCACGAACCCGGCGTGCAGACCCAGAGCCCGCTTTCGATCGTACGTTCGCCGTTCTCGTCGCGCTTGTAGAGCAGGCGGCCCGACGATCGCGACGTGCCCTCGATCATGTCGGGCTGTGCGCCCCAGTCGACCAGATCGTCGTAGCGTTTCGCGGCGCGGATATGCGGGGCGGAGGATTCGAGTTTCGCGTCGTTCGATGCCATGCGTTCAGCCCCGTGCCGCCGCTTCGACGATCAGTTTTGCGGCCTTTTCCGGCCCGCGCGCGGCCTTCATCGTGCGCGAGCAGGCGGCGAGCTTGCCGGCCATCGTGCGGTCGGCGAGCAGTCGCGCGATCGTCCGTTCGAACTGCTCCTCGGTCCAGTCGTAACGCGGCAGCTTTGCACCATAGCCGGTATCGTCGATGCGGGCCGCGTTGTCGAGCCCGTCCCAGCAATAAGGCATGATGATCGACGGCTTGCCGAAATAGAGCGCTTCGTTGAACGAGTTGTTGCCGCCGTGATGGATAAACATATCGACATGCGGCAGCACGGCCGGTTGCGGATACCAGCCTTCGAGAATCACATTGCCCGGCACGTCGGCATACTCGCTCTTATATTCGCCGACATTCATCAGGAAGCGGTAGGGCAGGCGACCGAACAAGGCGAGCATGCGCTTGTAGAGATCGATATCGGCCGAGCCGAGCGACCCGAAGCTGACATAGATCAGCTTTTTGTCGTTGTTCTTTGCGAAACTCGGAACGCGATATTTGCCCTCGTCGCGCACGCAGCCATCGAGATACTGGAAGCGTTTCGGATCGAGCGGATAGCGCCGGTTGAAACGCAGATGCGAGGGATAGAGCAGGAGATTCATCCAGGGCGAAGCCTCGAAGAACTCGCCAAGCTCATAGGGCGGATGATCGACCGACCGCAGGAAATCGTTGAACCGGTCGTGGCAGGGTTTGACCGCCGCCAGGAACTCGCGGTTATAGGCTTCGTAACATTCCCTGTCGCCTTCGCTGCAGCCAGAGAGATGCGGGGGAATATCCGGATCGTGGATCTCGTTCTCCGAGCAGGAAACGATGCGCATCCAGGGCTTCCCCGTCGTCTTGATCGCGGGAAACAGGATCACATTGTCGACGCAGACGATGTCGGGTTTCAGGCTGTTCAGATGCTTCGTCAGCATCTTGTGCGAATTGATCGCGGTGTCGACGATCATCTCCCAGACCGGCACGACATAGCTGCGCACCTGCTTGAGCGGTGAAAGGCGGAAATGCGGCAGATGGCCGGCGATGAAATCCGACCAGAAGCGCGCCGCTTCCTCGGCCGGCATGCCGCCGGACATGTCGACGAGATATTCGGGAAATCCGTAACCTTCGAACACACCCTTGAAGCCCGAATCGGCGACGAAGATCGGATTGTGGCCCATTTTCTTGAGCTGCTGGGCAATGCCGACGCTGTTCAGCGCCGGGCCGAACGCGGCCTCGGGGTAGAAGACGACGGTCAGCGATTTTTTGCCGCCGCCGCGCGCTGCCGATTTTGGTTTCGATGGCGCGCGCGCTGGTGCCTTGCGCTTCGCCTTTGCTTTGGCCCTTATTTTTGTTGGCGCTTTCACCTTGGTCTTTCTGGCAACGGCCTTCCTGCTCGCGGTCTTTCGCTTTGCCGCTTTGCTGGCGGTCTTACGCTTTGCCGATTTCGTGGCCGTCTTTCGCTTCGCCGATTTTGGCGCCGTCTTGCGCTTCGCGGCTTTTGTGGGCGATTTGCGCTTCGCGCGGCCGGCTGGCTTGCGCGCCGTCGATTTTTTCGCGGCCCTGCGCTTGCCGGTGGCTTTCTTTGCCTTCGCTTTGGCTCTGGTTTTGGTCTTGCGCGCCATTCTCGAATCCCCCTGTCTGGAGCCCGTATTCCTGAAGCCGTATTCCTGAAGTCCGTCTTCCTGAAGCCCGATTTCTTGTTGGCTGCGGAGTCTCTTCATTCGCACCGGCTTTGTCCAGAATGTCCGGCCGAAAAATGCCCCTAATCCGGTTCCGCGACCGCGCCCGACCAGGGTAAAGCCGGATCGGCGGCCCCGCTGTTGCGCCGCGATGCAGGATCGCGGGCGACCGCCTGCGGTGCTGCATAAAGCACGGGATAGACCGCGCGCTCGCCCGGCACCGTTGCGATCGCCGCCGCGATCGCCTGCTGTTCGTCCGCCGACAATTGCGGATCGACCGTCGTGCGCCCGTCGCCGGTCGCATTGATGCGTGGCTGCGCCATCGCGGCTTCGATATCCATGTTGTAATCGACCAGGTAGGAAACAAGCTGCGCGACCGCCGGCATGATCCGCCGCCCG
>JBBDWX010000301.1:0-10859 GCA_040902665.1 Dongiaceae bacterium
CCATCTTGTCCGCGAGATAGACCGCGATCAGTTCGGAATCGCAGTTGGACATGAAACGATGACCGCGGCGCTCGAGGGCGCGGCGGCCGTTCCAGTAGTTGGTGAGCTGGCCGTTATGGACGACGGACACGTCGGCGAACGGATAGGCCCAGTAGGGATGCGCCGAGCGGATATCGACATCCGATTCGGTCGCCATGCGCGTATGGCCGATGCCGTGCGTGCCGATGAAGCCCGGCAGCCCGTACTGGTTCGAGACGCGGTTGGCATCGCCCAGATCCTTGATCAGCTCGAGCCCGTGGCCGATCGACAGGAACTCGGCGCCCTCGACGTCCTCGACGAAATCGGCCAGCGCGCGGCGGTCGCCGTCATAGCTGACCACATAGCGGAAGGCATACTCGGTTGCCTCCTGCTGGTCCTCGATCTTGCCGCCGAGTTCCTCGATGCGGCGGTTGACTTCGGCCCGGCGCTCCTTGATCTCGTGATGGATCTTGAAGCCCTTCTCGATATCCTCCTGCTCCGCCACCTTGAAGCGCAGCACGAGCTTGTCCTTGTTCGGCTTGCCGTAGAGCGCAAAGCCGGTCGAGTCCGGGCCGCGATGCTTCAGCGACTGCAACATCGCCGTCATTTCGCGCCCGACATCGGCCGTCTTGCCGCCGCGGTGAATCAATCCCGCAATTCCGCACATGGCGTTTCGTCGCTCCTTGATCCTGAGGTTACGGGGCTTCGAGGTTACGGGAGATAATCCCAATATTGCTCGAGATCCCAATGCGTAACGGTAGACATGAACCGCTCCCACTCGTCGCGCTTGTAGTGGCTGAACACCCGGTACATCTCGTCCGGCAGCGCCGCGCGGATGACCTCGTCCTTCTCCAGCGCTTCGAGCGCCTCGCCGAGCGACATCGGCAGCTTCGAAACTTTCTTGCCCGCCGCTATCGCGTCGTAGATGTTGCGCTCTTCGGGTTCGCCCGGATCGAGTTTCTTTGTGATGCCGTCGTCGAACGCTTTCAGCAGGCCGGCGGCCATCAGATACGGGTTCACCGTCGAATCGACCGAGCGATACTCGAAGCGGCCCGGCGCCGAGACACGCAACGCGCAGGTGCGGTTCTGATAACCCCAGTCGGCAAACACCGGCGCCCAGAAGCCCGTATCCCAAAGACGACGATACGAGTTCACCGTCGGCGAACCGAGCGCGGTCAATGCGCGCAGATGCTTGATCACGCCACCGATCGAATGGAGGCCGATCGGGCCCGGCTTCGCCTCGCCCTTGCGCGGCAGGAAGGTGTTTTCGCCGCCCTTCAGATAGGCGAAGTTCTCGGTCATGCCCGGCAGCTTTGCGTTGCCGAGCTTGTTGATCTTCTCTTCGCCGCCCTTCCACAGCGACAGATTGTGGTGACAGCCGTTGGCGGAAACGCCCATGAACGGCTTCGCCATGAAACAGGCGACCAGGTTGAACTCGCGCGCAACCTGGGCGCAGATCTGACGGTAGGTCGTCAGACGGTCGGCCGTGCGCAGGCAGTCGTCGAACATGAAGTTGAGTTCGAGCTGGCCCGGCGCGTCCTCATGGTCGCCCTGGATCATGTCGAGACCCATCGCACGCGAATACTCGATCGCGCGCAGGAAGACCGGCCGCAGGCTTTCGAACTGATCGATGTGATAGCAGTTGGGCTTCGAGAACCCGCCGTTCGGCAACCCGTCCTCGCCCTTCTTGAGCCACATCATCTCCGGCTCGCAGCCGTGCCGGAGATGCAGGCCCTTGTGCTTCTTCTGGAACTCTTCGTGCAGGATGCGGAGATTGCCGCGGCAGTCGGACGTCAGATGGCCGCCCGGATTGACACGCTCCTCGCGATTGCGGAAGCAGGTGCAATAGACGCGCGCGACGCGCTTGTCCCAGGGCAGCTGCACGAAGGTTTCGGGATCGGGAATGCCGACCAGTTCCGAGGATTCCGGGCCGTAGCCGATATAATTCTTGTGGCGGTCGACGAACAGGTTTGCGGTCGAACCGTAGACGAGCTGGAAGCCGCGCTCCGCCGTCGTCTCCCAATGGTCGGCCGGGATGCCCTTGCCGACGATGCGGCCGGTGACCGAAACGAACTGATAATAGATGTACTGGATGCCCAGTTCGTTGATCTTGGCCCGGACCTGCTTGACCTGTTCCTTGCGGCCCTTGGCGTTAACGTGGCGTTCGAGATCCGTCATGGGATTGTCCCCCCTGTTTCCATGCGCCTGTTGCGACCGCCGATGAATGGAACCGGGTCACGGTTCGGGCTTCGGTCGGGGTCGATTGAAACCATTATAATACCAATAACTCCTGTCGGTCGGCTTCTCGTATAGCGCGCCCCGGCGGGCCGGAAAACCCGGTTCCGCCGCGTTTCGATTTCGCTCAGCTCCACGGATAGGGGCTGTTCGAAACCGGGTGCAGCTTGCCTTCGATGAAGCGCGAGAAACGGAACGGCGTGAGTATGTCGCGATCGTTACCGGTCCCCGTAATGTCGTCGGCGACCAGCTTGCCGACGCCGATCATCTTGTAGCCGTGATTGGAGTCGGCGATCACATAGACGTTCTCGCAAAACCGGTCGAACACCGGGAAGCTGTCCGCGGTGAAACTGCCGATGCCACCCGACGGCTCTTTCTTGTAGACGCCAATCTGGCCCTCGAAGCGCTTCTGGCAGAACGCCAGTGCCGAACACCACATATGCGCGAAATCGTCGCCGACGATGAAGTCCGGCGATTCGGGTCCATACGGGTCGATCTTCACTTGGTCGGCCGGGGTCGGCACCTTGAACGGCATCGCACCGCCCTGGATGCCGCCGAAATTGAAGTCGGGCTTGTAGTAGATGCCCCACATCTTGTCGGTGACCAGCGAGCCGTCAACGTCCGACATAAGCGGCGCATCGGTATCGACATGGATGACCGGCGGCATCTTGCCGTCGTTGGTGCGCTGCAACATCGGATCGACGCCGAGCGTGCCTTCTTGCAGCGACCAGAACGTCCACATCGGCACCCCGTCATGGACCTTGCCGTCGCGCGCCTTGATCGTAATTTCGGCCGGTAAATCCAGCATATCCCAGACCTGCTTGACCCACGGACCCGCACCGACGATGACCTGGTCGCAGCCGATATCGCCGCGCTCCGTTTCGACCGCCGTGACGGCGCCCTTCGCGTCCTTCTTGAAGCCGGTGACCTTTACACCGGTCAGGATGCGGACGTCCTCGTTCTCTGCTTTCTTGGCGAGACCGTAGATCGACTTGGTGTTGTTGGCGTAGCCGCCCTTCTTCTCGTGCAGGACCGAGGTGATGCCTTTCGCCTGCCAGTCGTCGAAGACGCCGCGCATGTATTTCATGCAATCGGCTTCGCCCTCGATGAACACCGATTCGTAACCGATCTCTTTCTGCTGCTTGTAGATCGACGCCACGTCCTGATGCATCGATTCGGGACTGATCTGCATATAGCCAACCGGATTGAAACTGAAGGCGGCGGGATCCGATTCCCAGATGCCGACGCTGTGTGCCATCAGGCGCCGCATGGCCGGCTGGAAGTAATTGTTGCGGATGACGCCGCAGGCGATACCCGACGCGCCGGCTGCGATGCCGCGCTTGTCGATGACGAGGATGTCCTTGCCGCTGCCCTTGCCCGTCTTGCGAAGGTTCTCCGCCAAATGCCAGGCGCTCGAGAGTCCGTGGATGCCGGCGCCGATGACGACATATTTGACGTGCGATGGAATGGCCATGTCGGTTCCCTGATTTCCCGGACAAGGTTGCTCCACCCCGACCCGCCTCCGGACGCTGGCAGGGGTTGACGGAATAGGACCAAACTTAGATCATGCGCTGGCCCGTTTTCAAACCATTTTTTTGTAAAGGGCCACAAATGGCGAACATCGGTGAGATCGAGACCAAGCCGGCAAAGGGCACGATCGAAACCGGCCGTGGCGACGGGCTTCTGATCATCAGCGACCCCGTCCGCGGTTCGGCCTGGATCTGTGCCCAGCTCCGCCAGGCGATCCTGGAAGGCGCTTACGCCCACGGCGAAAAGCTGCCGGCCGAGCGCCAGCTCGCCCAAGCCTACGGCGCCTCGCGGACCACGATTCGCGCGGCCTTGGGTCAGCTCGAGCAGGAGCGCCTGCTTACCCGCAGGGTCGGCAGCGGCACTTTCGTCAATTTCCGCGCGCCTTCCGATGCCGAAGATATCGCCGAACAGACCAGCCCGGTCGAACTGATCGAGGTCCGGCTCGCGGTCGAACCGCATATGGTGCGCCTTGCCGTGCTGAACGCGACGGCGCGCGACCTCGACCGCCTCGCCGAGGCCCTCGCGAAGATGCAGGGCGGCAGCGCCGATGCCGAAGCCTTCACCGAATTCGATGAGCAATTCCACCAGCTCATCGCCGAAGCGACGCGTAATCCCCTGATGCTCTGGCTCTACCGCCAGATCAACCAGGTCCGCGGTCATTCGCAATGGAACGAGATGAAGGACAAGGTGCTCACCGGCCAGCGCATCGCCGAGTATAACGAACAGCATCGTGCTTTGTTCGATGCGATCCGCGCCCGCGACGTCGAAGGGGCGGTCGCCATCGTCACCAATCACCTCTATTACGCCCGACGGCAGCTTCTCGGCGCCGACGCAGCCTAGCGTCGATCTGCCCGGAACCAACCGGCATGCGCCCGATCCATTTCCTGCTGGCGATGCTGGTACCGGCAAGCTGGGGCCTCGGCCTTACCGTCGGCAAGGCGGGGCTCGGCGAAATGCCGCCGCTGCTGCTGATGAGTTTCCGCTTCGGCGTCACTGCGCTCGCTCTGGTCTGGTTCGTGCGCATTCCGCGCGGCGCGCTGCTCAAGCTCTGCGGCATCGCGGTTCTCGGCTGCACGCTGCAATATGGCCTCACCTTCACGGGAATGAAGTATCTCGACGTCGCCACCACGACACTGATCATCCATCTCGAGGTGCCCTTCGGCGTGATCGCGGCAGCCCTGCTGCTGAAACAGCGTGTCGGCTGGCGCCGCGCCATGGGCATCGCGATCGCGTTCGGCGGGCTCGTCGTCATGTATGGCGCACCGAGCATTCAGGGCAACCCGATACCCGCGCTGATGGTGGTCGGCGGCGCGCTGACCTGGGCAATCGGTCAGGTGCTGATCAAGCAGGTCGGCAATCTCGGCGGGTTCGTCACGATCGCCTGGCTTGCGGTCTTTGCCACGCCCCAGCTTTTCCTCGCCTCGCTGCTCGTCGAGGACGGGCAATGGCAGGCCGTTCGCAACGCAACCTGGGTGAGCTGGGGCGCCATCCTCTATATGGGCGTCATCATGACGGCCGGCGCCTATGCACTCTGGTATCACCTGCTCGGCCTCTACCGGGTCAATCAGGTGATGCCGTTTCTGCTGCTGATCCCCATCGCATCGATCCTGAGCGCGATGCTCATGCTCGGCGAAATCCCGCCGAAAATCGTGTTGCTCGGCGGGCTCGTCATCATGGTCGGCGTCGCCGCCATTGTGATCGAGCCGAGCGCCTGGCGTCGGCAAAAGGAAAAGGCCACGCCGTCGGAAAACAGCGTGGCCTGATCTCGTTCTTTCGTGGCGCCGATGCAGCGCCCGCGGCCGGAGGAGCTGCTAGAGCACGCCCGCCAGAATGGCGAGCCCCGCGACCGACAAGGCGGCACCGCTCGCGCGCGCGATCTTCATGCCATGTACATCGCTCAGCTTGCCGATGCCGAAGCCGGCGAGGATGCCCGTGCCGTGCAACAAAGCGGTCGCCAGCATGAAGCCGAGACCGTAAGCGAGGCCGGAGGCGGTCGCCGGCATTTCCGTACCGTGGGCGTGACCGTGAAAAATCGCGAACATGCCGACGATCGCCATCGCAGCCGCGATCGGCATGTTCTTGCCGAACGCGATCAGACCGCCGATCACGACCACCGACAAGGCGATGCCGAGCTCGACCATCGGAACCGGGATTCCGAACACCCCGACGATGCCGCCGATCGCCATCATGCCGACGAACGCCGCCGGCACGAGCCACAACGCCTTTCCCTTCAGCAGATAGGCGAACAGGCCGACCGCGACCATCGCCAGCACATGGTCGAGCCCGCCGATCGGATGGGCGAAGCCGTAGGCGAAGCCCGTGGTGGCGCCGGCGCCGGTATGGGCGAGCGCACCGGTCGAAACCGTCGCCGCAAAGAGAACGGCGGCAATGCCGAATGCAAATCCGAATAGCTTGTTCATCGTTCCTGCTCCCAATTTCATATTCTTCGTGTGACGTTGCTTGTAGTACTTACTCCGGCGACATCACCGCGCTGCGGTGACCAAGCTTGCCTTCGACGACCATGCTGCCGAGCGTATCGAGAATGACGCGGCACGCAAGCTGCGCCGTGTTGTCGTTGACGTCGTAGGGCGGCGAAACTTCCACCACCTCCATGCCGCACAGCCCTTCGCGCGCAATGATGCGCACCATTTCCAGCGCCTCGCGCGGCAGGAATCCGCCGGGCTCGGGTGTGCCGGTGCCCGGTGCAAAACCCGGATCGATCGAATCGATGTCGAACGACAGATAGACCGCCTTCGCACCCTTCCAGGCGAGTTCGAGCGCGATCTCCGCCGTCTTCTTCACGCCAAGCTCTTCGACGTCCGTCATGGTTAGCACGCTCGAACCGCGCTCGCGCGCCACTTTGGAACCGGGCCGCGAGCCGTACCAGCCGCCGATACCGATCTGCACCAGATTCTTCGGCGGACAGTTGCTGAGACCGACATCGTGCATATGCGCATGCGAATGATGCGTGCCGTGATGGTCGACGCTTTCATGCCCGTTCGTCGTCCAGTACCAGGGTGTCGTGTGCATCCGTTCGTCCATATCCATGTCCTGCATGTCGATATGGCGGTCGAAATGGATGATACCGACATTGCCGTCGATGTTCGGCGCGATGCCGCGCACGTTCGGATAGCCGAGGCTGTGATCGCCGCCGACGATGATCGGAAACGCGCCCGACTGATAGATGTACGAGATCGCCATCGAGACCTGGTCGAAGGTTTTTTCAATATTGCCGGGAATGACGAACACGTCGCCGGCGTCGCACATGTCGAGCTCTTCCTGGAGATCGACGCCGCCATCGACCGAGTAACTGTCATAGACCGCCGAGATGCGGCGGACCGCCTGCGGGCCGAAGCGCGTGCCCGGACGATAGGTCGTGCCGGTGTCGAACGGTACGCCGACGAACGCCGCCTCGTAATTGCCGACTTTGGTCACGTCCTCGCAATAAGGCGCCTTCATGAAGGTGTTGATGCCGGCGAAGGCCGGCTGATGGCCGCGGCTGAACAGCGAGATCGAACGGTCGTTGATCGAGGGCGCGGCTTCGAGGCCGAGCTTCAGCCCACGCTCGATTTCCTCGTCCTGCTTCTTGGTCGAGATGCGTTTCAGGCGATTGATGTTGCGATTGCCGCGGAACTCGCCCGTCTTTGGATCTGGCATGGAAATGTCCTTCGAAGATGATACGACCGGCGACGCCGGCCGGCCTGTGAACCGATACCGGGACCCGTGCGGCCCCCGCTGGCGATTGCGAATCTGCCCGCGCTGCCGCGCAGATTTCAGCCATTTCCGCCATCTTGCGGGCCGGTCCGATTAGTGAAAACCGGCGTTCGGCTGATGGCAAACATAAATTTCATTGATCTTTTGACCCCGCCTCGCGGCGTAGATGGTCCAGCAACACCTGGCTTGCCTGATGCGGCGGCGCCGAAGGATTCGAGATCGTGAAGATGCTCGATGACGGGTCGTCGCCGCGCGCCATGACGGCATGCAGCTTGCCCTCCACCACTTCGCGGGCGACCAGCGATTCCGGCAGGAAACAGATGCCGACACCGAGCAGCGCAAGCCGCTTCGCTTCCTCAAGATGTTCCGAGAGCCCCGCGACCTCGCGGCCGATCGCATGGCGCGTCCGAAACCGCATCAGCTCGTCCGGCTCGTCGGCGCCGGTCAGGATGAGACCTTCGCCGGACAATTGCTGCGGCCGGTCCACCAGCCTGCCGAACAGCCGATGGCTGCGGCCGCAATAGGGTCGATAGATTTCGCGAAACAGCAGCTCGTATCGAAGCTGCGGATCCTTGTGATGCGCGGGCGCAATGCCGATTTCCACCTCGTTGCGCAGCACGCTGCGCCGGATGACATCCCACGTCGTGACGCTGACGAATATTTCGACATCGGGATGCGCCGCGTGAAAGGATTCAAAGGCGCGATCGATCGCGCTGTCGGTCAGGTTGCTGATGAGCTGCACCCGCACCCGCCCGCGCAGTTCCGCCGCCCGATCGGAGATGCGCCCGGATATGTCGCAGACCGTGCCGAAAATTTGCGCGCAAAGCTCGGCGAGAATTTCGCCCTCGCGCGTCACCTCGAAACCGGCCGGGCCGCGCTGGCAAAGCCGCGCGCCAACCTGCTCCTCGAGGCGGCGCAATGCCATGCTGACGGCAGGCTGGGTGCGCGAACTGTGCCGCGCCGCTTCGCTCAGGCCCCCGGCCTCGACGATCTGATGGAAAACCCTGAGCAGATTCCAGTCCAGCGATTGCGCGAAACGCTGGCCGGTCATCGGCTGGATCGCCGCATCGCCATCCTGTCGCAATTTATGTTGTCGCGCTTCCGACATGTCGGGTGGCCTTCGGATCGTGGTCCTGAAGCATCGACGTTATCATGGCACTGGCGCGCGCGACCGCTGGTGCCGAAAACAGGCTCCAAGTGTCTTAATTGACCAATTAATTAACATCAGGCAGGATTGCCATCAACCAGAGATTCGGCCGTTGGCGGGCGCAGGCCGCGACCGAATTCGCATCGGGGGAGACATGGACTGTCATGACTGCAGCAGACGCATCCGCCAGCGGCGGCGCCAAATTCGTTCTCGGCATCTCCACCAGCCCGCGCCGCAAGGGTAATTCGGCGGTCCTCGCCCAGGCGATCCTGGAGGGTGCGGCCGAGGCCGGACATCGTACCGAATTTGTCCACCTCCCCGACATCGTGACCGGCCTGTTGCGCAACTGCCGCGAATGCCGCCGGCCCGACGGCAGCTGCTCGATCGACGACGGCTATCGCGATCTCTTTCTGAACAAGGTGCTGCCGGCGGATGCGCTCGTCTTCGCAACGCCGATCTGGTGGTACGGCATGTCGGCCGGCCTCAAGAACTATTTCGACCGCATGTTCTGTTATTGCGCGCTATCCAATCCGGGCCACGAGGACGTTCACCGCCGGATCGTCGGCAAGCGCGTCGCCCTCGCGCTCAGCGCCGAGGAAAACAACTTTGCCGCGCGCCTCGCCATCGTGCAGCAGGTACAGGAACTGTCTCGCTACATGCACTACGACATGATCGGCATCGTGACCGGAATCGGCAACAAGACCGGCGAAGCAGCCGACGATCCGACCGGCCCGATTGCGGAAGCGCGGCAGCTCGGCAAACGACTGTTCGAGATCGAACTGACCGACTACAAGCTCGATACTGTGCGCTCGCAACGGATCTGGCGGGAGGAAAACAAATCCTTTCCCGCCTATTGGCGCTGAACGCGGGAGGCCGGCGCCGCGCACGGCGCCGCGGCTCACCGCGAGCCTCAGCCGTTCTTCAGAAAGTCCAGGATGCCGCGCGCAAACGGCTCGGGCGTGTCCTGCTGCAGCCAGTGCGATGCGTTCTCGATGCGGACCAGGCGCGCGCCGGGAATTTCGCGCGCGAGGCTTTCGCCGTCGCGAATGGTCTGCCAGGGATCGTGAACGCCCCATAACACGAGCGTCGGGGCTGCGATGCTGGCGTGGCGATCGGTCAGCGCCGTCGTGTGATTGGTGTTGAGCGCGCTGGCATTGCGGATCAGGCTGATCTTGCCCTCCTCGTCGCTGTAGGGGGCGACGATGCCCTCGCGAAACTCGGCAGTCAGCCGCTCCTTGTTGTGCAGCCCGTCCGGCAGGCCGCTGGCGACGAATTCGGCCACCTCCTTGGGCAACTTGTTGCGCCAGTTCGGATTGCCAAGCGCGATCATGTCGTCGATCGGCCAGGAATCGTAGGCGACCACATTGGTCAGGACGAGACGCGCGACCCGCTCGGGATGTTCGATTCCCATGATCAGCGCGACGCCGCCGCCTGTATCGTGCCCGACGATCGTCACCTTCTCGAGCCCGAGTGCATCGAGAAATCCGAGGATCATCCGCGTCTGGGCGCGCAACGAACGATCGAACCGGTCGCGCCGGTCGGAATAGCCATGGCCGAGAAAATCCGGCGCCAGCACGCGGCAATGCGGTGTCAGCAGCGGGATGACGTCGTGATAGAGATAGGACCAGGTCGGAATACCATGCAACAGCAGCACCGGCTCGCCCTTGCCGAGGTCGGTATAGGCGATCGACAACGGCAGGTGGCAGAGGCCGTCCAAAACCAGCTTCTTCTGTCGCTGCCGAAAGTCACGATGGTTCATCGCTAGCCTCCGCCCGGTTCCGCCGCTACATCTGGCGCGCCTTCTCTGAAACCTCCTGGTACCAGAGTTTCCGCGTGCCGATCTTCGAGCGCATTTTCCAGCCAAACGATTTGGGCGCGTCCTCGATTGCCTTCAGGATATCGTCGATCCGGCCGCGGATCGTCGCCGCCTGCTCGTCGTTGATCGCCGGAAACTCCCTGATATAGTCCGTCACACGCTTCAGGTTCGTGGTGAAGGTGTAATAAAAGCCCCAGTCCTTCGACATGATGTCGACGATATAGGGCAGATCGATATGCCGGATACTGTCGCTCGGCGAGCCAAGCGGATGCTCAAGCAGCAGGACCAGCGTGTCCTTGAAATCCTTCAGATTGATCTCGACGATCTGCATCTTTTCGAGCAGCAGGTCGGTCGTCGAAATGGTCAACGAATCGATCTCGAGCCGGCCGATGAACGGAA
>JBBDWX010000302.1:0-10823 GCA_040902665.1 Dongiaceae bacterium
AACCCGGGGGAGAGGGGGATCAAATATCCGTTTCGGCGACGATAAAACAGGTGAGTCCAGCGAGAGTGAGTTTCTCTCGTTTTCCTCTATGCCTCTGTGGTGGGTTTTTTCGAAAGGCGGTCAGTCATTTTCAAAGTGCCGTCGCCCATACGCCTCATCCTGAGCATGTCGAAGGATGAGGTCCTCATGGTTCGGCCTTCGCCCTTCGACAAGCTCAGGGCGAGGCTCAGGGCGAGGCTCACCATGAGGACTGTTTGGGGGCCCTACTTCACCCGTCCCACTGCCTTCTGCCAGCCGGCATAGAGCGCGTCGCGCTCGTCGGCGCCCATCTGCGGTTCGAAACGGCGGTCGGATTTCCAGAGCGCGGCGACGTCGTCGAGCGATTTGTAGATGCCGGCACCGAGCCCCGCGAGGAAGGCAGCACCCAGCGCCGTCGTCTCGGGCACCTTCGGCACTTCGACGGCGATGCCGAGCTGGTCGGCGAGGAACTGCAGGAACCAGTTGTTCGCAACCATGCCGCCGTCGACGCGCAACGCAGCCGGCGGTGCGGCACCGTCGGCGCGCATCGCATCGACCAGATCGCGCGTCTGATAGGCGACCGCCTCGAGCGCCGCGCGCGCGATCTCCGGCTTGCCGATATCGCGCGTGATGCCGATCAGCGCGCCGCGCGCATTCGCATCCCAATGCGGCGCGCCGAGGCCGGTGAAGGCCGGCACCAGATAGACGCCGCGGCTCGACGATGCCTGACGCGCGAGCGCTTCGGTCTCCGATGCGTGTTGCACCAGACCGAGCCCGTCGCGCAACCACTGCACGGCGGTGCCGGCGTTGAAGATGCTGCCCTCGACGGCGTAATGCGTGACGCCGGAGAGCCGGTAGCCGATGGTTGTGACGAGGCGATTCTTCGAAATGACCGGTTCGCTGCCGGTGTTGATCAGCGCGAAGCAGCCGGTGCCGTAAGTGCTCTTCACCATGCCCGGTTTGAAACAGGCCTGGCCGAACAAGGCCGCCTGCTGGTCGCCGGCCATGCCGGTGATGCAGATGCGCGCCGGCCCCTGCCCGTCCGCGACCGTGCCCATGATCGCCGCGTTGTCGACGACCTCCGGCAACAGCGCGGCGGGTACGCCGAACAGATCGAGCAGCTCGGGATCCCAGCGTTGTTTGCGAATGTCGTAGAGCATGGTGCGCGAGGCGTTCGCCGCGTCGGTTGCGTGCATCTTGCCGCCGGTCAGCCGCCACAGCAGGAAACAGTCGATCGTGCCGAAGGCGAGCTTTCCCTGTTTGGCGAGATCGCGCGCGCCTTCGACATTGTCGAGCAGCCAGGCGATCTTGGTTGCCGAGAAATAGGAATCGACGATGAGGCCGGTGCGCTCGGCGATCATCGGCGCATGGCCGGCGGCAACGATCTTTTCGCAGAGCGGCGCGCCGCGACGATCCTGCCAGACGATGGCGTTGGCGATCGGCCGGCTGCTGGCGCGATCCCAGATAATCGTCGTCTCGCGCTGGTTGGTGATGCCGATCGCGGCGACCGATCTCGCCTCGATACCGGCGGCATCGATCGCGCCCTGCATGACGGCGAGCGTGTCCTGCCAGATAACTTCCGGATCGTGTTCGACCCAGCCGTCGGCCGGATAGATCTGCGGCAGTTCGCGCTGCGCCTGACCGCGCACCGAACCATCGCGGCCGAAGACGATGGCGCGGCTCGAGGTCGTGCCCTGGTCGATGGCGAGGATCACGGGTTCGGGCATGACGGATGACTCCGGTCGCGGCGGTGGCAGGAGTTTAGCGTGTGACGTCACCAACTCGATATCGTCATTGCCGGGCTTGACCCGGCAATCCATGGAACGACCGGGTTCCGCCCATCCACTTTGGAGGCGGCCGCAAATCCCGCGCAACGCCGACCTCTGCCCGTGCCTCGGATGAGTGGATCGCCGGGTCAAGCCCGGCGATGACGATTATGGAGATGGCGGGGGCCGTGCGTCTTTTCATGCAGCCCCGACATCCATTCGGCGCTAGCTTCAGCGCCATGAAACATCCGATCGAACGCATCGTCGTGCTGGGCGCCGGCGCCTGGGGCACGGCGCTGGCGATTGCCGCGCATCGGGCCGGGCGCAAGGTCACGCTCTGTGCGCGACGCGACGAACAGGCGGCTTCGATCGCGTCGTGCCGCGTCAACGAAACCTATCTGCCCGGCTGTCGTATCGATCCCGCGATTGCCGTCACATCCGATCTTGCCATCGTCGCCGACGCCGATGCGGTCCTGCTGGCGCTGCCGGCGCAGCATCTGCGCGCGGCGCTCGAGCGCATCGAAGATTCGTGGAATAAGGCCGCGGCCGTCATCTGTGCCAAGGGCATCGAGCGAACGACGGGACTGCTGATGCCCGAGATCGTCGCCGAATGTCTGCCAGGCCAGAAGCTCGCGATGCTGTCGGGCCCGACTTTTGCAGCGGAAGTCGCGCGCGATCTGCCGGCCGCGGTGACGCTGGCCGCGAGCGATGCCGGCACGCGCGAGGCGCTGATCGCCGCCCTCGGCACGAAACGGTTTCGACCCTACGGATCCGACGATCCGATCGGGGCCGCGGTCGGGGGCGCTGCCAAGAACGTGCTGGCGATCGGCTGCGGCATCGTCGCCGGGCGCGGGCTCGGCGAGAACGCGCGCGCAGCCCTCGTCACGCGCGCGCTGGTCGAGATCCAGCTTCTCGCCCGCGCCAAGGGCGGCCGGCCGGAAACGCCGATGGGTCTTTCCGGGCTCGGCGATCTTTTGCTGACCTGCACCAGCCCGCAATCGCGCAATTACTCGCTCGGCGCCGAACTCGGCGCCGGCCGGGCGCTCGATGCGATCCTCGCCGAACGGCGCAGCGTGGCCGAAGGGGTCGAGACGGCGGCGGCTTTGGCCACGCTGGCGCGACGGCTCGGGCTCGACATGCCGATTGCCTTTGCGGTAGAGGCGGTGCTGCATGGCGGTGCGTCGATCGAGGCCGCCATCGAAACTTTGCTCGGCCGGCCGTTGCGTGCTGAGCTTGCCGGCCGTAATTAAGTTTGCCGCCGCAATGAGATTGCCGGCAAAGCCGGCGGGCCGGCGGCGCGGGTCGGGCCGAAAAAGGGATTGAGCGATGGACTTCATTTTCATGCTGACCCGCAGCGACGAGACCATCGCCGATTGTCTCGACGTCTATGACTCCATTCGTAAGGTCGAACTCACGCATATCGGGTTCAAGGATGTCGGCGTCGATCTCGACACGCTGCGCAAGCTGCACGAGCGCATGAAGGCGGACGGCAGGATAACCTATCTCGAAGTCGTCTCGACCGACCGCGACAGTTGCCTGCGCTCCGCCGAAGCGGGTTTGAAACTCGGCGTCGACCGGCTGATGGGCGGCAGCCAGGTGAAAGAAATCGTCGCCATGCTGAAGGGCGGCAGGACGGAGTATTACCCGTTCCCCGGCATTCCGGTCGGCCGCCCGACCAAACTCGGCGGTACGCCCGAGAAGATCGCCGACGACACGCGCGCGATGATCGCGGCCGGTTGCGCCGGCGTTGACCTTCTGGCCTATCGCGCGACCGACGCCGATCCGCTCGATCTGATCCGCGCCGCGCGCAGCGCGACCGACCGGCCGGTGATCGTCGCCGGCTCGATCGATTCGCCGGCCCGGATCGACGCGATCCGCGGCGCCGGCGCCGATCTCTTCACCATCGGTACCGCCGCCCTCGATGGCAGCTTCAATCCGCGCTACGGGCTGCTCGCGAACCAGCTCGACCTCATCCTCGAAGCCTGCCGGGGGTGAGGGGCGAACGAGTGTGTCGCAGCACGCAGCAAAACGGTGCTGCAATTACAGTGCGCAATAACAACCAGACGACGCTCCAAAAAGCTCCCTCCCCCCTTGCCGCGATCAGTCGCGGCCGACCGCGACGGGCGGGGGAGGGTTGGGGAGGGGGGCATCGAACGACCAGTTCGACGACGGATACTTTTAATTTGTTTGTTAGTACCCCTCCCCCTACCCCCTCCCACAGGGGGAGTTATCACCTTGACACAGCAGATTGGGGGTAGTCCATCGGGTGCCGTTGACTGGTCGGAGTGGTTCTCCGATGTGACGGTGCCTGATGGTTTGACCATCGAGGATTTGAAGCTCGCGGCCCGCTGGTTTGACCGCTGGGCTAATGACGATGATTCGCTGGCCTCGGAATTGAATATTTCGGACCCTGATTCCCTCTACACATCGCTTCCTATCGTTTCGATTGTTTTTGGTAATTTATTGAGACGATTAGAAACAGAGCGTGCATTGCAGGAAAATCGAGCATCCTCAAAAGATTCTGCAATTCATTCATGTGGCGCGTCAGGTAATCCTTGCTGATGCGGAATTGCCAATAGAGCGTTTTATCGCCCCGCTGCCGGTATCGAATCCCACGCGCCTTTGGCTCTTTCTTTTCAAAAGCAATGGTGCTGTGAATGATGGTTTGCCGTTGCTCCGATAGACGGGCCGCTTCGTTTGCGAACTTGATAGCAGCCGACTTTGCATCCGCCAGTTCTGGCATCCTGTTGTAAGCCTTTCGCCAGAGCCTCATCTTTCGTTTAAAGGAGATCGGTATTTCCGGCTCTCTGACCTCGGCCGCAGATGGAATATCCATCAGATAACTCAGCATTCCTTCGACGGTCGTATCAACATGGCCCCATAGGATTGTGCACCGGCCCACCAGCGCATAAAACTCGTCAGCGTCATCTGGTTCGCCGTCGAAGGGATCAAGGTAGACCTTGAACATGGCAAAGACTCCAAAGAAGCCCGTCAAACGCAAAGAGGCTCAAGCAGTCGAGACCGAGCCGGATGCATGGGACCGATTCACCACGGCCGTCCGAAAGATCGCGCCAGCGAAGCTGCCAAAGTCTAAAGACAACAAGAAAGCGGGCAAAAAATGAGTGGCGACTATCTATTGGTGTTGGTCGCCGCCGGAATCATGACTGGCATAACGATTGTTCTCTGGCGAACAGTGCGGTGCATTGTTGAAATGGAAAGATGTATGGATGGCTTGATCCATGAACTGCTGTCCGGTAGCCGAATAGCGAACGGGAAATCCACCGATCCGTTCGGCGCGACAGACCGCCCCACAGTCAAGGATTTCCCCCAGGCATAGTCTGTGTATCCCTCGGTTCGCCATGGCTTGTCCTTGTCGGTGATCGGCTGCGTCGAGTGACTGACTTCTACCCCGGTTTGTTTCACCGTCATATCGTGTAGCTGCACCGGCCAGCTCGTGTGATTCTCCAACCGGAGGGCCAAAGATGCGCCGTTTTGGCCCCGGCCCCTAACTTCGATCCACGCCCTTGGCAAAACCGGCGGCGTAGATCTGGTAAACGCCAATACCGATACGGCGGTCGCGACAATAGAAGTTATCACCGGAATCCAATTTGGGATTGCGTTAAAGGCGCCGCCGAGCGATTCAATCCATTGCACCGGTGGACTCCTCTGGAACTATGCACTTTGTTGCGGGCTCGATTTGCGCTTGCGCCAGCGCAGAAACGCCCGAGCCTTCTGCTTAGTCGTGACGAGCTTCGTCAGTCCGCCGATAGGTGAGGCGCTTGCCCTTGATGCCCTGTGCGGCGAGCATCGCGCGCTCCATGTCGCTGATGGTGCGAGTGTTGTAACGGAAGTCGAACTCGCCGAGATAACGCTTTAGATGCTGCTGGCTGACATGGTGATAGACACCATTGATGCCGCGCTTGAGGATCGAGAAATAGCCTTCGATGGTGTTGGTGTGCGCATCGCCGCGCACATACTCGTTGATGCTGTGGTTGACGGTTTCATGTTTGGCGAACTCGGGACCGACGATGCGGTACTGCCCTTCGCCATCGGTCATGAGGAACGACTTGCGATCAACCTGCGCCATCAGGATCGGGCGCAGCGTCTTGGCATTGACGGCGGGAACATGCTGCGAGCGAACCTTGCCGCCGCGCTCGACCAGCGAGAATACGGCTTCTTTGCCGGTGCCGCCGATGTTGCCGCGATTGCGCTTGCCGACATGCTTGTTCTTTTCCTTGCCGCCGATGAAGGTTTCATCGGCTTCGACCGTCTTGCCTTCGCCACCGAGCGGGCCGGGGTTGAGTTCGCGCATACCCTCGCGGATGCGGTGCGTCATGAACCACGCCGTCTTGTACGGCAGGCCGAGCATACGGGCGAGTTGATGGGTGCTCATGCCCTTCTTGGAAGCCGATAGCAGATAGATCGCCATCAGCCACTTGGTGAGCGCGATCTTGGAACGCTCAAACAGGGTGCCGACCGTAACCGTGAATTGCTGACGGCACCCGTTGCACTGGAACAGGCCCGGACGATGCTCACCCTTCGCAAGACGCGTCAGGTTTTCATACTCGCCGCAATGCGGGCAGACCGGGCCATCGGGCCACACTCGGGCTTCAAGCCACTCGCGAGCCTTGGCTTCGTTATGAAAGATAGGGTTGTTTAGGTCGTTCATGGTCGTATTCCTCTAAGCTCTTGAGGGATAATGTAGTATCGCGTTAATGCTTTGTCAAGGTGATAATTGCCCCCACAGGGGAGGGGGAAAATTAAGAAAGCTTTATGAAATCAGCATTTCCCGCAGGACTTGCAGTGGCCCAGCCGACGAGTCATTTCTAACGATAGACAAAGAGGGCGTGCGGTGCGTTGGAATGGCGCCCGCCCAGGAGGCGACGATGGCGACGGTTCAATTGGCGGAAAACCTGCACACCCGCCGGGTGCGCGAGGACGAAATTCCGGTCGTCGATTTCGGGCCGTTCCTTTCGGGCGATGAAGCGGCGAAGCGCGCTGTCGCCAAGGCGATCGGGCGCGCCTGCGAGGAGATCGGGTTTTTCTATATCCGCAATCACGGCGTCGATCGCGCGCTGCGCGATACCGCGATCGTCGAGATGAAGCGCTTCTTCGCGCTGCCGCAGGCCGAGAAGGATAAAATCTCGGTAAGGCATTCGCCGGTCCATCGCGGCTATTACGGCTCGGGCGAAGAGAATCTCGACCCCGAAAAGCAGCGCCAGGGCGGCGACCTCAAGGAAGGCATCAATATCGGCCGCGATCTCGGCGCCGACGATCCCGACGTCAAAGCCGGGCGGCCTTTGCATGGGCCGAACCAGTGGCCGGCCAACCTGCCGGGCTGGAAGGAGGCGATGAACGCCTATTACGCGGCGATGGTCGCGCTCGGCAAAAAGGTGATGAGCTCGTTCGCGGTCGCGCTCGACATGCCGGCCGATCATTTCGAGAAGGATCTCACCAAGCCGATGACGACGCTGCGCCTGCTGCATTATCCCCCGCAGCAGGGCATGATTACCGAAGACCAGCTCGGTTGCGGCGCACATACCGATTTCGGCTGCTTCACGATGCTCTGGCAGGACCAGGTCGGCGGCTTGCAGGTGCGCAACGGGCACAGCGAATGGATCGACGCGACGCCGATCCCCGATACCTATGTCGTCAATGTCGGCGACATGATGGCGCGCTGGACCAACGACCGGTTCGCATCGACCTTCCATCGCGTGATCAACGCGAGCGGTGCCGAACGCTTTTCGATGCCGTTCTTCTTCGATCCGAATTTCACGGCCGAGGTGCGTTGCCTGCCGACCTGCCTCAAGCCGGGCGAGCGACCCCGCTATGCGCCGACCACCGGCGGGCAGCATCTGCTCGACCGGATCGACGAGACCTTCGCCTACCGCAAGACCCTCTGATTTGCAGTTGCAGCGACGCCGCCAGGTGCCGCTCCGCCTGTAGAACCGGCCTGCCGCGGCATCGGCCTATGCGTCTTTGTTGCGCCTGCGAGATTCCAGCGCTGCAACCTTCGCGCACGCAGCATACAATGCGGCGATTCGATTGATGGACATGCCTCAAATGTGTAACCTGCCGGGCTCGTGGGGGAGCCGGCCGATTCACGAATCGGCGGCGCACGTAACAGGCGAATCGGCAAACCGGAGGCGGGGCGCCGGTCACTCGATGCCAGTCGTGCGCTTCGGACATCGAAGGCGAACCCGGTCGGCCAACGACGGTTACGTACCCGTCAACTGGGGGGGACTATGTCCGATCAACTAGGCGCACTGACTATCATTTTCACCGAGGTCTATTACTGGATCACGGTGGTCTTCATGTTCTTCATTCACGTCGGCTTCTGCATGTAAGAAGTCGGCGCGTCGCGCTGGAAGAACCATCTCCACACCCTGATGAAGAACACCATGCTGATCCCGCTGGTGACGATCACGTTCTTCTTCTTCGGCTGGTGGATCTATTTCGCCTTCCCGAACGGACCGTTCATCAACGGCGGCCTGCTCGAAGCGCCATGGGCGACACCGTGGAGCGAGCTGATGGGCACGCATATGGGCGGGTCCGTCGAAGGCGGCCTCGATGGCGAGACGACGATGTACTGGTCGCGCATCAACGGCGTGTTCTGGGCGGCGTTCCTGCTGTTCTCGTGGACGGCAGCGTCGATCGTGTCCGGCGCGGTGATCGAGCGCATCCGCTCGTTCGCCTTCTGGATCCTGGCGGTCGTGATCGGGTCGTTCGCCTGGATCATCGATGCGGCCTGGGGCTGGTCCTACAACGGCTGGATGGTGCAGCTTCTTGGCTATCACGATGCGTATGCATCGGGCGTCATCCATGCGATTGCCGGCGGCTTCGCGCTCGGCGTGCTGGTCCATCTCGGGCCGCGCCTCGGTCGCTTCCGTCCCGACGGCACCGCACGCGAGATTCCGCCGCACAATCCCTGGCTCATTACGATCGGCCTGTTCCTGATCTATACGGGCTTCTGGGGCTTCTACGTGGCCTGCAACATCCCGATCTTCGATATCGGCGGTGCGGCCGGCATGGACGAATCGTTCTTCTCCACGACCAACATCTATCTGGCCCCGACCACGACATCGGCTATCACCTTCAACTTCCTGATGTCGCTGTCAGGCGGGTTGCTGGTGGCCTATCTGGTGTCGAAGGGCGATCCGTTCTGGACCTACTCCGGCGGACTTGCCGGCGTCATCGGTGCATCGGCAGGCAACGATCTCTACCACCCGATCCAGGCGATGGTCATCGCCGGGGGCGGTGCGTGGGTTGCCTACAAGATGCATTTCTGGGTCGAACGGAAGTTCAAGATCGACGACGCCGTCGGGGCAGTCGCCGTGCACGGTTACGCCGGGTTCTACGGCGTGGTCATTGCCGGCTTCTTCCTCTGGGGCTATCCCGCTTCGATGGATCCCTCCTACGCGCTTATCACGCCATGGGGTCAGTTCATCGGTGCGATCATCATGTTCGGTGTGCTGGGCTTCGTTCCCGCGTGGATCGTCGCCGGCATTCTGAAGGCCATGGGTCTGTTGCGGGTGCCTGCAGAAATCGAACTGGTGGGCCTCGATCTGACCTATCAGAAGAATGTCGATCGGGCGAACACCGAAATCGCGCAAGTCGAGCGCGACGAGGCGGCGAAGATCGGCATTCCGTTCAACAACCATCGCGCCTGAAGAAAGGAGTAACAACACATGTCATCCAGTCTGGTACTCATGTCGACAGGCGTGGAAACCTGGAACCAAAATCTCCTGGAGATCGGACCGATGTATCCGTTCCCGGGAACCGAAATGCTCTGGGTTCTCCTCGGCGTTGCGTTCTGGATCATCTGGCATATCTGCCAGGCGAAAACCGAGTCCAACGAGATCAAGGACGAACGCGAACGCGCCAAGCGCGGCGAGCACTACTAGAAGCGTCCTCCACTTGGAGGATATGCGATCAGCGCCGGCCTTCGGGCCGGCGCTGTTTTTGCGCCCGGCCCGAGCGGCGCACCGGGACATGGCGCGTTGACAGCGGCGGGAACAGGCCGGCATCATCGCCGCCGTTCAAAGGAGAGGCGCGTGATTCGGGCAGCGTATCGGGCCGCGGTCAGAGCCCAGGGACAGCGACGACGAAGCCGGCGCGGCGCAAGCCGCGTCGACGACCGCGCGCGTCCGGCCGGCACCGGCTCCTGATCGACGATCGAGGGGAGCCGGCGCGGGACCGGCGGTGTGGCAAGGCCTGACCCGTCCGCCCACGCGAGGTTCTCCCGATGATCGACTACCGGCCCGAAGCTCCCGACGATCACGCCGCGATCGAAATCCTGCTCGATCTGACATTCGGCTCAGAGCGTCAGCTCAAGAAATCATATCGCTTCCGCAAGAAGGTGCCGCCGCTCGGTGCTCTCTGCTGGGTTGCGCACGACACCGAACAGGACGGCGCACATCACGGCGCCCAGGGCGAAGGCCGACTGGTCGGCACGATCCGCTATTGGCCGATCCGCGTCGGACCGGCGGGCGTGCCCTCGCTGCTGCTCGGCCCGCTCGGCGTCGCGCCCGAGCGGCGCGGCGAAGGGATCGGCGTGACGCTGGTCCTGCGCACGATGGAACTCGCGCGCCAGGCTGGCGTGCGCACCATCCTGCTGGTCGGCGATCTGGGCTATTACGCGCGCTTCGGCTTCGAACCGGCGGCGCCGCACGGCTATCGCATGCCGGGCGAAGAACCGAAGCGCCTGCAGATCGAACCGCTGGTGCCATCGGCACTGAGCGAGGATGCCGGCCTGCTGCGGCCCGCAACGCGCGCCACAATCCAGGCGCTCGATGCCGAACATCCGACCTGGCGCTGGGTCGACCGCGCGGTGGGGTGACGCGATCGCCCGTGCAAAAGGCGAACCCGTTGAGTTCCCAAAGCCACCCTCTGCATCCGATAAGAAGCGGGAGCCCAGCTGACGAAGTGAGATGAAGGCGTTCGTTCATCTCACCCCCACCCTGACTCTCGCCCGCCCGTCGCGGTCGGCCGCGACTGATCGCGGCAAGGGGGGAGGGAATCTGGGGACGCGTTTTGCAA
>JBBDWX010000303.1:0-10793 GCA_040902665.1 Dongiaceae bacterium
CGCTGATCAAATGGCCGGTCTTCGGCTACATGTTCTATTTCCGCGGCACGCCGCTGCTGGTCCAGCTGTTCCTGATCTATTACGGCAGCGGACAGTTCGTTCCCCAGCTCAAGGCGGTGGGTCTCTGGGACGGCATGTTCCGCGAGGCCTATTTCTGCGCGCTGTTAACGCTCACGCTGAACACGGCGGCCTATACGGCCGAGATCCTGCGCGGTGCCATCCAGGGCGTGCCGCATGGCGAGGTCGAAGCGGCGAGAGCGGTCGGCATGTCGCGTTTTCTGATGCTGCGCCGGGTCATTCTGCCGCGCGCCTTCAGGATTGCGCTGCCCGCCTATACGAACGAGTTCGTGTTCCTGTTCCAGGCGACCTCGCTGGTCAGCGTCATCACGCTGCTCGATCTTGCCGGCGTGGCGCGCGATCTGATTTCCGAAACCTTCCGCTCGATGACGATCTGGATCTTCACCGGTGCCGTCTACTGCGTGATCTCGTACTTCTTTTTCTTTGTGTTCAGGCGGATCGAATGGCGCTGGTCCGGTCATCTCCGCGCGCGGCCGGGCATGGCCGATATCAAAAAGAAGGGCGGCGCCCGCGACGAGGTGCCGGTCGTCGTCACGCGCTGAGCCTGGCGGGCTTTTGAAGGAGACGATCGAATGACAGACATTGGTGCGGTGTTTGCCAATCTGGCCGATTCGGGCGAGCCGCCCTTGATCTCGCAGCTGGCGCGGGCGTCGTGGCTCGCCGGTGTCGCCAATTCGGCGGTCCGGCTCGACATCTGTACCAAGCTGCGCGGCGGCAAGCGCAGTGCGGAATGGGTGGCGAAGGAGCTCGGTGCCAATCTTCTTCATACGCGGGAAATGCTCAATTCCTGCGTTTCGGCCGGATTGCTGAAAAAGATCGGCGATGAATACGAGAACACCGAAGAAAGCGCCAAATATCTGGTCAAGGGCGAGCCGCATTATTACGGCGATGCTTTCACATATCTGGCGAGCCTCGGAGCGCTGTTCGATCAGGTGGACACCGCCATGCTGTCGGGCAAGGAGATGTCGCACGAGGAGCAGTTCAAGACACCGGAAGACGAGGCGGCATACTGGAATCACTACATGCTTGCCATGGAGCAATGGGGTGGCGGCATGCAGGAAGATATGCTGCTCGATAACACCGATCTGACCGGCAAGAAGAAGATGCTCGACGTGGGCTGCGGTTCCGGCGTCTACACCTTTGCCTTCTGCCGCAAATATCCGACCTTGCACGGCGTTCTGTTCGATCAGGAAAAGGCTTTGCCGCTTGCCAAATCTCGTATCGGGTCGATGGGATTGTCGCAGCGGGTTTCGACGCTCGCGGGCAATTATTACGAAGATTCCTTCGGCAGCGATTACGACGCGGTGCTGTTTTCGGGCGCGCTGATCCAGGAGCCGCCGGAGGGACAGAAACGCCTCATGAAGAAGGCGTTCGAGAGCATGAACCCGGGCGGCCTGATCATCGTTCAGGACATATTGAGACTGGGTCCCTACACCGAAACGACGCCCAAGATCGCGCTCGAAAGCCTGGTGGCGGCGGTCTTCTACGGCGGTTCGGGCGGCGTCGTTTCCGGCGACGAGACGGCGGACTTTCTTACCGAGGCAGGCTTCGTCAAGCCGAAGCAGATCCCGCTGCCCGGCGTGTACTCGCTGGTGACTGCCGTCAAGCCGTAGGGCGGGCGTCAAGCGCACCGTCGTGCAAGCGCACGCCGCCGCGAACGTCGGGCCAGTTTCGGCGACTTTCAGCCTGTCGTTTCCCTGGCACCGTCCCGCGTCGATCCAATGGCGTGTATCTGATAGTCTCCGCGCAACCCTGCCATCCAAAGAGAACCCCGGAAGGAACTCCAGAGAACACCATGTCCAATCATCTAAAATTCTACATCGCCGGCGCCTGGGTCGATCCGGCAAAGCCGGCGACGCTCGATGTGATCAATCCGGCGACCGAAGAAGCGTTTACGAAAATCTCGGTCGGCTCGGCGGCCGACGTCGATCGCGCGGTCAAGGCGGCGCGCGCGGCCTTTCCGTCTTTCTCGCAGACCAGCAAGAAAGAGCGGCTCGCGCTGCTGCGCCGGATTCTCGAAATCTATCTCAAGCGCAAGGAAGATATCGCGCGTGCCATTTCCGACGAGATGGGCGCGCCGATGGGTCTCGCGCGCAACGCCCAGGCCGCTGTCGGCCTCGGCCATCTGAAGGCGACGATCGAGGCGTTGGAAAAATTCGAGTTCGAGGAGCAGCGCGGAACGACCCGCGTCGTGCGCGAGGCGATCGGGGTGGTCGGGCTGATCACGCCGTGGAACTGGCCGCTCAACCAGATTGTCTCCAAGGTCGCACCGGCGATTGCCGCCGGCTGCACCATGATCCTGAAGCCGAGCGAGATTGCGCCGATCAGCGCCATCGTCTTCTCCGAGATCGTGCACGAGGCCGGCCTGCCGGCGGGCGTCTACAACATGATCAACGGCGATGGCCCGTCGGTCGGGCAGGTGATCGCCGGCCATCCGGGAGTCGATATGGTGTCGTTCACCGGATCGACGCGGGCGGGCGTGATCGTCGCCAAGACGGCAGCCGACACGGTGAAGCGCGTCGCGCAGGAGCTCGGCGGCAAATCGCCGAACATCATCCTGGCCGACGCCGATTTCGAAACCGCGGTGCGCAAGGGCGTGCAGGATTGTTTCGGCAATAGCGGCCAGTCCTGCAATGCGCCGACGCGCATGCTGGTGCCCAGGCCGCGTCACGACGAGGCGCTGAGCGTCGCGAAGAAAACCGCCGAAGCGCACAAGGTCGGCGATCCGAAGGCGGATGGCACGGTGCTCGGGCCTGTGGTCAGCGAGATCCAGTTCAACAAGATCCAGCGGCTGATCGAAGCGGGCATCGAGGAAGGCGCGCAACTCGTCACCGGCGGTACCGGCCGTCCCGAGGGGCTGAATCGCGGTTACTATGTGCGACCCACCGTGTTCGGCAATGTGAACAACGACATGACGATCGCGCGCGAGGAAATCTTCGGTCCGGTTCTCGCCATCATGCCCTATGACAGCGAAGAGCAGGCGATCGAGATCGCGAACGATACCGATTACGGTCTCTCTGCCTGCGTCCAGTCAAAAGATGCGGCGCATGCGCGGAAGGTTGCCCGCCAGCTTCGCGCCGGTCAGGTGAAGATCAACTACCCGGGCTGGGACGGGTCCGCGCCGTTCGGCGGCTACAAGCAATCGGGCAACGGTCGTGAATATGCCGATTTCGGCATTCACGATTTTCTCGAGACCAAGGGCGTCGTCGGCTACGGCGCCGAGTAACACGCGCGTGCGGGCGAACCTGCAAACGGGTTCCGCCGCACGCGCGCATCGGCGAGTGCGATGATCGCTGGCGTCGAACGGCGGGAAGGGATTCCGGGGAAGGCTTGGTGGAGCTGAGGGGAATCGAACCCCTGACCTCCTCATTGCGAACGAGGCGCTCTCCCATCTGAGCTACAGCCCCACCGGAAGCGCCGGGACTATGGGTTTGGGTCCGGTGGCTGTCAAGCCGCGGCCGTGCCGCAGCTGCGCGATTTTTGGCTGTTTCCTGCGCTCCGGCCGCCCTTGCGGCCCGCCGGGCGAGCCGGTAGGGTCGCCGCCGGCATGCGGTTCGTTGCCGCAAGACCAACCTCCTTTCGGCGCGACGTTCCGGGGCGGCTCACATGCAATCACTCGCCTGGCTCATCGACACGGTCCTCGTGCTTTACACCTGGATCGTGATCGCATCCGCGATCCTCTCCTGGCTGGTCGCGTTCAATGTCGTCAACACCCAGAACCGGTTCGTCTATGCGCTCGGCGATGCGCTGCACCGGCTGACCGAACCCGCGCTGCGTCCGATCCGGCGCATATTTTGCCGCGGTTCGGCGGCGTCGACCTCTCGCCGGTCGTGCTGATCATCCTGGTGCTGTTCCTGCGCCGACTGCTGCACGAGTACATATTCTGAACGATGCGCGTTCCCTGGCTGCCGGCGGTCGACGGTCTCGTGCTCAAATTGCGGGTGACGCCGCGCGCGCGTCGAAGCGCGATCGACGGCACCATCGAAGACGCCGATGGCGAGTTTCGCCTGAAGGTCGCGGTGACGGCAGCGCCGAGCGACGGGGCCGCGAACGAAGCGACGATCGGCCTGCTCGCGAAGACCTGGCGCATGCCGAAATCCGCCTTTTCGATTGCAGCCGGCGCGGCCGACCGCAGGAAGACGCTGCATATCGCCGGCGATCCGGTCGACCTCGTGGCCCGGCTCGAACGCTGGTGGCAGGCGGGCGGGAAGGCGGCCTGAACGAATCGATCCGTGCGAACGAGACAAATTGTTCGAAATCATCCAACGTGAGCATGACATCCGGGGAGCAGGAATGACCGACGGCAACATCATCGACGGCAAGCAGTTTGCGGCGGGGCTGCGCGCGCGCGTCGCCCAGCAGGTTTCGAGCCTTGTCGCGCAACACGGATTGAAGCCGGGGCTCGCCGTGGTTCTGGTCGGCGAAGATCCCGCGAGCCAGGTCTATGTCCGCTCCAAGGGCAAGCAGACGCACGAAGCCGGCATGAATTCGTTCGAGCATCGCCTGCCGGCGACGACCGGCCAGGTGGAACTGCTCGCGCTGGTCGATAAACTCAACCGCGATCCTGCCGTCAACGGTATCCTGGTCCAGCTTCCCTTGCCGAAACAGATCGACGAACAGGCAATCACCAATGCGATCGACCCCGACAAGGATGTCGACGGATTCCATGTCGTCAATGCGGGGCGCCTCGCAACCGGCGGCGACGGGCTGGTGCCCTGCACGCCACTCGGTTGCCTCTTGCTGCTGAAAGACCGGCTCGGCTCGCTCGAAGGCAAGCGCGCGATCGTGGTCGGTCGCTCCAACATCGTCGGCAAGCCGATGGCGCAATTGCTGATCCGCGAAAGCTGCACGGTGACGATCGCGCATTCGCGCACCCGCGATCTGCCCGGCGAATGCCGCAGGGCCGATATCGTGGTGGCGGCGGTTGGCCGGCCCGAGATGATCCGCGGCGACTGGATCCAGCCGGGCGCGGTGGTCGTCGATGTCGGCATCAACCGGGTCGAGGGTAAAGACGGCAAGAGCCGGCTGGTTGGCGATGTCGCCTATGACGAGGCCGCCCGCCATGCTGGCGGTATCACGCCGGTGCCGGGCGGTGTCGGCCCGATGACGATCGCCTGCCTGCTGCAGAACACGGTGACCGCCGCCTGCCGGCAACGCGGCATCGCCGTTCCGGAGGCATGATGCTGCAAATCGTGCTGGCGATGACGGCATTCGTCGGGATGCATTTCCTGCTGAGCAGCCGCCCGCTGCGCGATCCGCTGGTGGCCCGGCTCGGCGAGGGGCCATTCCGGGGTCTCTACTCGTCGATCGCGGCTGCGAGCCTGATCTGGGTAATAGTCGCCTATAACCACGCGCCGGCTGGCGGGCTGTGGACACCGCCAGCGTGGCTCGCCCCGCTGCCGGCGATGATCATGCCGCTTGCTGTGCTGCTCCTGGTGGGCGCGCTGACCCAACCGAACCCGACCCTTGCCGGCATGGAAAAGCGCGCGGCGCTCCGGGCGACCGGCGTTCTCGCAATCACGCGTCATCCGATGCTCTGGGCGATTGCGATCTGGGCCCTGCTCCATATGATCGCGAACCCGGACGTGGCATCGCGCATCCTCTTCGGCGGCCTCGTTATTCTGTCGCTGGGCGGCACCTTGGCGATCGATGCGCGAAAGCGCCGGCAGCGCCCGGCCGAATGGGCGCCCTTCGTCGCAGCCTCTTCGAACCTGCCCTTCGCCGCCCTGCTGTCCGGGCGGGCAAGGCTGCGCTTCGCCGATCTCGGCTGGTGGCGGCTCGCTCTGGCTGCCGTCCTCTATGCGGCCCTTCTGGCGCTGCACCCGATCTTGTTCGGCGCGCCGGCGGTTCCGGTCGGCTAGACTATGACCATGTCCCGTCGCAACCATCCCCTGCGCCACGAAGCAGTCCGCCCATGATCACCTTTCTCGGCACCGAGGACGGCATCCGGTCGATCCGTGCCAATCATCCGATGGTCGATCCGGCGACGCGCGATCGCATCGAAGTCGATACCTATCGCGATGCGGTCCGGCGCAGCGACTGGTATGGCGGCGCCATAATCTTCGGCGACCTCGAACGGCTTTATGCTTCGGAGTTGCCGGATGTCGTGGAGCTCTGGCAACGCCTCTCGCAGGCGTCGGTTCCTGTGAGGCTGCTCAACAATCCCGCGCAAACGCTGCGGCGCTTTGCATTGCTGCGGAAACTGCAAACGCTGGGTATCAACGATTTCGATGTCTGGCGCGCCGATGAAATGCGACCGGGCATCCGGTTTCCGGTGTTCCTGCGCGGCGAACGCGACCATAACGGCCCGCTCAGTCCGCTCCTGAACGATCGCACCGAGCTCGATGAGGCCGTGGCGGCACTGGCGGAACGCGGCATCGCCCTTAACCTCGTCCTCGTCGTCGAGTTCTGCGAGACGTGCAGTCCCGATGGTCTCTATCGCAAGATGGGCACGTTCCGCGTCGGCGAGCGATTCATCAATCGGAATATCTTTTACTGCAGCAACTGGTGCGTGAAGGGAACCGGCGATCCGATCGATGCCCGCCATTCCCGAACGGCCATGATGGACGAGGAAGAGGCGTTTATCTTCGATGCCGAAATTCCGACAACGATCCCCGAGATCTTTCGGCTGGCCGCGATCGACTATGGCCGCATCGACTATGCGCTCCAGGACGGCCGGATCCGCGTCTGGGAGATCAACACCAATCCGGTTCTCGGCGATCCTGCGACCAATCATCCGGGCATCGAGCGTTTCGATCGCTATGTCGGCCGCTCCTACATACGCATGCAGGAAACGCTGCTGGCGCTCGACCCCGATTGCGACGACCAGCCTTTCTGGATCGATCCGGTCCGGGCGCCGCGCACGGTGGTCGCGGTCGGAGCAAGCCGTCGCCGCGCTGCTGTCGGTGGCGGCTGGCGCGAGCGATTGCTTCGACGCTAGCGATCCGTCGGCCCGGGCTTGCGCATCTCTGGCATGGTGGTATTCAAAATACCGACGCGAACGGATTGCTGGCCCTTCCGGTCGCGCGAGTGAGATGGCCGACAAACGGATTTCAGAATGATCACCTATCTTGTCACCCGGGAAGGCGCAGAGGCGATCGAGGAAAAACCTTCGGTCACGATCGGGCCGGCCGCAGATCATTTCGAGATTGTCTATTACGAGGACGCGCTCCGGCGCAGCGAGTGGCATGCCGGCAGCTTTATCTTCTCCGATCTCGAACGGCTGTGGAGTTCGGAGATTCCTCCTGTATCGCGCCTCTGGCGGCGACTCGCGGCGACCTCGGCGTCGGTGCATCTTGTCAATCACCCGATCCGATCGCTCAAACGCTACGGATTGCTTCGCGCGCTCCACGAGAGCGGTCGCAACTCGTTCGACGTCTACCGCGCCGACGAATGCCGAAAGCCGCGATATTTTCCGGTGTTCCTGCATGGCGAGCGCGATCACAACGGTCCGGTCGGCGGACTGCTGAAAGATCAGGCGGTGCTCGACGAGGCGCTGGAGGCGCTGGTCGAGCGTGGCGTTCCGCTCAATCTCATGCTCATAACCGAATTCTGCGAGACGCGAAGCGCAGACGGACTCTATCGGAAGTACGGCGTCTATGTGGTCGGCGATCGTATCGTGCCGCGCCATCTGTATTTTTCGAACGACTGGAACGTCAAGGATTTCCGCACGGGCATCGGTCCCGATACACCCGAATCGGAACTGTTCGCCGAAGAACTGGCCTATCTTCACGGCAATCCGCATGAAGCCGCGCTCAGGGAAATCTTCGAATTGTCCGGGATCCGTTACGGCCGCATGGATTACGGCATGCGGGATGGCCGTATCGAGGTCTGGGAGATCAATACCAATCCCCTGCATATGTCGAGCCAGGTGCCGCCGGGAACGCCGCGCTACGACGAGATCTTCGTACCGTTCAACGACTGGATGCATGCGGCCCTGATGGAACTGCCGGGCGCGGCCAGCGACGAAACATTCTCGATCGAGCCGGTCCGGCAACCGCGTCCGGCCATTACCGGCGTCACTCCAGAACGACCCGGCGCAAAAGCCGTCCGGCGGCGGCCGCAGAGGCGATGATCCATTATCTTGTGACCGAACGCGGCGATCATACCTTTCGCGGCAGCGCAATCCTGGACGATTCGCGGTTAGAGGGTCGCTTCGATGTCGTGACTTACGACGAAGCGTTCCAACGTCGCCACTGGCAGGGCGGCGCTGTGATCTTTGCGGATCTCGACCGGCTCGGTTCCGGCGATGTGCTGCGCGCGACGATCCTCTATCGCCGGCTGCGCCGCGCGCGCGGGCCGATCCGCCTGCTCAACCATCCGACCCGCTCCTGCCGCCGCTATGAGCTGCTGCGGCGGCTGCACGAGGCGGGGATCAATGAACATAATGTCTATCGCGTCGATGAAGGCCGCAAGCCGGAGCGCTATCCGGTTTTCCTGCGCAGCGATTCGCAGCATGATGGTGCATACACGCCGCTTCTTTACGACGAGGCGGCGCTCGATGCCGAGCAGTGGCGCCTGACCAGTTTCGGCTTCCGGCCGCAGGATCTGCTGATCGTCGAATTCTGCGAAACGGCCGAAACCGACGGCGTCTATCGCAAGGCGACCGCTTACATCGTTGGCGATGCGGTATTCCAGCGCTTCATGTTTTTTGGCGACGGCTGGGAAGTCAAGCATCCGCGCAGCGGCAATGTCGCGCAGACCCGCACAGAGCAGGCCATGCTCGACGAGGAGGAGGCCTTTCTCGGCGGCGCGGCCTATCTGCCCGTGCTGCGTCGGGTCGCGGAGATCGGCGGTTTCGGATTCGGCCGCATCGATTTCGGCATCAGGGACGGAAGGCCCGAAATCTGGGAGGTCAACACCAACCCCGATCCCGCCGTGCTGGGCTTCAGCAAAAGCGGCGGACGTGCGACCCGCATCGGTCCGCTCGGCTGGAACCAGCTGCGCGATGCGCTTGCGGCGCTCGACGACGACGCGGCACATGCGACGGCGACCGAAATCGAACCGCCGCCGGCAACCTCCGACTGGTACGACTGGTTCAAGGAAGACGTACGCCAGCGCACCGGCAAGCCCGCCTGACCGCCACCCGAACCGCATTGTCCGGATGATCTATTATCTCCTTACCGAACGCGGCGATCATACGTTCCGCGACAGCCCGATCCTCGACGATCCGCGGCTCGCCGGACGCTTCGAGGTCGTCACCTATACCGAGGCGTTCCGTCGCCGCCACTGGCAGGGCGGGTCGATCGTCTTTTCGGATATCGACCGGCTCATGCCGGCCGACATGCTCAGGGCGACGCTGCTCTATCGCCGGCTTCGCCGCGCGCGCGGGCGGATGCGCCTGCTCAATCACCCGACCCGCACGGCCAGTCGCTATACGCTGCTGCGGCGGCTGTACGAGGCGGGGATCAACCGACACAATGTCTATCGCGTCGACGAGGAACCGCGGCGCCAACGTTTTCCCGTTTTCCTGCGCAGCGACAGCCGCCATGACGGACCCTATACGGATCTGATCCACGACGGGGATACGCTCGATGCCGAGATCTGGCGGCTGACCAGCCTCGGGCTGGATCCACGGGATCTGCTGATCGTCGAATATTTCGATACGGCCGACGACAGGGGCGTTTATCGAAAATGCACCGCCTTCGTGGTCGGTGATGCGATCTTCCAGCGCTATATGTGTTTCGGCGATCGCTGGGTGGTAAGCCCGCCGCGCACCGGCGACGTGCAGCGTCTTCGCGACGAACAGTCCATGATCGACGAGGAAGCGGGCTATGTCGGCGCCGATACCTGGCTGCCGGTGTTGCGGCGCGTCGCCGAACTCGGCGGTCTCGGTTTCGGCCGCATCGATTTCGGGATCAAGGACGGCCGTCCTGAGATCTGGGAAGCCAATACCAACCCCGACCCGGCCGCCTCCCGCTATGCCGAGCTGGGCGGGCGGGAGGAACGCAACGTGCCGATCGGTCGCCGATTCCTGCGCGACGCGCTGGCCGCGCTCGACGACGACGCGGCGCATGCGACGGCGATCGAAATCGATACGCCGCCGGCGACATCCGACTGGTACGACTGGTTCAAAGACGACGTGCGCCAGCGTATCGGCAAGTCCGCGGGGTGATGCGCTCGCCGCCGCACCGGATACTCTACGCCGTACGGTCGATCTCAAGTTACGAGGGGGCCTCATGGTGAGCTTGTCGAACCATGAGGGCCTCATCCTTCGACGAGCTCAGGATGAGGTATTCCTATTGTTCTACGAAGACCAACCCTCACCCGATTGCACTCGCTGCCGCTCGGACAATCACCCTCTCCCGCAAGGGGGAGAGGGGGCGCCCCGCTAACCCCGCAGCTTCTTTCCGAGCCGCAGGCGCAACGCGTTCAGCTTGATGAAACCTTCGGCGTCGCGCTGGTCGTAGGCGCCGGCATCTTCCTCGAACGTCACATGCGCCTGGCTGTAGAGCGACTTCGGCGATTTGCGCCCCACGACCGAGACCGATCCCTTGTAGAGCTTGAGCCGCACGGTGCCCTCGACGTGAACCTGGCTCTTGTCGATCGCGGCCTGCAGCATCTCGCGCTCGGGCGAGAACCAGAACCCGTAATAGACCAGCTCCGCATAGCGCGGCATCAGCTCGTCCTTCAGATGCGCCGCCCCGCGATCGAGCGTCAGGCTCTCGATGCCGCGATGCGCCGCATGGAGGATCGTGCCGCCCGGCGTCTCGTAG
>JBBDWX010000304.1:0-10686 GCA_040902665.1 Dongiaceae bacterium
CTGCTTGAAGTCGCGATTCGAGGTAAAGGGCATCCAGTGGTTTTCGAGCGAATTGGCGCTGTACTGCATGGCTTGGCTCCTCCCGAGCCGATGGCGACGAAGCAATGACGATCTCCGATGGGCATGATAGAGGCCGGTGGCCTGCCGCCGATAGGGTCCGTTGCGTGCGATGGGCTGCGGCATCATGCGCGCGACAGCGGACCCGAGCCTTTCGCCGCTGTGCCTTCCACGCTGTCCCTTCCACCTGCCCCTTCCACGATGCCCCTTCCACCTGCCCCTTCCACGATGCACCGAATCCCGGCACGCTGGCGCTGCCAAAGCCGGATCGACCGGCCGGATCGCCGGGGGAGCGCACAGCATGAGTCTCGAAAAATTCGGCCGCTGGTTCGTCCGCGAGATCCGGGAGCTCCTGCCGCCGACGATCTTCTTCTTTATCGCCTTCGCCCTGCTGCTCCTGACGCAGGCGCTGGTGTTGCAGGAACACGGCATCGACGCCTGGGACTGGGGTCGCGCGATCGTCGGCGCGCTTATTGTCGGCAAGGTGGTGCTGATCGTCGATCATTTCCGGTTCATGAATCGCTATCCCGAACGGCCGCTGATCTGGAACACATTGTGGAAAACGCTGATCTACAACATCGCCGCGACGGCTGTGCATTACCTGGAAAAGATTTTGCCGCCGATCTTCGATGGCGAAGGCTTTGCCGCGGCGAACCGCGCGCTCTACGCCGCGACCGACTGGGAACGCATCGTGCTGATCCATATGTGGCTCGCGGTGCTGCTGCTTGCCTATTGCAGCGCGCGGGAACTGGTGCGTGCCATCGGACCGGCCAAGGTCCGGCGCATGTTCTTTTACGCAAGGGACGCGTGATCCCACTCATTCGTCATCGCCGGGCTCATAAAAATTGTCATCGCCGGGCTTGACCCGGCGATGACGAATGGAGATTGGCAATTCGATTGTGACGGCACGTTCGCGGGTCACGCCCGGCAATGACGAACTGCTTCAGGCACAATCGTGTCTGACTTCTGCTGCCCCCTCACCCTACCCTCTCCCCCAAAAATGGGGGCGAGGGCTTTTTAAGGAGCAGCCGCGTCGGCCGCCGGCTGCCAGCCGATATCGGCCATCTTCGCCTTCTTCGCGGCGTCGATCTGCGCCTTTTCGCGGCGCTGTTCGCGGCGCTTGGCGATCTCGTAAGCGATTGCGCCGAGGATCGTCACCGAGATGATGACGACGGCGAGCGCCGCGATATCCGGTTCCGTCCCCATGCGCACGCGCCCGGCGAGCACCGTCGTCAACGTCGCCTCCGACTGGATCGTAAAGAGCGTCGTGTTGTAGTTCTCGAACGACGACAGGAACGCCAGCACCGCCGAGGACAGAATGGCCGGCTTCAGAAACGGCACCAGGATCTTGCGGAACACCTGCACGTTCGAGGCGCCGAGATCGAGCGCCGCCTCTTCCTGGGTGCGGTCGAAGCGCTGCAGCCGGGCGAGAAACACCAGCATGCAATAAGCGGAAATGAAAGTGGACTGGCCGAGGATGGTGAGGAAGAAACCGGAATAGAAGATCGAGCCGTAGCCCATGCCGCTGACCACGCCGATCCGGTCCCAGAAGACGAGGGTCGAGATACCGAGAATGACGCCCGGCGTCAAAACCGGCGAAACGACAATCGTGTAATAGATCGGCCGCACGCGCTGGCTCACCTGCGTCATCAGCAGCGCGCCGGCAAGACCGAGCGGCACCGCGACGCAGACGACGCCGATGCCGATATAGATGCTGTTCTTGATCCCGTTCACCATCATGTTGTCGGTGAAAAAATCGCCGAACCAGTAGAGCGTGAAGCCGCGCCACGGCCAGACCTGCGGATAGGAGGTCTCGTTGAAGGCCGAAATGCTCATGATGATCAGCGGCCCGAACAGAAACAGGAAAAAGAGGCCGATATAGAACACGACCATGATCCTGAGGACGGTTTGCGCGCTCATCGGGCGATGTCCCCGAGATTGACCTTGAAGAGGCGCATCGCCGACATGACGAAAATGACGCAGGAGAGCAGCAGCACGAACGCGTAAGCCGAACCGCGCGGCCAGTTGAAACCCTGGAAGAACTGGTCGTAGATCACCTGAGTGAACCAGAGGCTCGACGGGCCGCCGAGAATCTGCGGCGTCGCCAGCGCGCCGGCCGCGAGCATGAACACCATCACGCATCCCGAGGCGATGCCGGGTTTCGCATGCGGCATCACCACGCGCCAGTGAATGCGCCACCAGGGCGAGCCGAGATCGCGCGCCGCCTCGATCTGGTTATGGTCGAGGCTTTCGATCGCGTTGTAGAGCGGAAAAACCATCATCAGGATGTAGGCGTAGGAAAGCCCGGTATAGAGCGCCACGTCGGCGCGCAGAAAATCGATCGGCGCATCGGGCGGCAGGATGCCGATGCCGATCAGCACCGAGTTCAGCAATCCGCTGGTGCCGAAGATGATGCGGAAGGCGAAGGCGCGCAGGATCTCGTTCACCCAGAACGGAATCAGCAGGCAGATGAACAGCAGCCGCGCATGCCCACCCTTGGCCGACTGCGCGATGTAATAGGCGATCGGATAGCACAAACAGAAATCGAGGAACGTGACGAACAGCGCCGAGAGGATGGTTTTGACGAAGACCTTGAGATGCAGCCAGTTGAACGACTGTTCGCTGCCCTCCGGCCCGAACAGCAGATAGCGGTAATTGTCGAGCGTATGCACGTCCTTCGGTCCGCCCTGCTCGGGCGGCGGCAGATTGAGGCGGAACGAGAAATCCACCATGTAGAGCTGCGGCAGCACGATCATCGCCAGCACCCAGAATGAGACGGCGACGACGATGTAGGTTCCGACGACGGCACCGTTGCGGCGCACGAAAACGCGATCGCCCCCGAGCACGCCCAATGTGCGCAGCACCATGAACGCCGTCGCGACGACGGCGATGGCGGAGACGATCAGAAACGGATCGTTCATCGCCCGATCATTCGTCAGCCAGCGGGCCGTGCGGCAGGACGACGGCGCGCGCCGGATCGAAGCCGGCTTTCACCCGCGCGCCGGGCCGGGCCGCAACGGTCTTGCCGTCGTTGGTCAGCGACAGGGTGATCGGTTTCGATCCACCGTCCTTGCTGCCGTCGCTGGCGCCGTCCCTGGCGCCTTCAAGCCGGAGATGCACCATCGCGCCCTCGAGCTCGTTGGTCAGAACCGCGCTTTCGATAATGCAGGCGCCGTTCGCGGCAGCCTCGCCCGCCGCCAGCGTCAACGCTTCGGGCCGGATGAACAGGACGGCCTTGTCGCCCGCTTTCACCCCCTTGTCGTTGCGGCCACGCAACAGGCCGAACGGCGTATCGAGTTCCGCCATGCCGTCGGCGATGCGCGTCACATTCCCGAAGAAAGCGTTGTTCTCGCCGACGAAGGACGCGACGAACGACGTTGCCGGATTGTTATAAACATCGGCGCCGCGACCGATCTGCTGGATCTCGCCGTTGCTCATCACGGCGACACGGTCCGACATGGTGAGCGCCTCGCCCTGGTCGTGCGTGATGTAGATAAAGGTGATGCCGACGCGCTGCTGGATCGTGCGCAGTTCGGTGCGCATATGCTGGCGCAATTTGAGGTCGAGCGCCGAGAGCGGCTCGTCGAGCAGCAGCACGTCCGGTTCGACGGCGAGCGCGCGCGCGATCGCGACCCGCTGCTTCTGCCCGCCCGAAAGTGCGTTCACCATCTTGTCGCCCTGGTCGGACAGCGCGATCAGATTGAGCAGCTCGGCCGCGCGTTTGCGCCGCTCGGAACGCGATGCGCCGCGCACCTCGAGCCCGAAGGCGATATTGTCGGCGACGCTCATCAGCGGAAACAGCGCAAGATTCTGGAAGATCAGCGCGGTCGGGCGCTTGTTCGGGCCGATGCCGGCCATGTCGCGGCCGCCTATCCGGACGACACCGTCGGTCGGCTCGAGAAAACCGGAAATCGTGCGCAGGATCGTCGTCTTGCCGCAGCCCGAGGGCCCGAGAAAGCTGAAGAACTCGCCTTCCTCGATTTTCAGATGCGCATCGCGTACGGCAATGAAATCGCCGAAACGGATGGTGACGTGCTCGAGTTCGACATCGGCACTCATGCGTAAAGCCGTTCCCCTGTCCCGGAGCCGTGCCCCGGCGCCTTATCCCTGTCGCCGGCCGCCCGTTCTCGATCGCGGGCGTTTGCCGGTAACGATACCGGCACCCCGACGTAATCGGGGTGCCGGCGATCGTATCGTTTAACCGAGTTACGCCGCGACGAAGCGGTCGACATACTCGTTGCGGATTTCCGGGTACCAGGCTTCTGCCGGCGGCCACCACCACAGGCGATTGTCGAGCGTGTCGGCCGGGTAGGTCTCTTCGAACAGCTTCTTCGAAGCCTCGTCGAGATGATCCGCCGCACCGATGCCGACCACGTTATAGCCGGTGAGGTTGGCCCAGCGGCCGCCCACTTCGGCTTCGTACATGTAGTCGAGCAGCGCGTAGATCTGGTCGATGTTCTGCGCACCGATCGGAATCGCCAGACCGTCGAGCCAGGTGAACGCGCCTTCGACCGGCGCCATCATCGTGACCGGTTCGCCTTCCTTCTTCAGGCGGGCCGGCGGACCGTCCCAGCACTGGCCGAGGACGACGTCGTTCTGCATGAAGCCGTTGATCTGCGCGTCGGCATCGTTCCAGAACTGCTTCACATGCGACTTGTGGTCGATTGCGAACTTCGCAATCTCTTCCCAGATGCGCCGCATGTCCTCTTCGCTCTTGTAGGCGTCGAGCATGCCGTTCGAGGGCACGATGCCGGCATGGTCGAGATAGAGGCCGATGCCCGCCATCATCGAATGCGGACGGCCCATGACCTTGCCCTTCACGTCGTCGCCCCAGAGATCGCCGTAGGAGAGATCGGCATAGTCACGCGACCATTTGTCGGTGCGCCAGGCGAGCATCTCGGTGCCCCAGGTCCAGGGCAGATGATACTGGCCACCGTCCCACGTCCAGAGATTGGCCGAACCGGCGAGCAGGCCGGGAATGATGCTGTCGACCGGCACGCGGTTCATGTCGAAGGGCTGCAGCAGACCGAGCGGCTTCCACTGGCCGACGCGATCGACCGTGGGGCTGATCAGGTCGAAGCCCTGACCCTTGGTCGCCTGGATCTTGGCGAGCAGGTCTTCGTTCGAACCGTAGCCGGAGAAATTGACGGTGATGCCGGTGCGCGCCGTGAAATCGGCGACATGCTCGTCGGGCATGTAATCCGACCATGAGAACACGTTGATCTCGCCGGACGACGAGAAGGCATCGCGGACCAGGAACGGTCCGCTCGCCAGCGCGGTCGCTGCGGCGGCGCTCTTGAGGATCGTGCGACGGCTGAACCGCTTGGCCGCGGCCAGTGTCGCATTCGGTTTTGTCTTGCGGGTCATTGCTGGAAGGCTCCCTGTTGAAAGGTGCCGCCGGGATAACGGCGCCGGGCGGCTCGAGACCCAGGTCCCCAGCCCGTCCGTTTGCCGATTTTCTTGCCCGGCCGACACTGGGTGGAACGGTAGTATGCGTGTCACATCAAAGCAATATCGCGACCGCGACCCTTATGTAGCGCAGGCCTGTTGCGGCCCGGTGTCGGATTCGTTACGAGATTTCAACCGGCTCTTGCACCGCAGCGAAGCCCGGCCCCGCGGCCGGGCCGGACGGGCGATCGCCGGAAAATCATGAAGCCGGCAGCCTTTTGCCATCCTGCCGGCAGCTTTCGGCCGATCCCGGCATCGCTCGGAATACCGTGGCACTCGCCAGTCAGGAACGCGTGAACGAGGGTTTCGTCGTCGCGGCAGAGCGGCGCGGCTTTTTCGTCGCCGACGACGCGATGTACCGGCCATGTCGCAGCGCAGGCAGCGCTCTACGCCTGCGATTGCGGCCCTGCGCGGGCCCGTGACAGGATGCCCGCCATCCAGCGGCCGCATAACAGGCCGGACCGGCCGATCGCGCCGGAATCGACACGAGATCTGACCCAGGAGTTCCGAAGACCATGACCCGCATGACGCCCAGCGAAGCCTTCGTCGAAACCCTCGTCGCGCACGGCGTCACCGACGTGTTCGGTATCGTCGGCTCGGCCTATATGGATGCGCTCGACATCTTCCCCGCCGCCGGCATCCGCTTCATCTCGGTGGCGCATGAGCAGGGCGCCGGTCACATGGCCGACGGCTATTCCCGCGTTTCGAACCGGCCGGGCGTGTGCATCGCGCAGAACGGACCGGGCATCACCAATTTCGTGACCGCGGTCGCCGCCGCCTATTGGGCGCATTCGCCGATCGTGGTTATCACGCCCGAGACCGGCACCGCGACAATCGGCCATGGCGGGTTCCAGGAAACCGAACAGCTGCCGATCTTCTCGAAGATCACCAAGTATCAGGCGCATGTGATGCGCCAGGACCGCATGGCGGAACTGACCTCGCGCTGCTTCGATCTCGCGATGACCGAGCGCGGGCCGGCGCAGCTCAACATTCCGCGCGATCTGTTCTACGGCGATATCGATGTCGAGATTCCGAAACCGAACCGCATCGAACGATCGGGCGGCGGCGCGAAATCGCTCGACGAAGCGGCGAAGGCGCTGGCCGGCGCCAAATTCCCGGTGATCGTCGCCGGCGGCGGCGTCATCATGTCGGACGGCCAGGCCGAAGCGATCGCGCTCGCGGAATATCTCGGCGCGCCCGTTGTGGCCTCCTATCTGCACAACGATGCCTTCCCCGCCTCGCACCCGCTGATGTGCGGGCCGCTCGGCTATCAGGGTTCGAAGGCGGCGATGAAGGTGATCGCGCAGGCCGACGTGGTGCTGGCCCTCGGCACGCGCCTTGGACCCTTCGGCACGCTGCCGCAGCACGGCATCGAATACTGGCCGAAGGACGCGAAGATCATCCAGGTCGATGTCGATCACCGGATGCTTGGCCTCGTCAAGCAGATCACCGTCGGCGTCTGCGGCGATGCGAAGCCGGCGGCGGCCGAAATCCTGCAGCGGCTGCAGACCTCGAACGAGAAGATCGCGGCGCATGGCAACAAGGATGCGCGGCTCGCCGAAGTGAAGAAGCAGAAGGACGAGTGGGAAGCCGAGCTCAATAAATGGGGCCAGGACGCGGGCTCGCCGATCGCGCCGCGGCGCGCGTTGCGCGAGCTCGAAAAGGCGATGCCGAAGAACGCGATGGTCACGACCGATATCGGCAATATCTGTTCGGTCTCGAATTCCTATCTGCGCTTCGAGAAGCCGCGCAGCTTCTTCGCGGCGATGAGCTTCGGCAATTGCGGTTATGCCTTTCCGACGGCGATCGGCGCCAAGGTTGCGGCACCCGACCGGCCGGCGGTCGCCTATGTCGGCGACGGCGCCTGGGGCATGAGCCTGCAGGAGACGCTGACCTGCGTGCGCGAGAACATCCCGGTGACGGCGGTCGTGTTCAATAACGGCCAGTGGGGTGCGGAGAAGAAGAACCAGATCGATTTCTACAACGACCGCTATCTCGGCACCAATCTCGAGAACCCGAGCTTCGCGGCGGTCGCGAAGGCAATGGGCGCAGACGGCATCAGGGTCGATGCGCCGGACCAGATCGGCGATGCGCTGAAGCAGGCCACATCGTCGAACAAGCCGACGATCATCGAGATCATGGCGACAGAAGAACTCGGCGATCCGTTCCGCCGCGACGCGCTGAAAAAGCCGAAGCGCATGCTGAAGAAATATGCGGACTATACGGTGGCGTGAGCGAGGCGGCGTGAGCGGGGCGGCGTGAGCGTCGGCGGCGTGAGCGGCGTGCTCTGCTAAAGGTCCGACCATGACCATAGGCCTCATCCTGAGCCTGTCGAAGGATGAGGCCTTCATGGTTCGCCCTTCGACAAGCTCAGGGGCTCACCATGAGGGCGTTAAGGACGGTCAGCCACGATGACTCCGCCCCGCGTTCTGATCCTCAATGCCGGCTCGTCGAGCGTGAAGTTCGCGATCTACGAGATCGCGGCGCACGAGCCTGTCGCACTGCTGCGCGGGCAGATCGCCGGCATCGGGCGCGAGGCGACGTTCAGTGTTGCGACATCGAGTACGGCGGTGCATTGCAACAATCGCGATGCACCCGATCTTGCTTCGATGCGCGATCATGAAGGCGCGATCGCGGCGCTGCTGGACTGGCTGGCGGCAACAAAACTCGACGAAGGGCTCGCCGGCATCGGGCATCGCGTGGTGCATGGCGGCGGCGAGTTCACCGCCCCCGCTTTGCTCGACCACGTCACCATCGAACGGCTCGAAAGCTTTGCGCCGCTGGCGCCGCATCACCAGCCGCATAATCTCGCCGCGATCCGCGCGCTCGCAAAAGAGCGCCCCGATCTCCGGCAGGTCGCCTGTTTCGACACCGCGTTTCACGCAAGTCAGCCGCGCGTCGCAACAAGGCTCGGTCTGCCGCGCGAGTACGAGGCGCAGGGGCTCCGGCGCTACGGCTTTCACGGCCTCTCCTATGAATATGTGACCGGCGCGCTGCGCGACGAGGGGAAACTGCCCGCACGCCTGATCGTCGCGCATCTCGGCAACGGCTGCTCGATGTGCGCGATCCGCGACGGCAGGAGCATCGCGACCACGATGGGGTTCTCGACGCTCGACGGGCTGGCGATGGCGACGCGCTCGGGGTCGATCGATCCCGGTGCGATCGTTCATCTGATGCGCAACGGCATGGATGCCGCCGCGATCGAGGACCTGCTCTATAACCGCGCCGGGCTGCTCGGGCTTTCGGATATCAGCGCCGACATAAAGACGCTGCTGGCGAGCGACGAGCCGGCGGCGAAGGAAGCGGTCGATTACTTCCGCTACCGGATCCTGCGCGAAACCGGATCGCTGGCAGCGGCGCTCGGCGGCATCGACGCACTCGCCTTTACCGGCGGCATCGGCGAGAACGCGGCCGCGCTGCGCGCGGACATCGCCCGCGATCTCGAATGGCTCGGCCTGGCGATCGATCCCGAGGCCAACGCGCGCCATGCACGGGACATCGCGGCACCCGGCGCTAGAGTAAAATGTTATGTGGTGCCGACCGACGAGGAGCGCACGATCGCAAGGCACACAGCGTTGTTACTTCACCTGCCGCGCGATTGATCCGAAGATTTCGTCTCTGGAGCGAAGGGGCGGAGCGACGGTATGTCCGGGCGCATCAACTGGATCGCGGTGATCGCCGCGGTCATCGTGCAGCAGATCGTCGGCTTTCTCTGGTACGGCGCCCTCTTCCAGGAACCGTGGATGAAGGCGGTCGGGCTGAGCGCGGCCGATGTCGAGAGCGCCAACATGCCGGTCTCGATGGCGGTATCGTTCGCGGCGAGCATCGGCGCGGCGATCCTGCTGTCGCTGCTGCTGAGCGCGACCGACCAGTGGGGCCTGATGAACGGGCTGAAATGGGCGTTCCTGCTGTGGCTCCTGCTGGCGCTGCCGATCCATGTCGAGACCAATATCTGGTCGCAGCGCGGCTGGATGCCGGCTTTGATCGACGGCAGCGAGGCGCTCGCGGCGCTGCTCGCCGCCGGCGCCGTGATCGGGATGCGCCGGCCGAAGCATGCGGTGTTGACCTCGCTTACTTTTTGAGAGCGCCGGGCCGAGAGCGGCGGGCTTAAATCAGGCGTCCAGCAACCCCGAAATCGCCCGCACGATCGCGACGACCGCGACCAGCGCGAGCGCGATCATCGCGATGCGGCGATAGGTGTCGGCGCCGGTCTTGTCGAAGCCGCGATCGCCGAGCCAGCTTCCGACGAAGAAGCAGGGCAGCATCAGCGCCGCCCAGACCAGCACGCGCGGCGTGAACAGGCCGGCGAGCGCGGCACTCGTCGTGGTCGCGATCGAGAGGAAGAAGAAGAACGCCAGGATCGAGGCGCGGCCGATCGCGACTTCGCCCGGCAGCGCGAGGTAATAGATGATGACCGGCGGCCCGCCCATCGCGGTCGCGCCGTTGATCATGCCCGAGAGAAAACCGAGGCCGAAGCGTGCGCGCCGCGGCGGGGTGCTGCGAAAGCGGAAGCCGCGCCAGAGCAGGAACACGGCCGCGAGCACGATCGCGCCGATGATCGCGCGCATCGCATCGGCGGAGAGTGTCGCCAGCGCCCAGACGCCGAGCGGCAAACCGGGGATCGCGCCGAACGAAAGCGAGATCGTCGAACGCCAGTCGGCCGTGCGGCCGATCTTGCCGATCAGCAGCAGGCCGGCGGGGATGCCGATCGCGACGACGGCCGGCACGATCTCGGCCGGCGAGAGGATCAGGCTCAACAGCGGCACCACCGCGAGCGCGAACCCGAAGCCGGTATAGCCGCGCAGCACGCCGCCCATGAACACGACGACGCCGGCATAGACCATCGCCCAGAGAGGCAGGGCGCCGAGCGTTTCGAGGAGAAGATCGTGCATGCGGGACGTGCCTGCCGGAGACGTTCGATTCGCATCCTAACGCATCGGCGATGGCGCAGGCGTCCCGTCCTTCGTCCTTCGACAGGCTCAGGATGAGGCTGTTTTCATTTAGCCCCTGCTCTCCATTCGCCTCATGGTGAGCCTTACCCTGAGCTTGTCGAACCATGCGGCGTTGTCCCGATCAATCCATTTTCATCGTCTCCTGTCCGATTCGTTCCGTCTCGTCTTCGGTTCGGTCGATCGCTGCACGGCAGAGCCGCGCCATCCGGTGCCGCGGTCCCATGCATAA
>JBBDWX010000305.1:0-1568 GCA_040902665.1 Dongiaceae bacterium
TCACGCGCGACCCGGCCGGGCGGCCGCTCAAGCCCGGTTTCAGCCGCGCCTTCGAATATTCCGATTGCTGGGTCGACGATGCGCGGCTCGTGGTTCTGAATGCGCGCGATGCCGCCGACCGCGGAGCCGCGATCCGCACCAGGACGCGCGTGGTGTCCGCGCGGCGCGATGCGGGCCAATGGCGCGTGACGCTGCGCAACGAAACGAGCGGCGCCAGCGAAACCGTGACGGCGGCCTTGCTGGTCAATGCGTCCGGACCGTGGGTCGACGCGGTTCTCGACGGCGTGGTCGGCATGAACGATGCGCGCAATGTGCGGCTCGTCCAGGGCAGCCATATCGTCGTGCGAAGAATCTTCGAGGGCGAACGCAGCTATATCTTCCAGAACAAGGACGGCCGCATCGTCTTTGCGATTCCCTACGAGGACGATTTCACCCTGATCGGCACCACCGATCGCGACTATGCGGGCGACCCGGCCGACGCTGCGATTTCGGCCGGGGAGATCGACTATCTCTGTGCCGCGGCGGGCGACTATTTCAAAAAGGATATCGCCCGGAAGGACATCGTCTGGACCTATTCTGGGGTTCGCCCGCTGTACGACGACGGCGCCTCGAAGGCGCATGAGGCGACGCGCGACTACGTCCTCAGGATCGAGCGGCCCGCAAACGAACCGGCGCTCCTGAATATCTTCGGCGGCAAGATCACGACCTATCGCCGGCTGGCAGAGGCCGTCGTGCAGAAGGTCGAGGAAATCCTGGGCCCGCGCGGTCCCGCCTGGACGGCGAATGCGCCGCTGCCGGGCGGCGATTTCGAACCGACCGAACGGGTTGCGCTGACGGCGCGAATTGCCGAGCGCTATCCCTTCCTCGATAGACCGACGGCGGGGCGTTTCGCGCGACAATATGGAACGCGCAGCTTTGCCCTGCTGGGCGACGCCACGACACGGGGCGATCTCGGCCAGCATTTCGGCGCCGATCTCTACGAGCGCGAGGTGGTCTGGCTGATCGACCGGGAATGGGCCCGCAGTGCCGCCGACGTGATCTGGCGCCGCACGAAGCTGGGCCTGCGTTTGAACGACACCGAACAGGCCGGATTGGCCGCGTTTCTGGCGGCCCGCGTTTCGACCGGCGCAACCGCGGCCGCGTGATCGCAATGCCCGCGGATTGGCGCGAGAGGCCGGCGGCTGTCATAAATGGATAAGAGATTTCAGGCAGGGGCCCTGACGTGCTGACCGATCGTCTCAACGAGATCCTCGAACTGGCGCGACATACCGGTCGGGTCACGGTCGACGATCTGGCCGAACGGTTTCAGGTCACGCCGCAAACGATCCGCAAGGATCTGGGCGAGCTCTGCCAGAAGCGGCTGCTGGCGCGGGTCCATGGTGGCGCGATCGTTTCCTCGGGGGTCGAGAACGTCCAGTACGAGGCCCGCCGCCTGATCGCGACCGACCAGAAGACCGCAATCGGGCTCGCGGCCGCGTCGCTCATTCCCAACAACGCCTCGCTGTTCATCAATATCGGCACCACGACCGAGGCCGTCGCGCGCGCGCTCCTGCAGCATAAGGAGCTCA
>JBBDWX010000306.1:0-10477 GCA_040902665.1 Dongiaceae bacterium
CCCGAAGGGCCAGCGACCCGCCAAGGCTTGTGCCAGTAAACGCGATCGTCCCGGCCTCGCGGTGTAGCCGCCCGGCGGTGCCCGATGGCGATACTTGTGACGACCGCCGCCGGGACGATACGCTCGGCCCATGCCCGAAACGCTCGATGCGCGCGATCTCAAATGCCCGCTGCCGGTCCTGAAGGCCCGCCGGGCGATGAAACCGCTGGCGCCGGGCGATACGCTGACCGTGCTGGCGACCGATCCCGGCGCGCCGAAGGATTTTGAGCATTTCTGCGCGACGACCGGCTGCGAGCTGGTCGAGAGCAGCGAAGCCGGCGGGGTCTACAAATTCGTGCTGCGCAAACCGCCGGAATCGACCGCGGGCGACTGATTGCGGATCGGCATCGATCGGCCGGGTCGGTCTGCGACCGGGCCGGCGTTCAGCGCTCGCCCGTCGGCGCCGGGGTCTCGGTGTAGTAACGCTCGGCGCCCGGATGCAGCGGGACCGGTAATCCGACCAGGGCGGTTTCGCGCTGGATCGAACGCCCGATCGGCCCGGTGCGATCGAGGATCGAGCGCGTCGCGGAATGCCAGAGCGCTTCGGTCACCGCATAGACCAGATCGGGATCGAGTTCGGCGTTCACCAGCCACAGCGCCCCGATGCCGATCGTGACCGTTGCATCCACGCCCTTGTAAAGATCGCCGGGAATCACATCGACCGCGAGGAAGCCATATTGCTCGCGCAATTTGCCGGAAACCTCGTCCTCGAGCGGCAGAAGATCGATCGTCAGCGTTTCGGCAAGTCCGGCGATGATCGGGATCGGATGGCTGCCGACTGCGACGATTGCGTCGATATCGCCTTTCTCCAGCATCGAGGCCGAATCGAGGGTCGAGGCGAAGATCGCCGTGTATTTCGTCTCGTCGAGACCGTAGGCACGCAGGATGAGCCGCGCGGTCACGCGGCTGTCGGAGTTTTCGCCGCCCACCGCGACGCGTTTGCCGGCGAGATCCGCGACCGAGGTAAAACCGCTGTCGGCGCGCACCACGAAATGAACGCTCTCCTGATAGAGATTGGCGATGACGCGCAGCTTGTCGGCGACGCCTTCGTTGCGAAACACGCTTTCACCGGTCCATGCCCAATGGACCAGATCGGCATTACCGAGGCCCGAATCGATTTCGCCGGCCTGGATCGCGCGAATGTTCTCGATGCTGCCCTGCGTCGTTTGCGCGACCGCGATCAGGTCGGGAACGCCACAGCTGCCGCCGATATCGCAGGCGCGCGAACCGGGCGGGTTGCTGATCGCGCCGGCGATCGCCGTGCCGATCGCGAAGAACGTGCTGGTCGGATCGCCGGTGCCGATGCGGAAATAAGTGAACGCCGAGGCCGTTCCGGCGGCGCCCAGTACGAGCGCAATGGCCGCCGCAGCCGCGACCCGCGGCGGCATCAGCCGGCGGCGCGTTCCGCGATCTCGCAGTGAAGTAACCATCGACCGTCTGCCTGTCGTTGCGACCGGTAAGTTCTATTCGAAGCGTTTCAGTGCCAGCACGCAGTTGTGACCGCCGAACGCGAACGAATTGGAAAGCGCGGCGCGAACTGTTTGGCGCCGCGCTGTATTGGGCACGTAATCCAGATCGCATTCCGGATCCGGCGTCGTGAAGTTCGCTGTCGGCGGCACGATGCCGTCGGTCAGCGCGCCGAGCACCGCGATCAGTTCGAGCGCGCCCGCGGCGCCGAGCGCGTGGCCGTGCATCGACTTCGACGAGGAAACCGGGATCCGCTCGGCATGCGATCCGAACACGCGGCGAATGGCGCGGGTTTCGGTCACGTCGTTTGCCGGCGTGCCGGTGCCGTGGGCGTTCACATAGTCGATCGTATCCGGTGCCAGGCCGCTATCGTCGAGTGCGAGCTGCATCGCGCGCACCGCACCGTCCTCGCTGGGCTGCACGATATCCTTGGCATCCGACGACATGCCGCTGCCGGCGAGTTCGGCGATGATCGCAGCACCCCGTGCGCGCGCATGATCGAGTGTTTCGAGGACGAAGATGCCCGCACCTTCGCCCAGCACCATGCCGCGGCGATCCTTGGTGAACGGCCGGCAGGTGTCAGGCGACATGACGCGCAGCGCCTCCCACGATTTGATGACGCCGACCGTCATCGGCGCTTCGGTGCCGCCGGTGATCGCGGCATCCACCAGTCCGCGCCGCACCATGTCGAAGGCGATCGCCATGGCGTGATTGGCCGATGCACAGGCACTGGCGACAACGAAACTCGGGCCGGTGATGCCGTATTCGATCGAGAGGTGACTGGTCGGTGCGTTGATCATCAAACGCGGGATGGTCAGTGGATGAACGCGCGGCACATTGTCGCCGTAGAGCTTTTGATAGCCCTCGTCCATCGTCGTCTGGCCGCCGATGCCGCTGCCGAGGATTGCCGCCGTGCGCATGCCCTGCGCGGCATCGAACGAGATTCCGGCCTGTGCGATTGCCTCGCGCGCCGCCACCATCGCGAATTGCGAGACGCGGTCGTACAGCGAGGACTGCTTGCGGTCGAAATATTGTTCGGGATCGTAGTTCCGCACTTCGGCGCCGATCGCCACCTTGAGGCGCTCGGTCGGAATGTTTTCGAGTGGACCGATTCCGCTGCTGCCTGCCTGCATGGCGGCCCAGCAGGCTTTTGCCGTGTGGCCCTGGGCCGAAATGCAGCCCATCCCGGTAATGACGACACGGTTCATGGATATATCGAAGGGCCTCCGTCCCCGGTCTCGGTGCCCCGCCGGCTCTGGCCGGCCGTCTGCGGGACGGCGGTTCGTCGGCCCGCGTGGCGGCGGCGCCTATCATGGACCGGAAGGGCCGGCGGGCAATAGCCCGAAGACGGCGGCGTGTCACTGTCCGAGCTGCGCCCGACAGGAATCGACGATCGCCATGAACCGGCTCATCAGGGCCTGATCGGCGACGGCATCGGTCGAGAAGGCGGTGACGAGGCTCTGATATTCCTCGTAGTTGAACTGCGACTGGATGCCGGAATTGTTGCAGCGGCAGAAATTTGTACAGACGGCTTCGCTGTCGGTCGCGCTGCAGCTCACCATGCACTGATCGTAATCGGATTTTAGTTGCTCGAGCGGGATCGGTTCGGCCATTGCCGCAGGCGAGAGGAAAGCAGTGGCAGCGGCGGCAAGAAACAGGCGGCGGATCATGGGCGGGTCCCTTTCAAGGTCGCATCGTCGAGGTTTGGGGCATCCTAGGGGACGAACGGGGCAATAACATGGCGGCCGATTGCGTCCGGGACCGAAAATCGGCATTGTCCCGCCGCTTCCGATGGGGGCCATGCTGATGAATCTGTCTGAAATCTTCGTTCCCGGCCTGCTGGCGGGCCGCCACGCCCTGATCACGGGCGGCGGCACCGGCATCGGGCTCGCGATCGCGCGCGAGCTGGGTGCGCTGGCCGCGCGCAGCGAGGAGCGGCTCGAGGCGGCGGCGCGCGAGCTGCGCTCGGCCGGCATCGCCGCCAGGGCCCGCACGCTCAATATCCGCAAGGACGAAGAGGTCGTCGCGCTGTTCGACGCGCTGGCCGCCGCCGGCGACATGCCGGACATTCTGATCAACAATGCCGGCGGCCAGTTCACGGCCGATCCGCTCGACATCTCGCCGAACGGGTTCAGGGCCGTGGTCGATCTCAATCTGCAGGGCACCTGGCAGATGATCCGGGCCTTCGCCGAACGACTCATTCCGACCGGCCGCAAGGGCTGCATCGTCAATATCGTGCTCTCGACCTTCGAGGGCGCGCCGATGATGATGCATTCCGCCGCAGCCCGCGCCGGCGTCGTCAACATGACCAAGTCGCTCGCTTTTGCCTGGGGCCCGAAGGGCATCACCATCAATTCCATCGCGCCCGGCACCATCGATACCGAAGCGCTCGATGCCTATGGGCGCGATGCGATGGTCGCGTGGGGCGGGCGCCTGCCGGTCGCGCGCCTCGGCCGTGCCGACGAAATCGCCTGGGCGGCGGCGTATCTCTGTTCGCCCGCCGGTGAGTACATGACCGGCACCGCATTGATTGTCGATGGCGGCCAGCATCTGATGGGCGCCGATCGCTGATGACGCCGACCGCTATGAGGCCCGTGCTATGAGGCCCGTGTAATGAGGCCCGTGTTATGAGGAGCGAATGAACGATCTCGTTTCCATCGAACCGAAAAATCGCGCGAAGCGCACGGCCAATCTGCAGCGGTTGTTGCGGCCGAAGCATATCGCCTTTGTGGGCGGCAAGAACCTGTCGCTCGCGATCGAGCTGTGCATCAAACACGGTTTCGCCGGACCGATGTGGGTGGTGCATCCGACATACGACGAGCTGTGCGGCCTCAAATGCTATCCCTCGGTCAGCGATCTGCCCGAGCCGCCCGATGCGACCTTCGTCGGCGTCAATCGCGAACTGACGATCGACGTCGTGCGCGAACTCGATCAGATCGGCGCCGGCGGTGCGGTCGCCTATGCAGCGGGCTATGCCGAGGTCGGCGGCGAGGGACCGGATCTGCAGCGCCGACTGGTCGAGGCGGCCGGCGACATCGCGCTGATGGGCCCGAACTGTTACGGGCTGCTCAACTATCTCGACGGGGCCTACATGTTCGCATCGGGCTTCGGCGGCAAACGTGTCGAGCGCGGCATCGCCTTTATCGGCCAGAGCGGCAACATCTCGCTCAACCTGACGATCAACGAGCGCTCGGTGCCGTTCGCCTACATGATCACCTGCGGCAACCAGGCGGTGCTCGAAGTCGCCGACTATATCGACGCGCTGGTCGAGGATCCACGGATCACCGCCATCGGTCTCTATATCGAGGGGCTCAAGGACATACCGTCCTTCGCGCGGGCCTGCGCGCGGGCGTTCGATCGCGGCATTCCGATCGTCGCGCTCAAGGCCGGCCGCTCCGAGCTCGGCGCCAAGCTGGCGATGAGCCATACCAGTTCGCTCTCGGGCAACGACAAGCTCTACGACGCGCTGTTCCGGCGCCTCGGCATCATCCGGGCCGAGGCGATCGACGAATTCCTCGAGACGGTGAAGCTGGTTTCCTCGATGCGGCCCTGGCCGGGCGACCGGCTGGCGGTCTTCACCTGTTCGGGCGGCGAAAGCCTGATGACCGCCGATGCGAGCGCGCGCGACGGCATCAAGCTGCCGCAGCCGAGCCCGGCGCAGCACGCCTCGCTGCGCGAACAGCTGCCGAATTTCGCGACCATTGCCAATCCGCTCGACTACAACACCTCGCTCTGGGGCCACGAGGATCGGCTCACGCATTGTTTCTCGACGATGCTCGGTGAAACCTACGACGCCGGCATGCTGGTGCTCGATTTCTGGGAACAGGACGAGGAATGGATCGGTTCGGCCGGCATCGCGATCGATGCGCTGGCCGCTGCCTCGCGCCAGACCGGGCACCCGGCGATGCTCACCTCGTCGCTGCCGGAATCGATGCCGCGGCGCGTGCGCGACCGCATCGTTGCCGCCGGCATCGTGCCGCTGCAGGGGCTGAACCAGGCCTTGCGCGCCTGGGCATCCGGCGCGCGGCGTGCCGGCGTGGTCGCCGAAATCCAGGCTGCCGGCGGCAGCGCGCTCACGTTGCTGCCGGCAGTCGCGGCGATTTCCGACGGGCGGCGCCTGATGTCCGAACCGGATGGCAAGGCGGCGCTGGCGAAACACGGCCTCACGGTTCCCGAAAGCCGCGTCGTCGATGCACCGTCGGCACCCGCCGCCGCTGCCGCGCTCGGATTTCCAGTCGTTGCGAAGCTCGCCACACCGGTGCTCGCGCACAAGACCGAGGCCGGCGCCGTGGCGCTCAATCTGCGCTCGGATGCGGCGGTCGCAGACGCGGTCGCGCGAATCGGCGCAAGTGTCCAGCGCTACAAGCCGGGCCTCGTCGCCGAAAAATTTCTCGTCGAACGCATGGTCTCCGGCGCGGTCGCCGAAATGATCGTCGGCGTGCAGCGCGACCCGCAATTCGGTTTGGCACTGGTGATCGGCGCCGGCGGCATTCTCGTCGAGCTGGTCGGCGACGCGGCGATGCTGCTGCTGCCGACGCGCCGCGCACTGGTCGAGGATGCCGTGCGCGGCCTCAGGATCATGAAACTTCTCGACGGCTATCGCGGCAAGGCGAAGGGCGATGTGTCGGCGCTGGTCGATGCGGTGATGGCAATCGCCGCGTTTGCCGATGCCAACCGCGACACGCTCGTCGAACTCGACATCAACCCGCTGATGGTGCTGCCCGAAGGCGAGGGCGTCGTTGCCGTCGACGCGCTGGTGGTGATGGCGGACTAACAGGCCGGTCGTGCGCCATCCACGACAATTCCCCTCTCCCCCGCTTGCGGGGGAGAGGGTTAGGGTGAGGGGGTGAGGGCCGATACGCCGTAAGCGTACTGGTGGTGGCGATAGGGCAAATGCGCGGTAGAATGGCGCATGAACGCCGTTGAGATCGAACAGGCGATATCCAAACTGGCGGAAAGCCCGTTCGACGCCGGGGAATTCCCGTTCGCCTTCCTGCAGGCCTTCGGCAACAAGGAAACGACCCTCAGGCGCCTGCGCAAAGGCGACTCGAACAGGTCAGACCTCCGCGGCGTTCTTCAGACCAACAACATCCATATCGCCGTCGCCGCCCCTGGCGAAGTGACGAAGACGCTCGCCGCGCTGAAGGCCAGCCCGGCGACAACGCGGGCCAAGGCAAAGTTCGTGCTGGCGACGGACGGCGATACGCTCGAAGCCGAGGATCTGGCAAACGGCGAGACGGTTGCCTGCGCCTTTGCCGACTTCCCAAACCATTTCGGCTTCTTTCTGTCGCTTGCCGGCATCTCGACCGTCAAGCAGGTCCGCGACAACGCCTTCGACATCAGGGCCACCAGCCGCCTCAACCGGCTCTATGTCCAGCTACTGAACGACAATCCCGATTGGGGCACGGCAGAGCGCCGCCCCGACATGAACCACTTCATGGCGCGGCTGATCTTCTGCTTTTTTGCGGAGGATACCGACATCTTCATCGGCGACAGCTTGTTCACGGACACGATCGGGCAGATGAGTGCGCGGGACTCGTCGAACACCCACGAGGTAATCGGCGAACTGTTCCGCGCCATGAACATCAAGGTCGAGGACCGCGCTGCCGCAGACCTGCCCCGCTGGGCCAATGCATTTCCCTATGTGAATGGCGAACTGTTCTTCGGCAGCGTGGCGGTGCCGCGATTCAGCCGGATTGCCCGTTCGTACCTGCTCCATATCGGCGGCCTCGACTGGAAGCAGATCAATCCCGACATCTTTGGCTCGATGATCCAGGCGGTCGCCGACGACGAGGAACGCGGCGCACTTGGCATGCATTACACCAGCGTGCCGAACATCCTCAAGGTGCTGAACCCGCTTTTCCTCGACGATCTGCGGGCGCAACTTGAGGAAGCGGGCAACAATTCGCGCAAGCTCCTCAATCTGCGCAATCGGATGGCCAGGATTCGCGTCTTCGACCCGGCCTGTGGCAGCGGAAATTTTCTTGTCATCGCCTACAAGGAGATGCGGGCCATCGAGGTCGAGATCAACGGAAGGCGCGGTGAACTAAACCGACACAGCGACATTCCGCTTACGAATTTTCGGGGTATCGAACTGCGCGACTTTCCGGCTGAGATCGCGCGCCTCGCGCTCATCATCGCCGAGTATCAGTGCGACGTGCTCTATCGCGGGGAGAAGCTCGCATTGGCCGAGTTTCTGCCGCTCGACGCACAGAACTGGATCACCTGCGGAAATGCGTTGCGCTTGGACTGGTTGAGTATCTGCCCGCCGACCGGAACGGGCGTGAAGTTGCGTGGCGACGATCTGTTCAACTCGCCGCTGGATGAGGCACAGATCGACTTCGAGAACGAGGGAGGGGAGACCTATATCTGCGGGAATCCGCCGTATGTCGGCGACAAATATCAGACAAAGGACCAGAAGGACGATCTGAAAACCCTAGCTGCAAAAGACGTTCGTGCAGTTGATTACATCGCTGGCTGGTTCTGGAAGGCTTCTGAGTACATTAGGAGTGGCGGACGCTTTGCTTTCGTCTCTACCAATTCTATCTGCCAAGGTGTTCAGGTTCCGTTGATATGGCCAAAAATCATCGCTGCGGAGCAGGCGATTTTTTTCGGTCACAAGGACTTCCTATGGGGTAACAACGCCGCCAAGAACGCGCAGGTTACTTGCATTATCGTTGGCGTGGCGAAAGCCGAAGCCAAACCGAAATACATATTTGACGGGGAAGAATGCAAAGAGGTTGAAAACATCAATTTCTATTTGACGCCCGGCAAGAACGTCATCGTCGAAAGGGCGAATGAACCGATCTCCGATGTCGCGATCATGTTTGGCGGCAACATCCCAAGGGACCAGGGAAATCTTCTGCTCTCACCCAATGAGGCGAGGGAGTTGACGGATTCTTACCCAACGGCGGCGGCATTGATAAAGCCCATCTTGGGTTCAAACGAGTTCATCAACGGTTTGGAGCGATATTGCCTTTGGATTACTGACGCACAGGCACCGTGCGCATACTCCATCCCGCCGATCAAAGCGCGACTTGATCTCATCCGCCACTATCGTTTGCATGGTAGTGAGCGCGGGCGTGCGGGTCTCGAGACGCCTTACAAGTTTGAACGAACGATCATCGGGAATGACCATTCCATCATTATTCCTAGCGTTTCATCGGAACGCCGTGCTTACCTTCCGTGCGGATTGTTAGCCGTCAATGTACGCGTCTCCAACCTCGCGCTCGCTCTCTACGACGCACCACTTTGGAATATGGCGCTGATCGCTTCGCGTATCCATCTGGTCTGGATCGCCACCGTCTGTGGCAAGTTGGAGACCCGATACCGCTATTCCAACACCCTCGGCTGGAACACATTTCCTGTTCCGACGTTAACCGACAAGATGAAGGCCGACCTGGCGTGCTGCGCCGAGGACATCCTGCTGGCGCGCGAGGCGCATTTTCCGGCGACCATTGCCGACCTCTACGACCCCGACAACATGCCGGCCGATCTGCGCGAGGCGCATCAGCGCAATGACGAGGTGCTTGAGCGCATCTATATCGGCCGGCGCTTCCGCAACGACACCGAGCGACTGGAAAAGCTGTTCGACCTCTACACGAAGATGACCGCTAACGGCTCCGGAAATCGGAAGGCAGGTGCGCGGTGAAGCGGACGGCCGGCTATAGCCAAGGTGGCGATGCGCGGGCGATCCAGAGTATCGCAAATGTTTATTATGGCGGCTACGCCAGTATGTTCGAAGCACATGGGTGGCCGGAGCGCGGCACTAGTATCATGCCGGCGGTTCAATCCCGCGTCGTCGAAACCTATGGAAGTGTGCGTGCATTTGAGCAGGCGCACGAGCGCGACGAAAACATGGTTCCCATGGACGCTATCGAGTCTGACCCGCCGAATGTGTGGCTGACGAGTTTCTATGGTTTCCGCCCCGAGGGGTGGGGTCTGCTTGGCTTCACCGACGAAGGGCGCAGGCGAAGCTTCATCAAAGGCAGCAGGGCCGGCGTTCTTGTTGTGGTGTATGGCGCCGGTAAAGCTCCCAAGGAAGATCGTGGCCAGATCATCGGCATTCAGCAATGTTCACATCAGGTTGGCCATTCCCGCCAGTTCATGGCGCCTCAGGAATGGTCGGTAAAAGAGCGCAACCCCGAGCGCGCAGACAAATGGAACTATGCGGTCAAGGCGATACGCGCCTGGCGCATTACGCCCGAATCTCGAATGAGCGTGCATGACTTTGCTCCAGATGCGACCTCGACGGGTGCCTGGCAACATATCGGTGCGCGGGGTGTTACGCTTTCGAAGCAGGAGGCGATGAACATCCTGAAACTCGACCTCCAAGAAGTTGATGTTTACGGACAAAGCCCGATCATCGGATCCGCACCGGGCAGCGCGAAAGAGATTCTTGCACCGAGCAAGGCCGGTCCTGTTTCCCAGAATGCATTTGTTACCAGGGAGTCCGAAGGCCCGAAGCACCTCTATGTGTTGCATCTTCAGGGCGATGCAGATGTTTTCCTGGGGCGTCCCTCCAATGGACGTTTAATCGTGAAGGTAGGTTTTTCGAAGAGCCCACTAACACGTTGTGATGATCACAACCGCGCCTTGCCTCACTGCGCATTCCGCTGGAACGTTCTCTTCTCTGGAGTTATCGCCGGCTATGATCCGTATCCGGCATCCAGTCATGCCAAGGCGGGGGAGCGTGCTATGCAGGAGATTCTATGCAGGCAGCCTGCCGGTATTTCATTGGGAGGAGAGTTCTTTTTAGCTGAGTTCGATTTGATTAAAGAGGCATGGCAGAAAGGCAATTCAACTGCGAAAGAATACAAGAAATGAATATGAAGCCTGCACCATCCATTTCTGTGATCTACGTCCGGAATGGCACCTCAATAAAGGCCAACGCCCTTGGCATGCGCCCCATGCAGGAGCGCGCCTATGAGCGACGCGGTGAGCAGTATCTTCTCATCAAGTCGCCGCCGGC
>JBBDWX010000307.1:0-1557 GCA_040902665.1 Dongiaceae bacterium
GTTAGGCGGCCTCAAGCTTCCCGGCAATGGCTTCGACCCGCGACGCGAGGTCGCCAAGAGCCGTCGCCAGCGTATCGAGCTCGGCCAGGGCGCGCGCCGGATCGCTCGGCCCGCCATTGCGCTCACCTTCGAGTTCGTCGGCGACCAGCAGTCCGGCCATCAGCATGAGATGCGCATCGCCAACCTGACCGACCTGACCGACCAGACGGTCGACATGCGCGGCGAGTTCACCGCCAAGCCGACGCAGCTGTTCTTCCTGGCCCGGATCGCAGGCGATTTCGTAGTTGCGTCCGTTGACGGTGAGCGCCACCAGCGGCATCGGCTCAGGCCTCGGCCACGGTGCGGAGCCGTCCGATCACTGAATCGATCCGCGACGTCACCGTGCGCGCTTCAGCCTGCAGGGCGGCATGAGAGCTTCTCAGCTCACGCAACTCGCTCTGCATGGCCGTCTGGTCGACGCCCAGGCGCCGGCCATGCGCGTCCATCGCCGCCTCGAGGCGGGTGACCGCCGCGGTCAAACGATCCAGTTCCATGCTGATCTTATCCGCCACCGACAAGGCCCGTCCTCACATGCCGGTTGAAGCAACGCTCGCAATTGCTGGCAGGATAGGTGCGGCCCCGGAACGCGTCAATTGCCGCGCGATTGCGAGATCCATGGCCCCGACCGGGAATCCCGGTTGACGCTCGGGAAGCCGGGCGGCATGGTGCGCCGCGTCCGCTGCCGGCGCCTCGATTCCGGCGCGACTCCCGGGACTTCGACTGGAAATCGCCCACCGATGGACGCTGCCCGCACTGCCCCGCTTCACGATCCCGAGGCGCCGGCGACGCACCGCGATATGGCGAATGCGCTGCGCGCGCTCGCAATGGACGCAGTCGAACAGGCAAAATCCGGTCACCCCGGCATGCCGATGGGCATGGCCGATGTCGCGACGGTGTTGTGGACCCGCTTCCTCAAATTCGACCCGACCGCACCCGCCTGGCCGGATCGCGACCGTTTCGTGCTCTCGGCAGGCCACGGATCGATGCTGCTCTACGGGCTGCTGCATCTCGCCGGTTACACAGACATGACGATCGACGAGATCAGAAATTTCCGCCAGCTCGGTTCGCGCACCGCCGGCCATCCCGAGTTCGGTCATGCCGCCGGCATCGAAACGACGACCGGGCCGCTCGGTCAGGGCCTCGGCAACGCCGTTGGCATGGCGATCGCCGAGCGCATGCTCGCCGCCGAGTTCGGCAGCGATCTTGTCGATCACTTTACCTATGTGATTGCCGGCGACGGCTGCCTGATGGAAGGCATCAGCCACGAAGCGATTTCGCTCGCCGGTCATTTGCGCCTCGGACGGCTGATCGTGCTGTTCGACGACAACCGGATTTCGATCGACGGCCCGACCTCGCTCTCGGTCTCCGACGACCAGCTTGCGCGCTTTTCTGCCTGCGGCTGGCATGTCGCGAGCGTCGACGGGCACGATCCGGAGGCGATCGCTGCCGCAATCGAGGCCGCGCGCAGGAGCGACCGCCCGTCGCTGCTCGCCTGCCGCACCGTCATCGGTTATGGCG
>JBBDWX010000308.1:0-1538 GCA_040902665.1 Dongiaceae bacterium
GCGCGGCGTGCCCGCCCGGCCGCGCGCATCGTCGTCACCGGCTGTGCCGCCCAGATCGATGCCGCGGGATTCGCCGCGATGCCCGGCGTCGATGCGGTGATCGGCAATCTCGAGAAATTGCAGCCGGCCACCTATCGCGCGCTCGCGGATGGCGCATCGGGCAACACAGACCCGATCCGGATCGCTGTCGGCGACATCATGGCGTCCGGCCAGCCATCGCCGCATCCCGCGGCAGGGTTCGATGCCGATACCAGGAACGGCCATGTGCGCGCCTTCGTCGAGGTGCAGCAGGGCTGCGATCATCGCTGCAGCTTCTGCATCATTCCCTTCGGCCGCGGCAATAATCGCAGCGCGGCCGTTGGCGACATCGTCGCGCAAATTCGCGCGCTTGTCGAAGACGGCGTCCGCGAAATCGTGCTGACCGGCGTCGACATCACCGGCTGGGGCGGCGATCTGCCGGGTGCACCGAATTTGGGCCAGCTCGTGCGCCGCATCCTGACGCTGGTGCCTGAACTGCGGCGGCTGCGCCTTTCCTCGATCGATGTCGCGGAAGTCGACGGCGAGCTGATGCGCCTGATCGGCGAGGAACCGCGTTTGATGCCGCATCTGCATCTCTCTTTGCAGGCCGGCAGCGACATGATCCTCAAACGCATGAAGCGCCGGCATAACCGCATGCAGGCGGTCGCGTTCTGCCGCGCCGTGCGGGATCTGCGGCCCGAAATCGCCTTCGGTGCGGATCTGATCGCCGGCTTTCCGACCGAAACCGACGCGATGTTTGCGGAAAGCCTGGCGCTGATCGATGAATGCGATCTTTCGTTCCTGCATGTGTTTCCGTTTTCGGCGCGCAGCTTCACGCCGGCCGCCCGCATGCCGCAACTGCCGAAATCGCTTTGCAAGGAGCGCGCCGCGCGCTTGCGCGAAGCGGGTGCGCGCCGGCGGGCGCGTTACTTCGATACGCTGGTCGGGCGCAGCATGTCCGTTCTGGTCGAGAACCGGCGCGCCGATCTCGCGCGCGGCCATAGCGACGGATTCGCGCCGATCGACATCGCCTGCACGGGTACGGATATCGGCCGTGGTTCGCTCGTGACGACGCAGGTCGTATCGCATGACGGCACGAGGTTGAAGGCCCGTCCGATCGGGGCCGAAGATCGTTCGATGCAACCCCTCGTGAGCGCGCGTTGATGGCGGGCGGTTCCTGGCTGCAACGGCTGAAGCAGGGGCTCGGCCGCAGTGCCGGCAAACTCGGCGCCGGCATTGCCGGCATCGTCGGCGGGCGTAAACTCGATGCGGCGATGCTGCAGGAGATCGAGGAGGCGCTGATCGCGGCCGATCTCGGTCCGCAGGTCGCGGCACGGCTTACGGCGGCACTCGCGAAGTCGGCTTCGCGCGGAGCGACCGACGAGGCCGCGGTGCGGCGCGTGCTCGCCGACGAAATTGCCGCCATTCTCGAACCTGTCGCGCGGCCGCTCGAACCCGATCGCGCGCACCGGCCGCAAGTCGTGCTTGTGGTCGGCGTCAACGGCACCCGCAAGACCACG
>JBBDWX010000309.1:0-9127 GCA_040902665.1 Dongiaceae bacterium
CCTGCTTCGCCCAGCCATGGGCCTCGTCGAGCGCGCGGCCGAATCGATCGAACATTTCGCCGATCTGGGCTTCGGTGATGATCAGTGGCGGGCAGAAGGCGACGCTGTCCATGATTGCCCGCGTAATCAAGCCCTGGCGCTGGCAGAAGCCGGCGGTCTTGAGGCCCACGGTCAGCTTCGGATCGAACGCCTCCCTGGTCTTCTTGTTGCGGACCAGCTCGATTGCACCGATCAGGCCCACGCCGCGCACCTCGCCGACCATCGGATGGTCGGCAAAGCTGTGCAGGCGCTTCTGGAAGGCAGGCGCAATCCGGCGCACCGTCGCAACGATGTCGCGCTCCTCGTAAATTTTGAGGGTCTCGAGCGCGACGGCGGCGCTGACCGGGTGGCCCGAATAGGTGTAGCCGTGCCCGAACGTGCCGAGCTTTCCGGTGTTGTCGCGAATCGCGCTGTAGACCTTTTCGTTGATCAATACGGCTGCGATCGGCAGATAGGACGACGACAACGCCTTGGCGCAGGAAAGGATGTCGGGCTTTATGCCGAACGTCTGCGAACCCCACAGGCTGCCGGTGCGCCCGAAACCGCAGATCACCTCGTCGGCGACGAACAGCACGTCGTGCTTCTTGAGCACCGCCTGGACCTTCTCGAAATAGGTCTTCGGCGGGATCAGGACGCCGCCGGCACCCATGACCGGTTCCGCGATGAAGGCGGCGACCGTATCCGGCCCTTCGGCCACGATCAGATTGTCGAGATTTTCGGCCAGGCGCGTTGCGAATTCTTCCTCGCTCTCGCCATCGCCGCCGAAGCGATAGAAATGCGGGCAGTCGGCATGGAGGATGCCGGCGATCGGCAGGTCGAAATCCTTGTGATTGTACGGCAAGCCCGTGAGACTCGCCGAAGCGACCGTGACGCCGTGATATCCCTTGATGCGCGAGATGATCTTCTTCTTCTTCGGCCGGCCGATCGCATTGTTGTAGTACCAGACCATCTTCACGACGGTGTCGTTCGCTTCGGATCCGGAATTGGTGAAGAACACTTTCGACATCGGCACCGGTGCGATCTGGATCAGCTTCTCCGCCAGTTCGACCGTGACGCTCGGCACCTTGTGCGTGAAGCTGTGATAGTAGGGCAGCTTCTGCATCTGCTTGGTGGCGGCATCGATCAGGCGCTGTTCGCCGAAGCCGAGCGAGGTGCTCCACAGGCCGGCAAGACCCTCGATATATTCCGTGCCGTTCTCGTCGTAGACGTGAATGCCTTTGCCTTCGGTGAGAATCAGCGGACCCTCCGCCTCGTGCTTCACCGCATTGGTGTAGGGATGGAGGTGATAGGCGATATCTCTCGCCGCGAGCGAATTCGGCAGCGGTTTGTTCATAGTTTTGTCTCCCGGAACGGAAAAGGGGCCGCGCCTTTGGGCCGGCTGCCAATGCAACGGAGTTGTCGTGGGCATATTCCGGCCCGCACGGGGAGAAGTCAAAGGGCCAATCCGGGCCGGAACAGGGTCGAATCCCGATGTTTCGGCGGAATCAGCGGCGCCCGTAACTGTCGTCGAGCCGTTCGATATCGTCCTCGCCGAGATAGGAGCCGGACTGCACTTCGATGAGATGCAGCGGCTCGTCGCCGCGATTTTCGAGACGATGCACGGTGCCGACGGGAATGTAGGTCGACTGATTCGCGTCCAGGTCGAACACATCCTCGCCGCGCGTGACGCGCGCCCGCCCGCGCACCACCACCCAATGCTCGGCGCGTTGGGCATGACGCTGCAACGACAATTGCCCGCCGGGTCGGACGATCAGTCGCTTCACCTGAAAGCGATCGCCGGCATCGACCTGTTCGTAGGAACCCCAGGGCCGATAGACGCGGCGATGCACGACCGCTTCGCTGCGATTCGATTCCTGGAGGCGCTGGACGATGGCGTGCAGCTCCTGCGTGCGATCGCGCGGCATAACCAGCAATGCGTCCTCGGTATCGACGATCACCAGATCGCGGACGCCGAGCGCTGCGATCAGCCGCCGTTCGCCCCGGATATAGCTGCCGGAGACGTCGATCGCCGTGACATCGCCCGAAATGGCATTGCCGGATGCGTCGTGCGTTGCGACGTCCCACAGGCTTGCCCAGGAGCCGACATCGCTCCAGCCGAGATCGGCCTCGGTCGGCACCACGGCGGCCCGGTCGGTATGTTCCATGACGGCGTAGTCGATCGATTTCGCCGGAATCGACGAAAAAGGCGGATCGGCGAGGCGCCAGAAATCGAGGTCGGCATGCCGGTCGGCGACCGCCTTCCTTGTGCCTTCGAGAATCGCGGGTTCGAATTTCGCGAGCTCTTCGAGATACGCACCGGCGCGCATCAGGAAGATGCCGCTATTCCAGAGATACTCGCCCGATTGCAGATACTGCCCGGCAGTCTCGGCCGACGGCTTCTCGACGAAGCGCTCGACCCGATGGACGCCGGGCGTCTCGGGGATCGCGGCACCGAGACGGATATAGCCGTAAGCGGTATCGGGCCGGGTCGGGCGGATGCCGAAAGTCACCAGCGCGCCTTGTTCGGCCGCGGACGTGGCCTTGCGCACGGCCTCGATCAGCCGTTCCGGCCGCGCGACAAAGTGATCGGCCGCGGCCAGCAGCATCAGCGGATTGTCCCGATTCTCGGCCAAATGGATGGCGGCGGCGGCGGCGGCCGGGGCGGTGTTGCGCCCGACCGGTTCGAGCAGGATCGCTTCGGCCGCGATGCCGGCCTCGCGCAGTTGCTCGCCGACGATGAAGCGATGCTCCTCGTTGCAGATCACGACCGGCGCTGCGAACAAGGAGCGGTCCGCAAAGCGGCGCAGCGTTTCCTGGAAGAGCGTGCCGCCGTCGCCGAGCGCCATGAACTGCTTGGGATAGACGGTGCGCGACATCGGCCAGAGTCGCGAGCCCGACCCGCCGCACATGATCACCGGATAGATTGTCATCGTCCCGTTCCCACCCGCGTCCCCATTCCGCATCCGTCGCGCTCGCCGTCGCGGGTCGCTACAATAGACCGGATGTGCCGTTTCGGCACCCGCCCGCCTCGTTGCATAGCCTGGAGACCGCCGCGTGAGCCAATCCTACGACCTGATCATACGCGGCGGCATTGCCGCGACACCCAACGGCATTGCGCCCTGCGATATCGCCGTGAAAGACGGGCGGATTGCAGCCCTCGGGCCCATCGACGGCACTGCCGGCGAGACGATCGACGCGACCGGCCTCCATGTCCTGCCGGGCGTGATCGATACCCAGGTTCATTTCCGCGAGCCCGGCCTCGAGCATAAGGAAGATCTGGAAAGCGGCACGAGAGCCGCGGCGCTCGGCGGCGTCACGGCCGTTTTCGAAATGCCGAACACCCATCCCTCGACCACGAGCGCCGCTGCCATCGCCGACAAGGTGACGCGCGCGACCGGCCGCGCCTGGTGCGATTTCGCGTTCTTCGTCGGCGCCTCGGAAGAGAATGCAGCCGAGCTTGCCACGCTGGAGCGCGTGCCCGGCTGCTGCGGCGTCAAGATCTTCATGGGCAGTTCGACCGGCAGCCTGCTGGTGGCCGACGACGACGGCCTGGAGGCGGTCCTGCGGAGCGGCACAAGGCGCTGCGCGATCCATGCCGAGGACGAACCGCGTTTGCGCGAACGCCTCGCTCTGGTGCGCGAGGGCGCCGACGTCTCGATGCATCCGGTCTGGCGCGACGAGGAAACCGCGCTGCGGGCGACCAAACGCATCGTCGCGCTCGCGCGCAAGGCCGGGCGGCGCATCCATGTGCTGCATGTGACGACCGCGGAGGAGATGGAATTTCTGGCCGGGCACAAGGATCTGGTGACGGTCGAGACGACACCGCAGCATCTGACGCTGGCAGCGCCCGACTGCTACGAACAGCTCGGCACCTTCGCGCAGATGAACCCGCCGATCCGCGAGGCGCGTCATCGCGCGGCTTTGTGGCGCGCGGTTACGGACGGCGTGGTCGATGTGATCGGCTCCGACCACGCACCGCACACGAAGGAAGAGAAGGCGAAGCCCTATCCGCAGAGCCCCTCGGGCATGCCCGGCGTGCAGACGCTGGTGCCACTGCTGCTCGATCATGTGGCGAACGGGCGGCTTACGCTCGAGCGCTTCGTCGATCTCACGAGTGCGAGTGCCGCGCGCATCTACAACATTGCCGGCAAGGGCCGCATCGCGCTCGGCTACGACGCCGATCTGACGCTGGTCGATCTGAAGGCACCATGGACGATCGAGAACGACTGGATCGCGAGCAAATGCGGCTGGACGCCCTTTGCGGGCATGCAGGTTACGGGCAGGCCGGTTGCGACGATCGTGCGGGGATTGAGCGCGATGCGCGACGGCGCGCTCCTGGATGCCCCGCGCGGGCAGCCGATCCGGTTCACCGAGACGATGGGGGGATAGGGCTAGACTGCTCCGCTATCCAAGAGACGCGATGCACCGCTAGGTCGCAGCGGACTTTCACTCCACCGCGTAGATCGCGGGATCCGCGCCGCTGTCGCCGATCGCGTAGATTTCGAACGGGCCTTCCTTGTCGCCGCCCATGCCGGGCGAGCCCATCGGCATGCCGGGCAGCGAAATGCCGGCGATGTCGGGCTGTTCGGTCAGGAGTTTGAGGATCACCGCCACGGGCACATGGCCCTCGACGATGTAATCGCCGATCGTCAGCGAATGGCAGCCCTCATAATCGGCCGGCACGCCATGCGCATGCTTGATCGAGGCCATGTCGTCGGTGTTGACGATCTCGAGCTCGAAACCGTTCTCGCGCAGATAGGCGCCGTACTCGGCGCAGCAGCCGCAGGCCGGATCCTTGTAAAGCGTGCCCGAAAGCGCCGGCTCGTCGGCGCGGGCCGGCGCCGATCCCATTGTCGTCGCGAGCATGGTGACAGCCAGAAGAAGGGCGGCAGGCAGGCGCATGATCCAGCTCCGTTTGAAAGCGGTCACGTTGCGGGCAATCGTAACCGACGCGATCATAGGGCGAAATCGGGCGGAATGGTGGCGCGGCAAATCCGCGCCGCTGGCCGGGCGGGCCGCCATCCGCTAGAAGGCGGGCAACCGGGCCAGGCCCGGAACGCCACAATCGGAGGATTGCATTCATGTTCAAGGCGCTCGTGCTGGAAGAGAGCGACGGGAAGGTCACTTCGTCGATCCAGGAAATCGGCGAGGACCGGCTGCCGGAGGGCGACGTCACCATTGCGGTCGAGTATTCGACGCTCAACTACAAGGACGGCCTGATCCTGAACGGGCTCGGTCGGCTGGTGCGCAACTATCCGCACGTGCCGGGCGTCGATTTTGCCGGCAAGGTCATCGAATCGAGCCATCCCGACTGGAAGACGGGCGACGCGGCGATCCTGACCGGATGGCGCGTCGGCGAGGCGCGCTGGGGCGGTTATGCCGGCAAGGCGCGCGTCAAAGGCGACTGGCTGGTGAAGCTGCCGAAGGGGCTCAGCGCGAAGCAGGCGATGGCGGTCGGCACCGCGGGTTTCACCTCGATGCTCTGCGTGATGGAACTCGAGAACAGCGGGATCAAGCCCGCGAGTGGCGACGTTCTGGTCACGGGTGCAGCGGGTGGCGTCGGCAGCGTCGCGACCGCGATCCTCGCGAAGCTCGGCTACAAGGTCGTTGCCTCGACCGGGCGCGTCGACAGCGAGAGCGACTATCTGAAGGGCCTCGGCGCTTCGGAAATCATCGAACGCAGCACGATCGCGACGCCGTCGGGCAAACCGCTGGATTCCGAGCGCTGGGCCGGCTGCATCGATGCGGTCGGCGGTTCGACGCTCGCCGCGATCCTGCCGCAGATGAAGTATCGCGGCTGTGTCGCGGCCTGCGGCCTTGCCGGCGGCACCAAACTCGAAACCACGGTGATCCCGTTTCTGCTGCGCGGCGTGCGGCTGATCGGCGTCGATTCCGTGATGTGCCCGATCGAAATGCGGCGCGAGGCGTGGCGGCGCATTGCGAGCGATCTGCCGCTCGCGAAACTCGATGCGATGATCGAGACGGCAAACCTCGACGATCTAGCCGGCCTTTCGAAGAAAATTCTCGAGGGCAAGGTGCGCGGTCGCGTCGTGGTCGGGATCGCCGGCAACTAGACAACGAAGCAGCTAGCCAACGATACAAATGCGAATTGCCGGACCGATCCCGACGGATCGTTCCCGTTGGGGCGGTCCGGCCGTTCGCCTGTCCGATGCCGGTTCTGTTTATGCCGCAAGCTCGGCCGGGGCCGCGTTCGGCCGCCGCGCGGCTATCGCCAAGCCGCCGATTTCCGCAACCCGGACCTGACCGCCGGGATTCACGCTCTGCACCATGAGGGCGGCGATCGCCGGCGACGGGTGGCCATTGAGATTGACCGTGATTTGGTCGCCGGCGCAGAGGAGGTCGCAGGCGGCGCCGAAATAGCCGGCATCCTCGAAGGCGCCGATGGTCGGATCGAGCAGCAGGGCGAGCGGGTCTTCGGTCCGGTAATGCCAGAGCGTGAAGCCGTTGGCATAGGCGAGTACGCTGAGTTCGCGCGACTTGAAGGTCATCCTCGATCTCCCCTTTCTGGCAGCAGGCGGGCGCCTGCGGAAAGATCGCTATTACGCTAATACCATTTTCATGTCAATGAATAATGCGTAAATCTACCTGTGTCAATGCCGTGGTTTTAGGCGCGCCGCCGCCCGAGCGACCTGTCGCCATACCAGATCACCCCAACCGGCGTTGCGGCCGTGGACTCGGCGATTGGCAGCAAACGAGGGATTGGGGGCCGTCCGAACCGGCTGTTGCTCAGCCGGCCTCGCCGGCACCGGTGATGCGGTAGATATGGCGCACCTGGTCGCTCTGAACCCGGATCTCTTTGGCCGGATTGAACTGGCGCAGCACGACGAGCGAATCGTCGCGCCGCAGGAATTGCTTGATCAGGCCCTGGCCGTCGGTGAGTTCGACCGCGACGAAACAGTTCCTGGTGATCGGGCGGTTCGGATTGACGTAGAGAATCTCGCCGGCGAAATAGCGCGGCTCCATGCTGTCGCCATCGACATAGAGCGCGAACGCATTGGCGACACCGTCGAGAAACGGCGGCCGGCGTAAATATTCCTTGGGTTCGCCGTCGTTGAAATAGAACCCTTCATTGCCGCCGCGAACCGCGCCCATGATCGGAAGGTCGCGCCCGCCGATCGGATGCGCGCCGTTGCCGACGAGCGGCGGCGGCGCGGAGGGCAGGCTCGTCAATCCGCCAGGGCCGACGCCGGCCAGCGACATCACCTCGCCCGGATCGACGCCGCGTTGCGCGAAGATATCGGCAAGCCGCCGCACGAATTCGAGCGGGAGATAGGGCCGGCGATAGCGGTCCTCGTAATGCTGATAGCGGGTCAATGTCCAACCGAGCGATTCCGAGACGGCGCGCATCGGCAGACCGGCACGTTCGCGCAGCGCCTTGAGGCGGCGGGCGGCTTCTGATGGTTCCATGCGACTCATTTCGCCGCAAAGCGCGGCAGTTGTCCAACGATTCTGCTTGACATGATTACGCAAATAAACTAAAAACATCGGTAATGCAAGCGTAGCGCCAAGGCGGCGCGGCCAGGGAGGGCAAAGATGGCATCGAAAGTGGTCGATTTTCCGATTTCGGACAGTCTGCGGCCGGAGCAGGTGGCCGGCGCGGTCGCCAAGCGCCGCTGGGAATCGCTGATCGGAATCGGCATTACCGAGGACGGCGACTTCGAGGCGATCTGCAGCGACATGACGGCGGAACGCGCCTTGTGGATCGTCGAATGGGCGCGGCAATGGGCGCTCGGAATCGACGAGGACGAGGACGAAGACGACGACGATGGCGCCGAGTAGCGCTGCGATGGCCGCAAGACGCAGCCGCGGCGGACGGCCGCGCAACACGCAATTGGGACCGGACCAGGGCACGCCCGAGCTGCGCGCGCGCAGGCTCGCGCTCGTCGGCGGTGCCGGCGCCGGGGTCGATCCGGCGCTGAGCGAATATCCGCTCGGCCGATTGCTGGCGCTCGGCCTGGTGACGATCGAGGAGCATCGCTGCGCTGCGATCTATGCCTATCTGTATCGCCGCGCGACCGGCTATGTGCCGACGGCGGCGACCCGATGGCAGGACACGCCGCCCGGTAACGCGCTGCGGAGCGCGCTGCCGGAACTCGACCGCGACGGGCCCGATCATGAATTCGTGGCGATCCAGCGTCGCTTCCGTCATGCCAAGAACCGGCTTCTCGCCGGCGGCCGCGCGGTCTGCGATGCGACGGAAAACCTCGTGGTGTTCCAGATGACGCCATCGTTCATGGCAACGCCGATCGAGCCCGGCCGACGACTATACGCATCGATACGGTGTCTGCCGGAGTTTCGCGCGATCGCGGGCGGGCTTGCGATCCTCGCGGCCTGCTTCGGCGCCGGTACGGCACGGGCCGGCCGGATGGAGACGCATCGCTATGCGAGCCTCGATCCGACGGCGGCGCGACCCATAAAACGCAAGGGAGAAACCGGATGAACGACAACGCGATAGAAAAATCGTCGGTGCGGAAGGCCGGCGCGACGGCAAAGGGCAGAGCATCGCAAACGGCGAAGAAGCCGGCGCCGGCGCGCGGCGGCACGGTTGGGGCGAAGACGGCGCTCCGCGCGAACCCGGACATCGCAACGCAGGCCCAGGCGCACACGAAGGCGGCGCTCGCGGCGTTCGTCGCGGTCATGCAGGACGCAAGCTCCCCGGCGGCAGCCCGCGTTGCGGCGGCGACGCAGATCCTGACCTGGGGTTACGGCAAGGGGGCCGGCGGGGAGAGCGACAGCGGCGAGCGGACAGTCAGGCTGGCGTGGGAGGGGTGAGGAATTCGCTTGACGGCTCTGGAATAAATTCCTATACTTCGTTTCATTAATGCAAGGATCGCGAGAGGCGGCCGGAGATTCCGGGCCGCTTTTTTTGCTTGGGTATTCCGGTGGCTCAGTTCGGCCAACGATATCCTCATCCTTCGACAGGCTCAGGATGAGGGCATTTTGCATCGCAAGCGTTCGCTCGGCCCTCATGGTGAGCCTGTCGAACCATGAGGCCTCTCATCCTTCGACAGGCTCAGGATGAGGACATTTTGTATCGCAAGCGTTCGCTCGGCCCTCATGGTGAGCCTGTCGAACCATGAGGCCTCTC
>JBBDWX010000309.1:9227-10166 GCA_040902665.1 Dongiaceae bacterium
ATCCTTCGACAGGCTCAGGATGAGGAATTGTTCTTGTAATCGAGCGCGGTCATTCATTGCGGGAGGCGCAGCATCGTGAAGCAAGCTGCGATCGCCCCATCGACGCACATTGCGGCCGCGCCCGACAACGGATCGATGGTGGCGAACTCCGAGCCATCCGCGCCGCGGATCATCCGTCTGCCGTATCGGCCGCGGCCGTTGCAGCGTGCGCTGCACGAGCAGATGCGGCGCTTCAACGTGCTGGTCTGCCACCGGCGTTTCGGCAACACCACCGAGGTGAAGAGCTCGGACTACAACACCGTGAGGGCGCTGGTCGCGGGCCAGATCGACACGTTCCTCGGTTTCCGCTTCATCCGCTCGCAGCGGCTGACGCTCGACGGCAGCGGCGACCGGCAATGCATCGCCTGGCGCAAGTCGGGCCTGCTGCTGGCCGTCGGCCAGGCGCCGACCGCGCGGATCTCCGAACGCGACGACAAGTCCTATTCGACGCAGGTCTATTACTGCATGTCGATCGGGGCTGCGCGCATGGAGGAAGAGGCGGTGGTCGAGATCGCAACGACGCCGTAACGATTAGCCTCGGGCGCGTAGCCGCCACACCAACCCTACGCGCCCGAGGCTGGTTGCAGTTTGCTTCAAGCGGCGGGCCCCTTCGCCGCCACACCAACCCGCCGCGATCAGTCGCGGCCGGCCGCGACGCGCGCTGGGCCCCGTTGGCGTTTTGACCGATCTTCCCGAGCTATCCCTGAATTCAACAAGGAGTTACCACCATGGCCGTTCTTTACGGAACGCAGATGGCGAAGCTGCACAACTCGACGCCGGTGCAGCTGCCCGCCGTCTCGGACGTGCATGGCCGCGTGCGGATCTTCAACGAGACCATTCCGCTCGCGACCCAGACCACGTCCGACACGATCGAGATCGCGCGGCTGCCGAAAGGCGCGC